>JBLHSI010000054.1:0-14552 GCA_047626655.1 Halioglobus sp.
AACGTGCCGCCTGGGCGGCATCGGTTGCGGCTAGTTGGTAACTTGTATCGGAAGCGGCCGAGATATAGTTACCGGCATCACCCAAGCCCAACGCGAAACACCCATTAGCTACGGTGAATACTGATTTTTCATCTGCGGCGACGGGGGCCGGAGGGGCTACTACTACGGGTGCTGCGCCAGCGCGATTATCGCTGCTGTCGCTACAAGCGCCTAACAGCACGCTTAGACTGGTCGCGGCGACCAGTAGTAGTTTCGATAACTGCATTTCAAATCCTTTTATTGTGGCTAATATTTAGGGACCGCTCAACGACCACCGATTCGTTAAAATCAGCATCTGGTGCAAGATGAAGGAATGAAAATACGGTCGTAACCGAACGCAAAAGAGAGCATCGCCTAATGGTGGGGAGCATCGCCTGCGCTGAATTTCAGCCTATTGGGGTATTTCTACCCATCAGGCTATCAGCATACCGCGTGCTACCCTTTTAGGGAAATAATGCCTATAGGACCCATTGGAAGTGCCCCCATTGCCAATGTTGTCACCATAATTGGTGGTAGTGTCAGCTTGGCCACCGCTGACTTCTGTGGGTACCGATGGGTATCGGCAGTCTCGAGGAAGTATGTGGGCACAGTTCGGCGATCCCAAGAAGGACGCGAAGGTTGCATTCGACTCCAGCGATTCCGCTGTCTTGGGGAAAACCCCATAGGCCGGTGACGTTGCGTCCCTATCTTTCGATAGGTTTGCCTTTATGTCAGGCATCTAAGCTAGCGGCAAGCTAAGCTCGGTGATGTAAGAATATTCATTATAAGAATGCTAAAAAAACACCAAGTACTTATTATTATATCTAGGAGTCTAGATTTTTATAACTAAGTAGGGTCAAGGCTTAGTTGGCGATAGGTCGAATAGCGCGGGTTGTCGATAGCTAGCCGATTGAGGGCTGTTTGTTCAAGGTGTTCCAATAGCGCATCTTCGGTACTATCGAACTCACCCTGTTGTATGCGCTGGCACAGTTGGGTGGTCATATCCTGGGTTGAATCGGAGTCACTGCCCAGCAAGTACTTCAATCCGGTGCATTGCTCCTGCTCAGCCACATCTTCCTGAGCAAGCTCTCTTTCGACGATTGCCAATACATTCATCGCAATGCGCAGTTTGTACTGCAGGGCCGTGTCGGTAAGCGCGGGCTTGAGTTCTTGCTCCAGAAACTTGCGAGTCGCTTCAACGAGACTTTGTTTAGTGGGTTGATGCGTCATTTTGCGGCCCCTTGAGAATAAGCTTTAGCAGTTGAATTAAATCGATTTCAGTCTCAGATACACGTCTTCCTATAGCGGCGCGTTCTAACGATGGTGGCTCGCCGGTCAGGTGGCTACTACTCATGCTGAGACAGATCACGCCCCATTTCAGGACACCCAGAAGCTCCCAAAACTGCACTCGTGCAGGCTCAATAGTTGCTCCTCCTGCGTTCTCGTAGGCGCTGAACAGCTCTTCCCTGTGACCAAAACCACCGACAGCCAGTTCCGATTTGCCAAAGCGCCAAGAATTTACACACAGCCAGCCCAGGTCTTCCATGGGATCACCTAAATGAGCCAGTTCCCAATCGAGTACTGTGGTTATACCTTTATTGGCATCGACCAAAAAATTACCGTTGCGAAAATCACCGTGTACCAAGGCAGAACTTTGCACGGTTGGAGCGTTGGCTTTTAACCAGCGAAATGCGAGCTCAAAAGCGGGCAGGTCTTGTCCTATGCTGCGATACGATTGCTCATAGAGGTCCAGCAGTGGCCCGGCAGACAGCGTCGGCAGGGCCGCGAGATCAGTGGTGCCAATCGCATGAATACCGGCGAGTATTTCTCCGCACTGCGAGGTCATCAAGCGCCTCCCCGGTGCAAAGCTGTCATCGCCCAGAATTTTTTGTGGAATGGAGGCGCCAGGTAATCGTTCCATGACATAGCCCGACCCGAGTTTATCTTCAGGCTGTAATACAAAAAGTACTTTTGCCACAGGCAGCCCAGCCTCTGTCGCGGCTGTTTGTACGCGTGCCTCGATGGTTTTGTCGAGCGCCAGGGTTTCGATGCCGGCGCCGTCTTGCAAGCGAAGAATGCAGGGGGTTATAGCGGTGTTAGTTGTGAGGTCAAAGCGCCAGGTAGCCGAGGCAGCACCGCCGGTAAGCGCCTGTAAATCCTGCACGATTGGATCACCGCCCAGGTATTTTCTCGCCGCTTCTACTATTAGAGTATGGTTGCTCACAGGTGTCGCTCCGCATCTCGCTCGCCAAAGTCCCATCCGGGCCCGTCATCGGCATAGGTCTTAAGAAGACGCTTTGCCACCGATTGAATATGAACCTCGTCGGGGCCGTCATAAATCCGAGCCTCTCGAGCATGTCTGTACATTCTGCTCAGCGGCGTATCATCGGTCAGCCCGGCAGCGCCGAAGACTTGAATGGCACGATCAACTACCCCGTGTAACATGTGCGCGCCCACGACTTTTATCATGCCTATTTCGACGCGTGCATCTTCTCCGGCATCAATTCGCTTGGCTGTGTCCAAGGTCGCCAAACGGGCGCTTTGTATTTCAGTAGCGCTGTCGAACACATGCTTTTGCAGCAGCTGTTTGTCTGCCAATGAACCACCAAAGGCTTGGCGCTGATGCAGGCGTGAGCACATCAGGTCAAAGGCGCGTTGGGCCTGTCCCAGCCATCGCATGCAGTGAAAAATGCGGCCGGGCCCCAAGCGCTTTTGGGCTATGAGGAAGCCTTCGCCTCGGCCGCCCAATAAGTTTGATTCTGGCACCTTGATATTATCGTACTCAACCTCAAAGTGGCCGCCACCTATCCCCAATAATGGGGTGTCTCGGATAATATTGTAGCCGGTAGTATCGGTGGGAACGATGATCATGCTAAACGCCCGATGACCTGAGACGTCGGCTTCCGTGCGGCACATTACAGTGGTGTAGGCGGCTCTATCGGCCCCGGTGGTAAACCATTTGCGGCCCCGAATGAGCCACTCACCATCAATTAATTCTGCGGTGGTTTGCAATTGGGTGGGGTCGGAGCTGGCAATGTCAGGCTCGGTCATTCCGATACTTGGATAGATGTCGCCCCTCACCAGCGGCAGCAAAAACTGCTCGCGTAAATAGGGTGACGCAAACTGGTCCAGCATGATGGAGTCTTGCAAAGAGACGGTGCCAAAGACCATTTGCCCGAACTCCGAGCGACCAATGACTTCATTTAGATACACATAATCCATAAAGGGCATGCCCTGACCGCCCATTGATTCCGGGTGTCCCAGAGCCCAAAGGCCCGCCTTTTTTGCTTGATCTATAAGGCCGCTCAGTGTCGTTTGGGCTGCGACCCGGTCATCACCATGCAATATCTGCTCAACCGGGTAAATGTGTTGTTCCATAAAATCTTTGAGGCGGACCCTCACCGGCGCCCATGCAGGACAGGCGGAGGCCGTATCGATATTGTCACTCATTGTATTAACCTATCTATTACGTCTGTAAGGATATGGATAAAGCTCTTTTGCTCTGCATTATCTAAGGTGGGACCCACGGCGAACAGTCCCACAGAACAGGCGTGAGACATTTTACTCAGAACTCTGGCGTCCTTGGGCTTTAAGCCGATATTGATGAGCTTTTCTTCAATGAAGCCCAGTATTTCGCGGTCGGCCTGGTGTACAGCTTTGGCGGTTTCCTCGCAATTTTCCGCCCATATCCGCATCGCCCTATCAATGTTGCCATAGCCCATTTGGGTCGACATGCGATTGAGTTCGGCCAACTGTTGCCGGTCGGTCATGGTAGAGCTGCGCAGCTGGTTGTGTATATCTCGGGTACTGGTACTGGCCCAGCTTTCCGCCATCGCAAAAAGCAGCTCCTGGCGGCCTTTAAAATGCCAGTAAAAACTACCCTTGGTGAGCCCCAATTTTGAGCACAGTGCATCGATGGTAACCCGGTCCAGGCCCTTTTCTCCCAGCAAAGATAGCGCGGCGAACACCCAGTCAGAGCGACTGGAGCGTTCTTTTTTACTCTGCATTTGCTTGGGTTGAGCCATACTGTATTTGGATTCACTGTATCGAGAATCCACCATACCACAAAGTATGGTAGGGTGTTGTTGTGGCGTAAGCAGCGATGTAAGTGATTTCGCCTCCGCCAATGTTAAGTATTTCTGCAGGAGTATTTACGTGGGATATCATCATTTAGCACTGGCCTGTACGGACATTCAGGCTATACATCGGTTTTACGAGGGAGTCATGGGCTTCCAATTGGTGAAGGTTGAAATTGGTCCGGTTCCCGAAGGTGGTTGGGGTAAGCATTTCTTTTATCGCATGGAAGATGACTCGAAGTTTATCGCTTTTTGGGAACTGCATGACGTTCCCGGCGTAGGGGAGATAGAAACCAATATATCTAAGGCGGCAGGGCTGCCCGATCAGATAAACCATATTTCATTTGATGTGAATGATGCAGCTGAACTCGAATCGCGTAAACAGCGGTGGTTGGATGCCGGGCTGGAAGTTGTAGAGGTCGACCACAATTGGTGCCATTCTATCTATGCTAAAGATCCTAACGATACGCTGGTTGAATTTTGCCTAACCACAGGGTCATTTGACGCTAACGATAGAGCGCGTGCTTTGGCGGCACTCACATCCGATGCTCTGACGTTTTCTGCGCCGCCCGCGGCAGTTAATTTTTATCCCCCGCCTGCATGAATCGTTGGTAGGCCTTGGCATCGTCGATGCTGTCGGCATTATCTGTGAGCGTTCCATTGGCCAGTTCACCGGTACGTGCGCTAATTTCCAGCATGGCCTCACCCAGCGCGGTGGCAGTAATTACTAGCGAGCCCAGCTTCAATAGTATTTCGCCGAGATGATTGAATACATTGGTGTTCGCAGATGTAGGTCTGACATACGCTGATCGATAGCCAAAGGTCCGCAACTGAGTATTTTCAGCTAAAGCCGCTACTTCCAGTTCCGCTCGGCCTTTCTCCTGCGCCCAGTGGGAGCTGCCAGCCGCGTTACCCTAGCGCGTTATTTGGTGTGATTGTTCCATAAAATGCCAGGGAACCAGTAGTGGTTTTAGCTCATCGGCAGGTACGGCAGGGCTAAAAAGATAGCCGCGCATAATTTTTGCGCCTTGTTTGCGCAAGAAGTGTTGTTGCGCCTCGGTCTCCACGCCCTCTGCCACCAAGTTTAGGTTCAGGCTCTTGGCAATGGCGATAATCGCGATTATTAATTTGCCGCTCTCCTCGCTGCTATCGCACTGGGCAACAAAGCGGCGGGATATTTTTATCTCATCCAGGTCGTGGCAGGTGAGGTAGTTGATTGGAGCGTACCCGGTGCCAAAGTCGTCGACAGAAAGGTATACGCCCAGCTCTTTTAATTGCTCTAGACAGTCGCTGACATTTTCAGTGGCATCACTGAAAATGGCCTCAGGCAGGCCCAGCTCAAGTGATGCTGCCGGTAGATCGTTTTGCTGTAGGGCAATCGCAATTTTTGCGACAAAAGCTTGATTGAAGTGGGTGGGAGAAACGTTTACTGCAACTCTAGGCAGCTTGATTCCCGCGGTTTGAAATGCCTTTGTCTGTCGGCACGCCTCGCTGAGAACCCAGTCATCAAATTCGGATATCAGGCCCAACTCCTCGGCCATTGCAATAAATTCATGTGGCGCCACGATACCGTGTTCGGGATGCTGCCAGCGCAGCAGAGCCTCGGCACTCACTACCGAGCCGCTCACTGTATCAACTTGGGGCTGATAGTGAAGCACCAGTTCATCGCGCTCGACGGCCTTGCGCAAGTCTGACTCGAGTTTAAGGTGGTCGGCGGTATTGGATTCCATGTCGGGGTGATAAAAGACAAATGGCTCCTCGATAGAAGTTCGTGCGTGATGCAGTGCAATACTTGCCGCTTTCTCTACACTCTCTACATCGACTCCGTGATCGGGGGCGATGGCGACACCTACGCTAGCGCTGATTACCACTTCCTGACCGTTGATATCTATCGGTTTGATTAGTGCTTTTATCAGGCGTTTAACCACCGAACTGGCCGCATTTGCGCCGCCAAGTTGGTTGAGCACGACGGCGAACTCGTCGCCTCCCAGTCGCGAAACGCCAATGTTTAGTCCCGATTCGTCGTCGCGAGCCAGTAAGTCGCTCTCTCGCAGGCACTGATTTAGCCGCTTGCCTGCTTTTTGTAGCAGCAAATCACCCGCCGAGTGTCCCAGCGTGTCATTGACGCGTTTAAAATTATTCAGATTGATTAACACGAGTCCGAGCGTGCTGGTGTTGCGTTGGTTTAGACGCAGCAGCAAGGCCAACTGTTCGGTAAACATTCGCCGATTGGGTAGTGTGGTTACGCTGTCGTAAAAAGCTAATTTGCGCAACTGACTTTTAGTGTGGCTAATTTGCTCTGTGGCTTTGTCTAGCTCTTCATTTCGCTTGGATAACGTTGAGGCGTTCTCTGCGGCTTTTAGGGCGAGTAATTGACGGTCCAGTTCCAGTGCCTGGGTTTTTTTTGCTCCATCGCCTAGCAGATCATGCAGTACCCGCTCGATCTCTTTGAATTCTGGACCGCCGTTAATTTTTGCAGCGGTGTCTAGTTTGCCATCGGCGGCATCTCTCGCCAACTGAGCGAGCTGAGAAATGGGCGCAGTGAAGCGCTTGGTGATTAGAATTATGACCGCCGCGCCAAGCAACACTAGTATCAGGGAGAGCCAGAATAGTTTGAAAGCCGCGTGATAGGCATAATCAAAAAGGGCCTCTCGAGCAATGCCCTGATGCACGTAGCCGATAACAACCAGGCTGCCTCGTGTGTCTGGTTGGGCTATAGCACGATAAAAATCGCTGGCTTGCAGCTTGGCTTGGGTGGGGTCCAGTGACGAAAATATTGGCAGGGTCAGGTGTATGGTGGTGTCGCGATTGAACGCCGAAGACCAAAATCCGATGGCGATATCGCTCTCATCCGCCCTCAGTGAGTTAAGGGACCGCTCTGCTATAGACACGCCACGTCGAATTGTCTGCAGTTTGGGCAGACCAGCAGAGGATTTCGTGCTGCGCTCACTGTTTGCCAGTGGCTCGCTAGAGCTGTTGTAGGCGATAGCGAAGTTTATTTCCACTGCTTCGCTCCACGCTTTGAGTGCTTTTACGAGTGCTGCCTGGTTGTCTTTATAGATGAGGAATGGCAGGTCGGGTCGGCTGGCAACGTTCGCTTCTGCGCGCGCTACGCTCTGCTCCAGTTGTGCTCGGTATTCACGTTGGGCGACGTATAAACTGACCGAGCTGATCAATAGCACTGCCGTAACGACGAATGCTAGAGTGATTTTAACGGCAATATTCATCTGCTTTTGGCGATCATTTTCAGCGGCTTACCAGCACTTATCTTGGAGTGTACCAGAGGCACTGCGTTCTCCGGTTTGTTTAAAGCTTAGGGCCCCGCACTGTGTATCCTTGGCCTGATTACTCCCCGGTACTGGCGTGGCAGTGAGCTCGTAACAGATTTCGATGGCTTTTCCAGGGCAGGCGGCAGATGTCACAATGTAATGTCCCTCGGCGCTTATGTTGTTATCCAAATTTAGTCCGCTAGACCCTACTATGACTCCAGTATACCTGCTGTGCTGCGCGTAAAACCGCTCTTGCATAGCAGCCATTTCCATTAATGTCTTAATGGCATCCGCACGGCGAGACTTGCGCACGCTCTCTGAATAGTTGGGCATGACTATTGCCAGGAGTATACCGATGACTGCCACCACAATCATCAGCTCTATGAGGGTGAATCCCGCTCTTGTTTTCACGCGTTTGGCGATTTTCAACTCCCCTCTCCTTTTACTGTTTACTGGCGTTCGATTACTTGGGCGCAACATCAATCCAGCTGGCGCGACCGTAGTCAAAGTTTACACCGGCTGTTGGCCCTTCGTTGCTCGCCGCCCCTGGCGTGATGGTACCTACTCCCAGGTTTTCATCGTCGTTGCCGTTGGTGAGAGGAATATCTGTATCGTAATCTGGGCGCAGCTTAATGAGATTTACCAGCAGCTTATAAAGTGTCTTGCACGAGCTGTTGTCGCTTGCGTCCCGGCCCGAGCAGGACAATCTGTCGGCGAGTTCTTGGTCCAGATTATTAATGTCCAGTCCCTCTAAATCGTCTCCCAGTTGCTCTAGGGCGTTGGCGAAGGGGTTGCCAATGCTCTCCAAAGTGACCGCCGCATCCCAGCCAGCATCGCCGTAACACGGTTTACCGCCATTGACGATCGCATTGAGTTTACCAAAGTGCCAGAACAGGGCCGATTCCCAGATGTGCTCTACGTCAGTTTTGGCAATGATACCTCCCATTTCATATTCGTCGCCGTTGTCATCGTTTGCGAATAAGTCTACGTCGCCAAGATTTGTTGAAACCTGTCGAACGAGGTCGTCCGGTTGCTGCACATAAACATCATTTATAGCAGAGGCCGAGATGAAGTGACTGGTTTTGACTAACTGTGTAGTCAGTGCGCCATTTCTCCAGCGACCGGTTAAGTTCGACGGATTAAATGTATCGTAGGCACCGTCTCTAACGCAGACCGTTTGGGTGGGATGCAGGCCGCCCGATATAATAGCCGTATTGTCAAAGTTGTGGCTGATGGTTCCTGTGCCACCTGCTTCAGCACTCACATCTCCCCAATTGAAGGAGAGTGATTGGCCGATGTATTGGCCTTCTTGAACTTCTGGCACAGAGCCATCGATCGTAGCATCCCAAGCTATGAGGGCGAGGTGCAGTTGGCGTTGATAATCTGCCACATTCCAGGTTTTCTCGCCTATTTTAAACGTACTGCCGGCGGAAAAATCGGCGTTCGAAATTAGCACCACAAATTCGTCATCTTCTGCAATACCGCTGGCTGGCGTATCATTTATTTCTACTTGATTGTTGATCGTTTCGCGCGCTGGAACATCGCCGGGAGATCGCCGTACGTTTAGGTCAAAAAAATCAACAAACACGCGGCCGGTTTTTTTGTCATACTCGTGATCATGCCTAGTTGAGTAACCGCCAAAGATCTCGCCATCCTTCCAGGTGTCGACGTCGATATGGCCGCCCACAAAACCGCAGTCCGCGCACGGCAGGGGGGGGGCAAGATAGTTTAGAAACAAGGTGTCGATACCGTTAGTCACTCTGGCTATGCTCACCTGAGACATGATGCCGTCTTGACGCTGCCATGCCATGGGGATGTCTTCGCTATCGAGAATATCAGAATCGCCGTTGCCATCGTATCGATCGGTGGTGTCGAGATTTCCATCGCCACTGAGATCAAAAATGGGGTCTTTGTGCGCGCCGCCATCGTAAATAGAAGCCTCAATCAGGGCATTCTTTCGTGCGCCATTATTTGGGTTGTGCGCTGTTACTTTGGCTCGGGCACCGCGTAATTGAATAGCTTCCAGCACGCGATAACCAGCAGGAAAGTCGATTTGCCAGCCGTGATTAATAGCCCAGTTAACATCCCCTGCATCGGGATTGTAAATGCCTATCTCGTCGGAATTTCCGCCGAAGGTATAAGTATTAAACGCATCCAAAGTCACTTGTAATAGAGATTGAGTGGCCTTGGTGGGCGGGGTCAGCCCCGAATCCCATATGCCGTACATAGATTGCACGGTAGAGTCATTCAGGTCGGCTGCCGTAAAGAGGCGGCCGGTGGCGAAATACACCATATAGCCATTATCTGGATGCAGTGCAATTCGCGGTGCCGCGGTGATGGGCTTGGCGCCTGTTGTTTTCGCTGGATGCAGCGGTCCTGGTACCGCTGCCAAAGAGCCTGGAGTGGTAAGGTCAAATTTCCACAGATTGCCGTCGATATCGCCGGCATAGGCATAGTCTGCCTTACCGTCTTTGTTGGTATCGAGCAGGGTAGGAGTAGACAGCCCATTGGGCGAGCCAGCAGAACCAGAGCTGGTTGAAACCTTTGAGATTGCTCCAGTACCAATGTTAACCAAGTACAGCATGGCCTCACCGTTGATACTGTTGTAGCCGTTGCCGAAAACGGCGTACCACACCTCATCGTTAAGTTGCACAATGGAGGCGCGGCTGAAAGAGTCGCCCAAGTCTTTATCGGCGCTGGCATCGATTTCCCACAGCACCTTAATATCAGTGCCGCTAATAGCATCCTCGTTGCTCAAGTCCGGATTGGTAATGTCGAGCGCAAAAACACCTCTTCCTCCCGCACCCAGGGCGCCCACCAAAACGGTGTGCCAAGCTGCTGCGCCGCTGCCGCCCTTAGCAAAAAAAGCGTCTTTAGCAGTTAATTTTCCATCGACAAAATACCGGTGCGTAAATGGACGCGCGCTGAGTTGTTTCAAATCTCCCATTAGCATAGACGGAATATAGGCATACACTTCGCTGCCATCATCGGCGTCAAATACATGCAGCATGCCGTCATTCGAACCCACGTAAATACGCGCTTCGCGGTCAAATTTCCCGGCTTCGCCAGCCCAGGTGGCATAATCGTTATCGGTTCTCAAGCCAATGGGGGCCGCTACATAGGTAGGGTTGGAATGAATAATATCCCCCAGTGCCGAGGCTCGTGGGCGCAACGCAAGAACTGCTGGATATTCATTGCTCTGGTCTCCGCGAATGTAATTGAGGATTGCCGAGCTATCGTCGCCCGCGTCAAACGCGGTTTTATCAATCAGCTTCATATTATCTGTGCCAATACCCTTGCCTGGTTCTAGCGTATTCCAGGTGAAGGATTTTTGCGTGTTGGCCAGGCCGACTGAGGTGATGATTTTCCTGCCGTCTCTCCAGTAGTTAGGGTCGGCATCTACCGCTGTTGCCATTGTGAATAGCGCTGACCAATTTTCTGGAGATGTACCGGGATTCACCGGCGATGTACCTGTAAAATCGACACTGGTGGTGATGGTTCCTATGACACCAATAGAGTACTCGATCAAGTCACCCTGCCATGCCCCGGTTTCGAACCAAGGGCGATAGGCTTTTACCGTGCCACTTGAAAGGTCTGTATCAGATAAAACCAGAGGCGCAATGGCGCCCAATGGCTGCTTGCTTGGGTCGTCGAAACGCGTTGCGGCTGTGGCCGCTGTGGCCCAAACAATAGCCAGGCTAAGCAGGCATAGATTTGTCGTCACGATTGATGGTTTCATACTGTCTTTCTCCCGGGGGCCCTAGGGCGCCCCAAATGTAGTATAGATCGATTCTATTATTCGGATACTTTTCGCTCCGCTGGCGCTGCGGGCAGTAATTCGGTAGGCATGCACCCGATCGCCAGCGACGGTCGAGTCGTTATCCATGCCCTGACTGCCGCCCGCTATGGCCGTCCAGCCGAGATACTCGATAACGTAGGTGTCGTCGTTATCTATGCCGTCAGCAGTAAAGTCCACACCTTCTTTATACCCTATGGATGACCAGTCGGTTTTGCGGGCATTGAGCTCGTCGCTGGTAATGTAATAAGCATCACCGAGGGTACTGAATTCAAACTGACCTGCCATCGCCACCTCGGCGTCAATGCTCTCTTCCGCCTCCATCAAGGTCCTTTCAGCACGACGTAAGGCGACTTCTTCTTTTTGCATGAGGCCGGCCATACTGATTTCTAGTCGGGCACTATTCATGGCAGAGACACCAATAACCGTCATAACCAGAAGTAGTATCAGGCATATCGCCAAGACGGCACCATGTTGCTTTATGAGGGAGGAGTTGTGATGGCTCATATCATGTCTCCTTAGTTTCTCATCGTGGAAATACTGGTAAAGACCTGCCGCCTGAGGTTGTCGGCGGGGCCGTAGGGAGTGATCAAGTCTCCAATAGCGAAGGTTCGATTATTGTTGAAGCCGGTTTCGGGGCATTCGGCTCGCACAAGTACCGATATTTCAACCGCTATGGCACCATTCCAGTTGGTCACACTGTTGGCATCAAAATATCGATTTCCAACCAAATACTTAAACTGCAGATGTTCCACTCCGGCCAATAGCTCTTGCGATATGGGCAAGCCCGCATCGCTTATCGTTTTTCTAAAGAGGGCGGGAATGGGTTCGCCTTTGCAGCTGCGACCCGTGAGACCGACAAAATATGAATGCGCTAAAAGCGGATAGACGCGGGCCGTTTGATCGGGAACGTCATTCTCCGCATCTGCCTCATCGGCACCGGCAAAGATTTTCCCTTGAAATAATGATGCGCGCAGGTAGGGTCTAGTCGCAATCATGGTGTCTTCATCTGGATTATGCGGCTCCGATGGCGTGTAACGCAGGGTAATAATATCACCGCGAAGATATTCGTCATCTTTAATGCACGGATAGCCCGCTTTAGTGTCATTTAGCCCAAAAATCGGCTGCCCGATCATCCTCGCCCAGTTCGTATTGGCGCTGCAGGTAAGTGCGGCGACTGCAGCGACGGCAGTGTTACAGCTACTGTCGCCCTCTATGCAGATCTCGCCCAGCGTGCCGGTCACCGAGATACCACCCGTGGTATTGGCCATTTTACCGGCGAAAAAACCGGCTCTTCGAACGTCAGAGTTAAGCAACTGCAAGGCTACGCGTCCGGTCTCTTCGATGCGGGCGATATTTGAGGTCGCACTGGCGTTTTTGGTATTGCTCACAAACAATTCCACCATGCCTGCCATGAGGGCAGCCAACAATGCCAGCGCGATCATCAACTCAACAAAGCCCAAACCCTGTTGTGGCCGGCGGCTGGTTGTAGTGGTAGCGGCGAGTGGCATCAAAAGGAACCTTAGTGTCTTACGGTGATGAAGTAGCAATCAAGCGCATCCGGGACTGGATCATTCGGATCGCAAGTTCGATTGGTAGAGCCGCTCAGGTCGTCATCCCATTGCACTATAATATTAAAATCGTTGGGTTTGTCGGCGTCCAGGGATCTCAAGACAGCGCCTTTTCCACCGGGAAGCGAGCCGGGTGAATCAGAGCCGCTAGTAATTTTAGTTTGCCATTGGTTTACATCATAAGCGGCCAGTTCGGTAGGTGTGCATGCTGCAGCAGCACAGTCTTTAGGTGTGCTTGATTTGTCTATATGGTCGTAGTTATTAGCCAGGACCTGGGCGGAGTTGGCTGCCATCCGGTCGGCCATTTCACCGGCCAGCATAGAGGCAGTGGCCATATTGTGTGACGATTGCAGTTGAGAATAGGTGCTAATTTGCAGCGAAGCGACTCCCACAACGCCGATTGCTAATATGATGACAGTTACCAGCACTTCTATCAGCGTGAACCCGACTTGAGGTCTGGTTAATTGCAGTGCCTGTCTGGGGCTATTAATCTTTATATGAGGCATGTGGTCTGCCCGGTATCTGTGTGGCTCAAAATACTGCCTTTGCCGAGTATAGAAACAATGATCCCGCGAGAGTCGTTATTAAAACCGCGCGCGTCACAAATCATGACTGTCTGGTTGCCGGACAAGTTGGTTAACCCGTTGGGCGCATAGGTAATGTAATCATCCAGTTGCGCGGTGCCGCGAGCGGTTATGCCTTCATTCAATGAGCGATGAATCTGAATGATTTCATCATTTCCAACATCAAAAACTCCGTCTCCGTTAACATCAACAAAGGTTAGCCATCCCTGTTCCCAGCCTCCCGATGTAATACAGTTGCTGGCGTTTGCATTGCTGATGCACAGGGTAATATTTTCGGCTCTGCCTATCGATTCTGCTTTGGCGAGCATCATGCTGCTCAAAAAGTCGGAAGCCGCAGCCGACAGGCGACTGTTATCAATCTGGCCGCGGTAGGCTGGTATCGCCATAGCAACTAAGAAACCGGCAATAAATAGCACTATGACCAGCTCTATTAGTGAGAAGCCGCGGGCCTCAGGAAATGAGCGAGGTGAATGCTTCGTCGCCGTCGAGTTCATATTGTGGCTTTTGCGCACATAGTAATCATTGCTTCGGGCCGTCGCCCAAATTCCTTTAGCTTGCACTGCAACACCGATCGTTACGGATGGCAGTATAGATAGACTTATAGAGGATCGATTATGCGCTACGGAGTTCGCCTTGCAAGGGCTAAGGGCAGGTAATTTGGCTTAAACTGGGGCCTTCATCGCAAATTGGGTAGCAATAGTTATGCAAGAGTACAAATGGCAGAATTTTGACGGGCAAAATTTCGGTGTAATGACCCTGCCGTGGATCTGTTTTAAGGGTGCTCTGTGGTCGGTTACGGCTGTTTTGGTGGCTGTGTCTGCAGGCGTAGCAAGCGCGTTCATTGCCAGCCACGGGCGCTTCCTTTTCTTCGTGCAACAGGCGATACTGAAATAAATACAAAAAAAGCCACCGCGTGCCGTCTGATGGGCCTGAGCGGCAAGGTAAACACGACTATCACGATGGCAATCATAAGGAGTCTCAATTGAAAAACCTAGCAGCGGGCAGCCGCCTGTCCTTTGTAAGTTTGCTTATTGCCGCGCTACTGGCCGTTGGCGCCTGTAGCGATTCACGCGATGCCTCATTTGAGGTGTTCCCCGAAATTCCCGAATTCATCGATGAGGTTATTTTGATGAATCAACTGCAGTATCTCGGTACGCACAACAGCTACCATATTCAGCCTCGTGCAGATATTTTCGAGCTATTACTAGCCTTTGTTGCCGACCTGGCACCCACTCTCG
>JBLHSI010000055.1:0-14529 GCA_047626655.1 Halioglobus sp.
CGATAGCTTGTCTTCATTTTTGCCAAGTCCAGAGGTGCTTTGAAAAAACCATGGTAGTCGCCGCGTGGGTTGATCAGTACGACATTGGCGCTGTGATCTACCTGATAGTTTTCTCCCTGTCCTGGCACCTTGCGAAAAGGTGTATTGAGCGACGTGGCAAAGCTGTGGACGTCCAAAAACTCGCCGGTTACCCCAGTGAATTCTGGATTAAAATAGGGCACATATTCAGCCAATACAGGCACCGTATCGCGCGCGGGATCAACGCTTATCATAACCACTGCAGTGTCCTCAACTTCGGTGCCTTCTATTGATTGCAGGAGCTGATTCAAAAACGCCATGGTGGTGGGACAGATATCGGGGCAGTGAGTAAAGCCGAAAAAAACTAAACTCCAACCGCCTTCTAAGCTCTGCGAGTTAAAGGCATTGCCGCGATGATCCAGCAATGAAAATTCACCCAGATTTCGCGGTGTATCAAGCAAATACAAACCGTTGATTTTCATTTCGCTCACGCTCATCACACGAGGTTGCTGTACCCGGTATGCAAAGCTGATGACTACGAATGTAATGAAAAGGGCCACTATCGCGACGGTGATACGCACCCCGCGACGCTGCTCAGGGTTTAGGTTTTTGCTCAAGACAGGCTACTCACGGGAAAAATATAGTGGTCAACCAACATGATCAGGAATAGAAGCATGAGGTAAGTTATTGAGTACCTAAACGTTTGGATAGGTGCCCTCGGGTTTTTGTCGCGCAGCAATTCTACCGCCCAGTACAAAAATATACCGCCCAATATCACAGCACCAGCCAAATAGAGTGGCCCGCTGAGGCGCGTTGCATAGGGCAGTAAGGTCACACAGAACATAATAATCGTGTACAACATGATGTGCAGCTTGGTGTACGCCACCCCGTGTGTAACCGGCAACATAGGAATGTCGACCGCGGCATATTCCTCTCTACGGTGTATAGCCAGCGCCCAAAAGTGCGGCGGTGTCCAAGCAAAAATGATCAATACCAGTAACAGTCCATGGCCGTCTATCTGACCGGTGACAGCAACCCAACCGAGTAGCGGCGGGGCAGCACCAGCGAGCCCACCAATGACAATATTTTGAGGCGTCGCCCGCTTCAGATACATGGTGTATATAAACGCGTAGCCAATGAGCGATGCCAAGGTTAACCAGGCAGTTAACGCGTTGACCCAAAACAGCAATAGCGCCATTCCCAGCCCGCCCAGAATGGCCGCAAATAGCGCGGCCTGCATGGTGCTTACCCGCCCCTGAGCCATAGGTCTATTGCGGGTCCTAGCCATTTTCTGGTCTACTTTTTGGTCAACCAAATGATTAATAGCGGCGGCAGAGCCTGCACACATGGCAATCCCCAGGTTACCCAGTATAAGAATATCCAAAGGCACCATGCCAGGCACCGCCATGAACATACCAATGCACGAGGTGAGAATCATAAGAGCAACAACCTTGGGCTTGGTCAGCTCTTGGTAATCGCGCCAAGTCGCCTTTGCCTGCTGTACGGTATCGGTCATAAGCCGCCTAATCGCTGGAGTTTTTCAAGAGAAACTTCAGGTCCGCCATAACGTCTTTATGCGGCACCTCACTATTATAAGACATCATAATCCAACCCTGCGGATCAACCAGATACCAAGTTGCCGGATTGTCTAAGAATTCGGGAAACGCTATGCCAAAATCGTCTGCGCTTAACACCATGGCCTCCATTCCGCGCTGCTCACTCTCTAAATATTGCTGGAAGTCTGCCGGAGCAGGGCGGTCATCGCTAAGCGCCGCGAGATCAAATGCGGTTTCTGTGGCCCCCACGGTACTCACATACATGCGACGGATGCGATTTAGGTATTTGCCCATGGCCTGGTGAATTTGGCGCGTCAGATACAGTAGCTGCTCGCAGTCGTTCTGGCAGTGAGACCCGCCGGGAATGACAAATGTCCATTGTGGCACCGACTCTGAATAGCTGAAGGGCGTGCCATCGTCGCGAGATGCAGACAGTTCATCGAGGCTTCTGGGCGGCTGTAACAAACGACCGTTGTTGGACGTGCCAAGCACAGACACCAAGTCGACATCTCCGCGATCAACCGACATCCACAACCAGGAAGCAGCAATAATAATGGCCACTGGCACGCCTATGATTAGAAGGAGTATTAGTCGCTGGTTCTTTGTTTGTTTGCTTGCATCCATTAATGCTCTTTCCCTGTAGATCCGGTCACTAGCTGCCATACATTACTGCTGCGCAGCACAAACAGCATTAGCAGCGCTACAGCCATCGCAAACCATTGCACCGCATAAGCTGTATGTTTCTCTGGACTGGTATTTATCACCTGCCAGTCAGCCGTTAACGCGTTGTTGGAGTTTGGCTCAATGCGCACAGTGTAAGGGAATAGAGTCGCCGGCGACACCGTACTAAAGGCCATTTGCAGCTTGTCCATTTCAACCGCCTGCACCCGCTTCGGCCAACCGGGTTCTGGACTCGATTCGCCCAGAAGATAAGGGGCTCCGGGCGGCACATAAATATGTCCCAGCACCGTTTGCTGACCGCCAATATTGTCTATATCTGGCAAAGACTGGCGCGACGGATCGCCAGCTATCCAGCCGCGGTTAACCAAAACGGCCCGCTGGCTATCAGCCAATAACATAATAGCCAACACCTCATAACCAAATTTGCCCTTGTGGATCCGGTTATCCAACAGAAAATAATGGTCCTGAACAAACTCACCCCTTAACGCCACCGGCAAATAGGCCAGGTCTTGCGCTTGAGTAGAGTCAATTTCCAGCAATGGGCGAGCCGGCTCCTGCTGGCGCTGCTGCCACTGAGCGGAGATCGCGGCTTTTTCGTCTGCGCGCTGCAATTGCCACCAGCTCAAGCTCAAAAGCATAGGCAACAGCACAGCGCTAACAACCGTGGTGCGCCACTCAAGAGACAAACGCAGCTTATTCATCTGGGACTGTCCGGCCGAGCTGGTTTATAATAAGCCTTTGAGTCAAAGGAGAGTTCCATTGTTAAAAGCGGTGATAGTAGTGTTGATACTGGGCTTAATTGCCAGTTTGGGGAGTGGCTTTTATTACCTGATGATTGATCAGGGCGATAAAACCAAACGAAGAACTTTTAACTCCCTAGGAGTCAGGGTTAGTTTGGCCGTCACTCTAATGGCGCTAATTGTATACGGCGTAGCGACTGGTCAACTGGGTCGCGCAACCCCTTGGGACCCCGGTCCGGGGATCAGCGAGCTAGCGCCCCCTGCATCCCAGCCTGGCTAAAGGTTAATGTGTTAGAAAATATAGACGAAAAAGAACAGCATCACCCAGACGACATCGACAAAGTGCCAGTACCAGCTCGATGCCTCGAAACCAAAGTGATCATCCGCGGTAAAGTGATTGCTCTTCAACGAACGGATCAACTGAATCAGCAGCATGGTCATACCCATGGCCACGTGAAAGCCGTGAAAGCCCGTCAGCATGAAGAACGTCGAGCCGTAAATCCCGGACGATAACTTGAGGCCAAAATCTACATAGGCCTCGTGATACTCGAGGTATTGTACGTATAAAAACACCATCGCCAACGCGACACTAATTGCCAACCAGACGTTAAACTTCTTTTTGTTACCGGCGAGAATGCCATTATGCGCGATATGCACAGTCACACTTGATGTGATCAGAAGGATGGTATTCCACATGGGTAGCCACTGCCACCACGAGTGGGCATTCTCAAATGCCATGCTCTTGTCGGCACCGGTAAATACGCCATTGTTTGCTATTAACTGGCCGGCTACGCCGCCCACCGCATCCTGTGGCGTTGTGATCATCGGCCAAACGTACTCGTATCCGTCCCACAACAACCCACTCATTCGCCCGCCCTCGCCTTCGCCGCCCAACCAGGGGCCTGCCAGATTGCGCAGATAGAACAACGCACCAAAAAATGCAGCAAAGAACATCACTTCTGAAAAAATGAACCAAAACATTCCCAATACGTAGGAACGCTTCAACTGCGCGCTATTAATGCCTGCGCGGTTCTCAATGATGGCGGTGCGAAACCAGCCAAACAAAGTGCCGACGAATACAAATATTCCCACCAGCATTATCGACCAGGAATTAGTCTCCGCCCCGGGCTCGCCAAAGGTCATGTCGTTCAGGACACTGGAAGCACCGAAGATACTCAGCATCAGGCCAACGGTGGCGAAGATAGCCAACCTGCTCTTGGGGGGCACGTAGTACGTTTCGTACTCGGTGGACACCTGGTTTGTCATTTTTCTTCTCCGTTATGTAACCCGGGTATTAATCCCGAATGTCAGCGACTCGCAATTGCGCCAGTGGCTGTATCTGTGACATCAAAAATTGTGTAAGACAGTGTTATGGTTCCAATATCGGCAGGCAAATCCTGATCGACTATAAACTGCAACGGCATTTCGGCGTCGCTATTGCCGTCCAGAGGTTGCTGGTTAAAGCAAAAACACTCCGTCTTGTGAAAATACTCCGCCGCTCGTGAAGGAGAAATACTCGGAATAGTTTGCGCAACCATAGCTTCAGGGCGCGGGTTACGGGCATAAAATACGGTATCGTTCACTGCGCCAGGGTGGACCTTCATGCTGGTGACAGTAGGGCCAAAGTCCCACGGCATCTCAGCATTATTAGTCGCAACAAACTGGATCTTGATCTCCCGGCTAGTATCTACCTGAACATCTACCGCGGTATAGGCAGTGCCGCTGGTTTTACCGTTTATACCCAAAACATCGCACAATACATCGTAAAGCGGCACCATCACCACAAACACAAAAGCAAACATAGCAACCGCCACTACAAACAATTTTGCTGCAGTGCGGATGTTAGGATTATCGCTAATAGTGATCATGGTGAGCCTCTACTTTACCGTGGGTGGTGTCTCAAAGGTGTGATAGGGCGCCGGGGTAGGAATAGTCCACTCCAGTCCCTCTGCGCCTTCCCAGGTTTTCTCTTCACTGGTGGGCACGCCCGATCGAATGGTCGCAATCACATTATACAAAAACATTATCTGCGAAGCGCCGTAAATGAATGCGCCTATGCTAGACAGCATATTGAAATCCGCGAATTGTAAGGCATAGTCTGGAATACGTCGCGGCATGCCGGCCAATCCCACAAAGTGCTGAGGGAAGAAGGCGATATTGAAGCCAATGAACGAGATCCAGAAGTGTGCCTGACCCATTTTCTCGTTGTACATGCGGCCACACCATTTTGGCAGCCAGTAGTAAATCGCTGCCGTCATGCTGAATATTGCACCTGCCACCATCACGTAGTGAAAGTGTGCAACCACAAAGTAGCTGTCGTGGTACTGAAAGTCAGCCGGTGCGATGGACAGCATCAGTCCGGTAAAACCGCCTATGGTGAACAATACTAAAAAGCCTATAGAGAACATCATAGGTGTTTCAAACGTCAGCGAACCGCGCCACATGGTACTCACCCAGTTAAAGACCTTCACACCGGTGGGTACCGCGATCAACATCGTCGCGTACATGAAGAACAATTCACCGGCCACTGGCATTCCCACGGTATACATGTGGTGAGCCCAAACGATAAACGACAGGAAGGCAATCGAGGCCGTCGCGTAGACCATGGAGTCGTAACCAAACAGCCGTTTGCGAGAGAAAGTCGGTATTATCTGCGACACCACACCAAAAGCAGGCAGAATAATAATGTAAACCTCAGGGTGCCCGAAAAACCAGAACACGTGTTGGAATAACACAGGGTCACCGCCACCCGCCGCCGAGAAGAAGCTGGTGCCAAAGTGCACATCCATCAACATCATGGTGACAGCACCGGCTAATACAGGCATCACTGCCACTAACAAGAATGCCGTAATCAACCAAGTCCATACAAACAGAGGCATTTTCATATAGGTCATACCCGGCGCCCGCATATTCATTACGGTCGCAATAATATTAATCGCGCCCATGATGGACGAAGCACCTAACAAGTGGATCGAGAATATGAAAAACGTCACTGATGGCGGCGCATAAGTCGTCGACAGGGGCGCGTAAAATGTCCAACCCGCCGCGGGAGCTCCGCCTTCCATGAACAGTGTAGATGCCAGCAACAGAAAGGTCGGTGGCAAAATCCAAAAACTCAGATTATTCATGCGTGGTAATGCCATATCCGGCGCCCCGATCATCATCGGGATCATCCAGTTAGCCAGGCCAACGAAAGAGGGCATAATTGCCCCAAAAACCATAATCAAACCGTGCAGGGTGGTCATCTGGTTGAAGAAAGCGGGCTCTATCAATTGCATGCCGGGCTGAAATAACTCGGCCCGAACAATCATGGCAAATGCGCCGCCCAAAATAAACATTGAGAATGAGAACCACAGGTACATGGTTCCAATATCTTTGTGATTGGTGGTAGTTATCCACCTAGTTAGGCCCTTGGCGGGTCCGTGATGATGATCACCCATTGTGAACTGCTCCAATTAGCCTTTTTTGTGATTGTAGACGTCAATGGGCTGAACCATATCGCCCATATTGTTGCCGAAAGCATTGCGCTGATAAGTAATTACCGCCGCCATGTCTACGTCATTTAGCTGACCACCAAAGGCCTGCATCGCGGTACCAGGAACGCCGTTAATACCAATTTCCAGATGGCCACTAACGTCACCCAAGGCAACCGCACTGCCAGCAATCGCAGCGCCTAACCCTCCCTCACCGCTGGCGCCGTGACAAGCCAAGCAGCTTCGCTCGTATACGCCTTCACCGCGCTCAACTAACTCGCCGAGCGAAAAAGTCTGAGCCATCAGCTCATTGATTTTGGATGATTCACCCTGCTTTACCGCCAGCCACTCGTCATATTCGCCGCGACTAACTACATTGACAACAATAGGCATAAATCCGTGGCCTTCACCACACAGCTCTGCGCACTGCCCGCGATAGATGCCTTCTTTAGTTGGCAAGGTCCAGGCTTCATTGATAAAACCGGGAATCGCATCTTTTTTAACCGCTAACTGCGGTACCCACCAGGCATGCAGTACATCATTGGCAGTCACCAAAAAGCGCACCTTGGTATTCACGGGAATCACCATCGGCTCGTCTACTTCCAGCAAATAGTGCTCGCCTTTGGGCGCGCCATTCTTTATCTCGTTCTGGGGGGTACGCAGATTACTGAAAAACGCGACGTTATCTCCCTCATCTCCCAAATATTCATATTTCCATTTCCACTGATAGCCGGTAATCAAAATATCGATTTCCGCATCGTCGAAATCATACACGCTGATTAAAGTCTGTGTGGCGGGAACCGCCATGCCGATCAAAATCAAAAAGGGCACCACTGTCCACGCTATTTCTACCTTGGTGCTCTCGTGGAACGTCGCCGCAATTGCACCTTTGGACTTTCGGTGGGCGTAGATAGAGTAGAACATTACTCCAAATACGACCACGCCAATGGCAACGCAGAACCAAAGAATGAGCATGTGCAGGCTATAAATTTCTTGCCCGACCTCGGTCACGCTCTGTGTCATATTATAAAGACTGGCCTCAGTTCCCTCTGCAAAGGATCCTGTGCTAAATAGGCACAGAAGCACTAACACAGGACCAAGCGCCAGCTGAAATAGCCGCTTCGCTTTAAAACACATACCCTGCGTCCCCATTTAATTGATTCATGATGTCTCCCCAAAACTTACAATTTTTCGCCGGTGCTGCAACAATACTCGCGAGCAATCTGAATGCCGCGACAAAACGGCGCGCATTATAGCTAAAAGCTAGGTAAAAAAAAACCAAACTAATATTTTCACTGGAGCTGGCATAAATACCCTCAATAAAAAAGTATGGGCTATCGCTGGCCCGGCGATTCTTTCCAATATTTCAATCCCATTATTGGGGCTGGTCGACGCCGCCATTTTAGGCCACTTGGACGATTCTCAATACCTGGCATCCGTGGCAATAGGCGGTGCTCTGTTGTCCTTTTTGTACTGGGGATTCAGTTTTTTGCGCATGGGCACAACAGGCCTCGTCGCAAAAGCAATGGGAGCTGGCAAAGAGTCACAGGCCAGCCTAATCCTAGCCCAGTCGGCTGTATTGGCGCTGGGACTGGCTGTTATCGCCGTAGCACTGCACCCTCTATGGCTGGGTCTGGGCCTGGCACTAATGGCGCCCCAAGGAGACATTGCACTACTTGCAAACAGCTATGCCTCTATTCGTATATTCAGCTCACCTGCTGTATTGGTGACGTACGCCATTGTCGGCTGGTTTATTGGCCGGCAGAACACTCGCTGGCCCATGCTGATTGTCATCGTCACCAATTGTGCCAACATTGGGCTAGATTTTCTATTTATTATTGAATTTCAACTGTTTAGCGACGGTGCCGCCTACGCAACCGTAGTGGCCGAGTACCTGGGCTGCGCACTGGCGCTGTATGCCGTGTGGAAGGTTGCACCCGCAACAGAGCCGGGGTTCTACGCGCAACTTAGAAACGGTTCGGCCTATAGACGGCTACTGCGCAGTAATCGAGACTTGTTTATCCGCACTATGTGTCTGCTATTCAGTTTTGCCTTTTTCACGGCGATGGGAGAAAAGCTGGGCGAAGATGTATTGGCAGCCAACACCCTGATGATGCAGTTAGTTCTCATGGCCGCCTATGGCATGGATGGCTTTGCCTTCTCTGCTGAGGCCCTCGCTGGTACTAGACTAGGGGCCCGGGACATGCCCGGGTTTTACCGAGCGGTCAAATATTGTGCTGCCTGGTGCGCCGCTACGGCATTGGCGATGAGCGCTCTGTTTTTAGTTTTCTACCCGCTGTTGTTTGGCCTGCTCACCGACATTGAATCCGTTGCAGGCATCATGCGAGAGTCTGTGCCCTGGCTTATCGTGCTACCCCTTATTGCAGCGCCCAGCTACCTACTGGATGGCGTTTTTATCGGTAGTGCCGAAACACACCACATGATGACAACTATGATATTTAGTATGGCCGTAGTGTATTTGCCACTGTGGTATTTGAGTCAGGGTTTTGGCAACCACGGGCTTTGGTTCGCTTTTTCTGCTTTCAATATTTCGCGCGGCATCACCCTATATCTCTGTTATTCGCGTCTCAGCCGAGGGAACTTGTGGCTAGCAGAGCAAAATTAACCTAACGGTGATTGTGCGAAATCTGCACTATGGTCTAGCCTTACTAAACCTCCGTTCGCCCAGAGAGGGCCATGGGACATGCAACATATTAATGACATAAGCAAGGCCATTGCCCGCGCTATCGAACACGAGCGAGCCCGTTGCCCTCGAGCTAGTTACCCGGGTAAGTAAGGAGTTTGGCTTTTACCGCTATGCCGCGTCGTTTTTACATCTGGCAGAGGATTTTTTCCGGCAGCCGGCAGAAGATCTCTCTTATGTTGTTGGCTTGGAGGCCAATATTGTGATTCATCATTTGTTGGGCGATGAGCTTGCATCTCGCCTCGATGGCCTGGTGCGTTTTGCCACTTCAGGATTGCTCGGTAAAGAGAGCGTATGGGACAACGTGCCCGATAGGTTCTAGCCGCTGAAGGTGGTTGGCTTTAACGACATTCAGCATGGCGCAATCCGATTGCGCACGGGCAATGGCTAAGAATCAATAATTTTCACCGGTTGGGCGGGCGTTTCTACTCTTCTTGCAGAAGCGCGGCTTACCCTAGTGGCCACCTCCTCAGCGGGGGGTGTTTTGTCCACTGGCCTATCATCGGCAAAGCCGCACGATACGCAGCGCCGTGAATCTGTATCCAGTTCCACTACGATTTTATCCATCGCCGAGCACCGGGGGCACACTGCTCCGGCAATAAATCTAGCTTTGTTCACCTTGGTTCTCTCCTGTCAAAACGCCGGCGAGCAGCAATTTGCTGGCAAGCCACACTCGAGGCAGTTATTGTAACAAAGTAGCGGGCATCACATGACAGGAAAAATATGACACTGCAAAGCAACGCGATTCGCGACTTTGAGGGCCACCGCCCACAATTGGGCGCCAGAGTTTTTGTCGACCCCTCTGCGGTAGTCATAGGTGATGTCGTACTTGGCGACGACGTATCAGTATGGCCTCAGGTGGCCATACGAGGCGATATGCACAAAATTCGCATAGGTGCGAGAACCAGTGTTCAGGATGGCTGCGTTTTGCATATCACCCATGCCGGGCCGCACAACGATGGCGGCTGGCCTCTATTGATAGGTAATGACGTGACTATCGGCCACAACGCCACACTCCATGGTTGTGCCGTGGGAAATGAGGTTCTGGTGGGAATGGGCGCGACGGTAATGGATGGTGTTACGGTGGCCGACCGGGTGGTTATCGCAGCCGGGGCCCTAGTCACCCCCGGCAAGACGCTGCGCAGTGGATTTCTCTACAGTGGCAGCCCAGCGCGAGAAATACGCGAACTATCAGCCTGGGAGATAGACTATTTTGTCTACACGGCCAATAATTATGTCAAATTGAAAGATCAGTATTTGGCGCAGCCACCCGCCCATTAAGCAGCGGCAAGCGCACCGCGTAATTGACTGATCACCGGACGAGTCTCGGGCCTAACCTTATGCCAGAGATAAAACGATTGTGCCGCTTGCTCAACCAGCATTCCCAGGCCATCTGAAACAGCCCAAGCAGCGTGTAATGCAGCCCAACGCATAAAAACGGTAGGCTGGGCACCATACACCATATCGTAACAACAGCTGCGCTCGGTTAATAAACTACTGGGTAGATCGGGCATCTCGCCTGACAAACCAGCACTGGTGCCGTTGATAACCACGTCGAATTTTCCAGTGCCAATGAGCGAATAGGATCCACCCTCAATACTGCCCAAATCGGAAAACTCCCGTGCCAGTCCCTGGGCGCGCTCCGCCGTTCTGTTAACCACTAAAACATGGGCGGGCCGTTCGCGTAAAATGGGCTCTAGGACGCCCCGCACTGCGCCACCGGCTCCCAACACCAATACACGCAGGCCGCGCAAACTCCAGCCCAGATTTGCGACCATGTCACCCACTAGGCCAATACCGTCGGTGTTGTCACCCGCTATACCGCCGCCGACAAGAGGCGACAACGTGTTGGCCGCACCCGCACGCTTAGCGCGATCGCTAAGCTGATCAACCAAGTCGAACGCCTCCCGCTTGAACGGGACGGTGACATTGAGGCCTGCGCCACCGTTGTCAAAAAAATTGCGCGCCGCCCTGGCAAAGTCATCTAACTCGACCCTCACGGCCCGGTATTGAACCGTCTTGTCGCACTGTGCGGCAAAGGCTGTGTGAATCGCCGGCGATTTACTGTGCTTTATTGGGTTACCAAAGACAGCGTAATTTTTTGTATCAATCATTTCATGTAAATCCAGCTATGTGTCGGCGAGCCAGTCGCGACCCTGCAAGTAATGCTCGGTGAGCTCATGCTCAGGCGTTCCCGGCTCAATCTGGAGGTCGTATTCCCAGCGCACCAAAGGCGGCATCGACATCAATATTGCCTCGGTACGACCGTTTGATTGCAGGCCAAAAAGCGTACCCCGGTCATACACCAGATTAAATTCGACATAGCGCCCACGACGGTACAGTTGAAACTGACGCTCGCGATCGGTAAAAGGGGTGTCTTTCCTGCGTGCCACGATGGGACGATAGGCCTCAATGAAAGAATTGCCAACCGCTTGCATAAACTCAAAGCAGGTTTGAAAGTCCCAACGGTTGAGGTCGTCGTAGAAAAGGCCGCCAATACCTCGCGGTTCGTCTCTGTGAGGTAGGAAAAAATACTCATCGCACCACTTTTTATAGTGCGGATAAACATCGTCACCAAACGGCTTGCAAGCGCTCTCGGCAACTGCATGCCAGGACCGACAGTCCTCGATGTTGCCGTAATAGGGCGTTAGGTCGTAACCACCACCAAACCACCAAACGGGATCTTCACCGTCTTTTTCAGCGACAAACAAACGAACGTTAGCGTGCGATGTAGGCACGTAAGGGTTGCGCGGATGCACCACCAGGGAAACCCCCAACGCCTGGAAGCTGCGACCTGCAAGCTCTGGTCTGGACGCACTGGCGGTGGCCGGTAAAGCCGCTCCCATAACATGAGAAAAGTTGACTCCGGCGCGTTCAAAAACGGCACCATCGGTAAGAACACGACTGCGTCCGCCGCCGCCCTCGGGCCGCTGCCATTCGTCAACAATAAAACTTGCAGCGCCATCCTCCTCAGCCAATGCTGCACAAATGTTGTCTTGCAGGGCGAGAAGATAGGATCGAACTTGGTCAATTTGCATGATCCGTCACTTTAAAAACCCTATCGGCGTCGCATTATACGCGTCGAAGAAAACAATGCTAGCGACGCAGAATTTGATCACTACAGAGGTCTTTTATGGTGGAGGGCCGATCGGCTCCACCTACGCTTCCAGGCACTATAAAATCGAGCTGACCGGCGAAATAACCGCGCAATTGAAAACCGTGCCTGGGAGGCTGACAACCGGCGGGATTAGCTGAAGTCGACGTTAGCACGCCCCCCCATGCCGCACACAGAGCACTCACCGCGGGATGCGCACTCACGCGCACTGCAACGGTCTCGTGATCGCCGTGAATCCACTCGGGGACCTTGTTGTGATGGGGAATTAGCCACGTTGTTGGACCGGGCCAAGACAGCGTTAACTTGGCTCGCTGGGCCGCCGACATGCCCTCTAGCAACCAATCTAGCTGTGATTCATCTGCGGCAATCAAAATCAAGCCTTTGGCCACAGGCCGGCGCTTTAGCGCCAGAAGCTGTGCAACCGCCGCTCGATCAAAAGGATCACAACTGAGCCCCCATACTGCCTCCGTGGGACACGCGATCACCCCCCCGCGGCTCAGTGCGGCCAGACTTTTCTTAATCGACAGAGGCGAAGGCGTGTTCGGCAAAGACTAGGCCTTGAGCGATTCCTGCAAGCTTTCGTTTTTAGCCATGATCTGCGACGCGTTTGAAGCGCGCTCATCACGCAGCCTATTGGCTAGGTCGGCGTCCTGCACTGCCACTATTTGTGCCGCCAGATACGCGGCATTTTTCGCCCCGGCCTTGCCAATAGCAACCGTAGCTACCGGAATACCCGAGGGCATCTGTACTGTGGAAAGCAGCGCATCCAAGCCATCCAAGGAGGAGTTGATCGGAATACCAATCACCGGCTTAACCGTGGTTGCAGCTACTGCGCCAGCCAGATGCGCGGCCATGCCAGCTGCCGCAATAAATGCTGCGCAACCCCGAGCATCCGCATCCTCTACAAACGCTTTGGTTTCCTTCGGTGTGCGGTGAGCCGAAGTAATTCTCGCCTCAAAAGGCACATCCAGACTATTCAAGACATCGAAACAAGCCTGCATAACCGGCAAATCCGAATCTGAACCCATAACAATTGCTATAAATGGCTTGCTCATGACTCTCCTAACTCCTGCGAACCTGCCTAAGGCCAGTGGCCTTTAGGCAAAAAAGGCGCCAGATTAAATCAACAACTGACCCGCACGTCAACTGTGGATATAGCCGCCGCTGCAGCGACTCACTCGACGGCACAGCTCGAGCGAAGCCAAGGCGGCCATGACGCGCGCAACAGGCAGCGAACTTTGCCGCACCAACTCATCGATCGCAATGGCCTCATAACCCACCATCGCATCGATACAGCGCTGATCGGGTGTCGCTTCGTCAGTGAATGTGTCAACCGGCTCTCGCTCGCTCTGCAAGTCATTTTGCAAGCGGTATAGCGGCCCTAGCTCATCGACAATATCAGACAACTGTTGCACCATTTTGGCGCCCTCACGAATCAACCTCAGGCAGCCTTTACCGCCATCATGGAACATAGACCAAGGTACCGCAAATACTTCTCGGCCCTGCTCTAGCGCCGCACCTGCTGTAATTGATGAACCGCTACGCAGGGCTGCCTCAACCACTAACACACCCAACGACAAGCCACTGAGTACTCGATTTCGACGGGGAAAATGAAAACGATCGGGCCCGGACCCAGGCGCAAATTCAGTCACCAAACAACCGTTTTTAACAATATCTTCGGCCAATTCGTGATGTCTGGCGGGGTAGATAGTGTCGACGCCGGTTGCCATAACAGCAATACTGACACCTCCGGCATCCAAGGCCGCGCGATGTGCCTCTCCATCAATGCCAAGTGCCAAGCCACTGCTTATATGCAGCCCTGCCCGTACCGCACCCCTGCTGAGCAATCGGGCGGCACGCCGGCCAGCCGGACTCGCCTTGCGACTGCCCACCACAGCCAATTGAGCCTCACTCAATAGCCCAGCATTACCCCGTACATACAATAGCGGCGGCGGATCATAGATTGTTCGCAGGAGCGCTGGGTAGTCGTCATCTGACAGCGCGATGACCCGAGCATCCAAACGCATCAGCGTCTCCCATTGTGACTCTGCATGTGACCAGTGGTTGGGGTTTCGCAGGGCTGTGCCGGCGGAACGAATCGCTTCGGGACGCGCGCCCATCGCCGCCCATTGTACTGGGTCCGAGTCCCATATTGCCCGCGCAGCGCCATAGTGAAAAAACAGTTTGGCAAGCAGAGTGTCGCCGACATGCGGAATATTATGCAACGCGACGCACAGCTGGG
>JBLHSI010000056.1:0-14325 GCA_047626655.1 Halioglobus sp.
TCGAGCCCATAGACTAAAAAAGCCAATAGGGTCCCCACTCCCGCGGGTAGAAATCGTGGATACACCGCCATTAAGAATTCGACTTTCTTGTTCGACAGCTTGTCTAGGTCGGTATCACTCAGGAATGCCCGGAGCACTTCACGGTACATATCAATGTGTGGAAGTAAGGGTTTACCAGAACCCGGCTTCAAGTTTTGCCAATGTATATTGCTCGGATTTTTGTCGGTTAGTTCCTTAAATAGATCAAGAGCTTCTGGCCCTCTATTGAGCATCGCTGCGGTAGCAGTTGCGCAGCCCGCACTGGTGCTCGCCGCGTAACCTACTGTCTCAGAAAGACCCAGACCCGAATCATTTGCTCCATCCCAAAAACCAAGCTGCCAGAGACAACGACTGCCGCCACCGGAAAAAATAGCATTCCTGAACTCTAAAATATTCCCTCTCCCACCTACATAATGAATTGGCTCTGGATAAATTGTGACATTGGCTAGCTAGCCAGGGGTATACCAAATAGGCGAAGTCCAAGCGCGCTCCTGGATCACGGGAGAGAAAAACGGCTCGTCCGCTTCGCTTAAGCAGCACTTGCCATAGACATCACCAAATGTCCCCGATACTTCTTCGCCAGCAACTTCGGCCTGCTCCGCACAATTGTCGTCGAAAGGGTTTACACCTGCTGCCATACATTGATGAGTAGTCCAGCGACAGCTTGGATTCTCTAGCACACGTGCGTAATAAAAGGCGCCTTGGTTGGGCTCAAAATTCGTATCCGTCCACACTTCGCACAACTGAGTATGACCTGGCCCGGTAGGCGCGCAACTCTGCTCATCGACCCAGGCTTCATTATCACGATCGCCCGCTACCGTGAGAACTTTTTCGTGGGTACTGCCGTTTTCATCAACCCATCCTTTGACGACCTGTATCTGTTGTAAAGCTGTACCGGACTTACCGCCATCCTGCTGCGCCATTACAACAAATCGGGGCACACCGTTATTCGGCCGTGCGGGTAAGTCTGAACCCATGGGAACGCCTCCCCCATAACCTTGTTCAACACTGTTTACAGAGGAACATAAGTCCTCGGCATAATTCCAGCCACCAAAAAAACGTACCGTGGGTCTTGTGCCACTTGTGGCATAGGCCTCTCGACGGCGCATCGCACTAAATATGGAATCCCGAGAATTCTCCTCTGCCCAGACAACGGCTAAACCACCCGGGTTATCGAAGAAGTGATCCTGGATATTACGGAAGGTTGCGTCGCGCTTGCCCAAATGACCCTGATAGTTATCTTCTTCCGCCCCGCCTGGCGTTGCACTATGCGTGTCGGTACTACCCACCATGCCAAGCTTGAAGGGATTAATACCCTTCTTTTGCTGCAGGGCCAAGCCATCTTTGAGAGTGTTTCGAACCATGTTACGCCGGGGAAACTCGTCCAAGGGTGTAGGGTCAGTGCCTACCTCCATCCCAAAGATGACACCCAGTGCTGCCAGGTTATCTGCTTTGTGTTGTTCAAAGGTGCACCACTCATCCGTAGTATCCACGCCTCGCCCTAACAAACGGTCGAAACGACACTCTGAACTCGCTTTGTGCTGAGTTAATTCAACCAGCATTTCTAGTTCGGAACGCAACTCGGCCTGTTCATGGGATATAGGGTCGGGAAACATTAGGCCGCCCGACAGGTTGGGATTATGTGGGATGGTCATTACATCGCAAAGCTCATCGCCGTCAATGCATTGGTCTTTAAGACCGCGCCACAGTTCCGGGTATTGATTGTGCCCGGTGTCGTAAGTGGTTATGGGGTTTTTAACAACATGTTTGTTTCTGAAAACCACATTGCGATGCATGTTTTTAAATTCGGGGGCATCTGTGTACTCGTAACCCACAAAAGTGGAGAAAGAGCATCCCTCGCTTCGGTCATAGTGATCCTCGGCCGCCTTTTGCACGCTATCCCACATATCTTCTGCTCTAGCCTCGCAATCGACGCCGGGAAGGCTGCACATCCAGGACCGCTTAATGGGCACGCCGCTCACGGCCAGTTCTGCCCACTCACTTGCGCCAACCATCTGCAGGAAATACTGCTCGCTACGCATCAGCATGCACATAGGCCAGTAGTAGCCCAAGGTTTTATCATCTGGGTTGGTACATACATTCATCTCGCCAAAATATTCAGCGTGATCCGTTAACACCGTGAAATCGATAGGCCGACTGATCTGTGCTTTTACGACGTAGTTCCCATTGCCATCTGGCAGCGTAATAGCTTCGCCTTTGGCATACCGATACGCGTCCCACGGGCTATTCCTTTGCTGTGAAATGTAGGAATCAAACGAAAAACTGGAATGGACGTGAGTATCGCCAAAAAGCGGCTGACGCAGCGGATTATAATGCGCACAGGGCTCTCTCACTTCTGTCACATCAAACGCTCGCGGTTGTGACTGGCTTGCGCGTGAAATTTCAACATCGGGCATGCTACTCGTTGCGATGTTTCCAATCACATCAACGGCCTTCAGATCGGCCGCTTTTCTTAAGCTCGAATCTTCACCACAAGCGACCAGAAGCAGTGCTATCGTTATTTGTGCAACTGTGCTCAGAAAACGGCTTGGCCCGGTCCTGTTTGGCATGCATGTTCTCCTAATGATAGGCGTCGCCTTACTCGTCATAAATCAGCCGGCCTAGACCTTCATATTTATCCGGATCATTCTATTTATCGCAACGCACATCATACTGAAGCATGTTCTTCTAGCACGCATTTTAAATTTGCATAATAGAACGGTGCCATAATATATACTGAGACAGTAGCCGCATTAATCGAGTCCCGCTATGGTCAGGGCGTGAACAACATCGCCTCAACACCTGTGCCAGCCAATAGCGTGTCAACCTTAGCGCGATCGCTAGTATTTAGCGCTTGGTAATGGTCGTTGGTCCACTGTAGACATTTGGCCTGATAGGAAAAAGTCTGCTGCGTCCAGCGGGCGCCATCGATAACTTCCTCCCAAGTCTTCTCTCCCGCTCTTACCGCCTTTGCGTTAGCCAGCTGTGCCGGTGCGTAGACTCGCCCTATTTCACTCAGCAACTCGCGCAGACTGGCCGGTTGATCTTCTATCACCACCCAGTCACTGTCTGTTGGTTCGCACCCAGACTGGTCCTCCATTTGATCCACCCAGGCCACGGTTCGCGGCGAATCATTATGCGTAATACGTCTCGATGTGGGATCAAATCCTACCAGTTGCGTAAGCTGTCCGTGAAGACCAAAGTCACCGGCACCGGGTCTAGCGCCAAGCATGAACCTCTGCCTACTTAGGTGGCTCTCCATTGCCGCTAGAAACCGGCGAAAGCTCGCATCGATCACAGGCGCGGTGGTGTCATTTGAGCCCACCACATAAAGGCGGCTGCGCTGACGCGCCGTAAATTGGCTCTTTATCTGCGACAGACTGGCATCGGGCACGCTGACATCAAAGCCCAGCGCCAATAGTGTGCCTGCGTTATCGGCATCCTCGTCGGAGTGCCAGCGGTAGTGAAACATATACTTGGTGCACCACTCGTCGGCAAAATCTTCAATAAGGTAGTCGATAAACGCAAGTGAGGGATCGACTGGCAGCACTGAACGAGCTGCATGGAGTTGTTCCAGACGGCGGATTATGGGGGTGGAATCACAGCGTGCCTCTAACGTGCCCTCGCTGTTCTCAAACAGGAAAGTTGGCATAAAGATTGGTCTCGGTTTCTCAATTCCCAATGAATCCAGCATGTCGGCCGGGTTACCCCAGGTTAAGGCATAGGGAATACGCCGATATCGTAGTAAGGCCAACATTTTCTGTGTGTAGGGAGAGGCAGTTGCACCTACCAATTTAAGCGGTTCGTTGAACGACATATGGAGCTCTCCATTAGATTATTTAAGTAGTCATCTTTCTACGCAGTTGGCTGATTAGCAGTGACTTAATTGACATAGATAATGCCATTATGAGGATAAATAGGTCAAGCTGCTGCACTTTCCTGCGAGCGCAACTGGGCAAAGCGCTAGCCATCTTTAGTAATGTCTCAATGCAAAAGTGATTGTCTGCGTTTTTCTTACCTCATATTTTGTCGTTTTTTCGTGCATATTGCTTTGACCGATAGCTGGAAAATAAATCGCACGAGATTGGAGTATTTTATCTGTTTGATCCACTCGCGCTTTTGATAAAAAAACGACTATGCGCTACCCTAATCTAAAAATAATGACAAGGCAGATAATAATGAAAAGTAGTTCTAATAGACGACTTTCAGAAATAATCGAAAATAGCCAATCCCTGTGGCGCACGCACCGTCTTCTCGCTTACCGAAATTCACTTCGAATGGTCTTTTTGTGCGTAGTGGGAATTCTAACCGCGTGCAGTGACTCCAGTGATTCCAGCACTCGCATCGATTTGCCGGAGCCGGAAACCAGTTTTGCTGCAGCAAAATTCTTTGTTCGCGAAAGTGTCGGCCAACTTCATGTAACAGGCGCACAACCAGAGCTCGCGCTTGCCGTTTATGATTCGTCGGGCAGTCAGATAATAACTGGCAGTACCGATGCCCTCGGTGGACTCGTTTTCCGTAATCTGTCAGCGGGAACAGACTATTCAGTTCGCGCTGAGATCGGCGATCCAATCGAGGCGGCGCAGAACTTGACAGTGTGGTCAGCCGACGAAAGCCTTCCTCAAACTTCATTTTACTCTGATCAGGTGCTGCAACCCGGGTTTAATTACATTACTACTCGGGACGGTACGCGGCTGTCAGCTTATGTGTCCTTGCCAGGGCCGGTAGAAGATGGCCCCTACCCTACTATTGTTAACTACTCTGGCTATGAGCCCTCCAAACCCGGTTCAGTGCTCGACGAAAGCTTGGTCGCTTTTTGCGGTGCACTACCGGTTTTGTGTGATGCCCCTAATCATCCTGCCGGGCTTATAGCTGGATTTATGGGGTACGCCACAGTAGGTGTAAACATGCGCGGCACGGGCTGCTCGGGTGGCGCTTATGATTACTTCGAACCGCTTCAGGTACTAGATGGCTATGACATCATCGAAACTATAGCGGCTCAATCCTGGGTATTTAGTAATAAAGTTGGCATGGCTGGCCTGTCGTACCCCGGAATCAGCCAATTATTCGTTGCGCAAAGTCGGCCACCCAGTCTAAAAGCCATTGCACCGCTATCGGTGATTGCTGAAACATCTTCATCTACACTGGTACCCGGTGGGATATTTAACAACGGCTTTGCTTTTCAATGGGCAGATCGGGTAGTTAATGGCGCCCAGCCTTATGGGCAAGGCTGGGAACGCGACCAAGTTGAGGCTGAGTATGAGGAGTTCGGCAGCAGTATCTGTGAAGATAATCAGCAACTTCATTTGCAGGCCGTGGATGCGGTTGGTAAAGCGCTGAACACGCCATTTTATGAGCCGGATGTGGTCGACGCATTAAACCCCACGACGTTTGTCGGCAATATTGATGTGCCCGTTTTTGTCAGCGGTGCTTGGCAAGACGAACAAACCGGCGCGCATTTCGCGACGTTACTGGACAAGTTCACCCACTCCCCTGTTACCCGTTTTATTGCTTTCAACGGTTTGCATGCCGATGGTTATACACCGGAAGTACTGGCCGAATGGAAAGCGTTTCTTGACATTTACGTGGCTGAAGTAGTGCCAAACAGACCCGTACTTTTGGACGTGGTAGCTGGCCCGCTTTTTGAACAACAGTTTGGGGCGCCTTTATCTTTTCCTGCTATACCTTATAGCGATGAGCAAAGCTATGAGGCAGCCAAGAGCGCTTATGAAGCTAATACCGCGCAGTTCCCTTTGAGGATAATTTTTGATCGAGGCGCGGCGCCGGGGCTGTTACCCGAAAATGAAGGCGACCCTGATTATCGCGGCGCTCCCGAGGGCGTATTTAGCACTCAGTTCAGCCAGTGGCCCCCGGCAGAGCGTGAACCATACCGACTTTTCCTGCAGGCAGACGGTACTCTTTCGCCCTTCGCGCCAACTGGCGAAGACATGGCATCGAGCTTTGACCATGACGCCGAAGCCGGACAACGTACCTTCGGTGGATCACAGCCGTTTTATAAGTGGGCGCCCACAGAGTCAGGCACGGCGTCTGTCTTTGTCAGCGACATGTTGACGCAAGACATGGTGTTTGTCGGCAGTGGTAGTGTCGATCTCTATATCCAGTCGACAGCTGAAGATGCTGATATTGAAGTCCTTCTTAGTGAAGTACGCTCTGACGGCTTCGAAACTTATGTGCAGGCCGGCTGGCTGCGTGCCAGCCAACGTACCTTAGATGAAAACAGGGCCACAGAACTGCGCCCAGTAAAAACCCATCTCGAAGTGGACTCCACACCACTGCCGCCTGGCGAATTCGTGGAGGCTCGCGTAGAAATCTTCCCGTTCGCGCATATTTTTCGAGCAGGGTCGCGCATTAGACTACAAATTGATACGCCCGGAGACAGCCGCGAACTGTGGAAATTCAAACTACTGGAGTACGACGTGGCCGTGACGCACACTATCGCGCATTCTGGCATGTATCCGTCTAGCATTGTTTTGCCGTTTATTCCGCTCGCTCCTGTGGAATCATCGCCGCCGCCTTGCCCGTCACTGCGAGGGCAGCCGTGCCGGTTATACGAGGTTTATAGCAATACAGCTGCGCAATAAGGGGGATGCAGCACACCCATCCAATCAATCACACAACACGGTAAGGCCGCGCAATCGCAGCCTTACCGTTGTCTCATGCTCCGGATACCATCACATACGAGGTGGCAACCCGTGCACCATAGTAATAAACTCAAGCTGAGTCCCGGCTCGTCGATGCTCAGAAAGCGCCTGATAATCGGGATCGTTGTACCACTTGGTAGCAGCCTGCTCTGATGGGAAGCCAAAGATTACCACTCGACCACTGCGCGGGGCTGCGCCCTCAAACGTCGTTGTATTATCATCGTAGGTATAAAACGTGCCGTCGTAACGTTTAAGAATTGCGAAAAAGCCTTTTTCGTATTCACGGTATTTGTCTTTATCGTGAACCTGGAAATTGGCTACTACATAAACTGGAACATCTGACATTCTTGGTCTTCCTTAAAGTATAAGAGTTTCACTGAGGGCCCCACAGATTATTTATACGCTGTGCTTACCATAGTCTATATCGTTGACTTATCTGGTCTGGAGGTAACTGTGATCCGGTAATCGAACAAGCGCTAAATTTCCACATTGAGAGAACACTAGACCACTCCCGATCCGCAACCAACGGCATGACAATTCGGCACACCGCTATGCCAGAAGCATTGCTCTCTTGCGTTTCTTAGCTTACTGTCAATCCTGAATCTTGCGCCGAGGCTGCGCCTCTTCCAATTGTAAGGCGAGTTCCAGCAGAAGACGATCACAACCATGATTTGCCCCGAACAAAATACCAATGGGCAAGTTGGTTGCCGTATCGTGACCCAAAGGTATTGAGATAGACGGCCCACCGGTGACATTTGCGTATGCCGAAAACCCGGCCCACTCGCGAACTCGTCCAAATAGGGTGTCGCAATCCAGGCTTTCACTCAGATGACCTATCTTAGGTGTCACGTGGTTTACGCAGGGCGTCACCATGATATCTATGCCCTGAAACATTTGTGCATAATCTTTATATGACCTGCGTAGGCGTAAAAGTACGCCGGGTGTGCGCAGCATATTGCGCTTGAAATCATCTGCCAAACCATGAGAAACAGGTGTCATTCGCATAGAGTCAAATGATCGATCTATTGCTTTGCCCGCTATTTTTTTGGATAAAAAAGCATTCATTCTCCAATAGTGAACTATATCTTCAACCATTGTGTCGGCGGCGGGATTTTTCATCACTTCAACGTGATGCCCAAGAGACGTGAGCAAACTCACTGTTTCATCAATCGCTTGCTGGGTTGGCCCGTCGATTCCTTGACCCGCTACAGACTCGCTTACTACCCCAAAACGCAGCTTTGCCGACAAAGGCCTAATGTCTTTACCAATTGGTTCAAGTTTTTTATTGTAGTGCAACTTTTCCATTTCGGTGTAGAAGCGTGCCGTGTCACGAACACTGCGAGTGACAACGCCGTCTGTCGCAATTCGCACAAACTGTGTTTTAAATAGCTGCGCTGGGTAGAGTCGTCCCCTACTGGGTTTTAAACCAATCAAACCACACGCCGATGCGGGAATTCTAGTAGACCCACCACCATCAGCAGAATGGGCAATGGGCACGACACCAGCCGCTACCAATGCCGCCGCACCTGAGGATGAACCGCCTGCACTGCGCCCTGTGTTCCATGGATTGCGGGTTGGCAGGCCTACCTCGGGTGCAGGCTCGGCCGAACATATAAATCCAAATTCCGGCGTCGAGCTTTTGCCGAGAACAATAAGACCCAAATCTACTAATTGATCAACGAGTGGGTCGTTCTTTTTGGCAGGTTTAACTTGAGAAAAAGCGGCCGAACCATAGCGAGTGTGCATGCCTGCCACATCACATAAATCCTTAATAAAGGTCGGCACTCCACAAAAAGGAGCGTTTGTATTGACGTCATACATTGCCACTGCTTGCTCATAACATTCATCTACAACAGCGTTAATTACCGGCCCTACCTGCTTCGATCTTTCAATAGATGCTTCGATAACTTCCATTGGCGTTATTTGCTTTGTGGCAATCAAAGCTGCGATAGCAGTGGCATCTAAATCGCCCAATACATCTTGAGCGAAACTATGAGAAACAGTTGCCATGAATTATCTCCTTTGTATCTTGCGTGTTATATTCAACCATCAAATCTCATCGTGACGAGTCAAAATTCGCGCACTACATAGTTCCTCTAGTGCACTAGTGATCAGCCGCGATGGGTCTGCTTATTGTATATTGCTGGGTTATTCAGCCGCAGACAATTTGTATTGGCTGGCATCGGTGATAAAGTCAGCGTGACCGTAGCTTTCCAAAAGCTTCGACAATTTGCCAACCAATCGTTTATCCAACAAGGTGCGCAAGCCAGGCACCCGCATTCCCAAGGTATAAAAGCCTGAGCTCGCTGCGATCACGGCTATTGCAACTGCTGTCGCCAGCTTATCATTAGCACCGTAGCTTATACCCATTTTTCGCGCACGATCAACCTTGCCATTACAAAAATAGCGGATGAGAAAGTACTTGGAAAACCCACCCTCCATCCAACGATGTAGGCGACCGCTCACCGAAGGGTCATCAAACAGTTTAGCCTCCATAGTACCGCGTATCAGGGCACCACAAATGTCATCGTCATACTCTTCTCTCAGCGACAGCGTGCGGGCAATCATCAAATCGACGATCTCCTGGGGTGTTTCACCCAATAGATCCTGCGGTAGCCCCAGCAGGAAACAACGATAGCGCGCCATTTCAACCCTCGCTCGTTCCGCGCTAGTAAATTGCGTTTGTCCCTGGCCCAGGATTTTAAATGACAACAGGAAAATACCAATCAAACCGGCCGGCATTTGGTCCACCTGGGGGATGGGAATGCCGTAGGTGGCAACGTCCCACTTACCAGACCGCATAAGATTGTATCTAACCATCGAATGCATCAGCCGCACCTTGGCTGCCGCTTTAAAGCCATTGCCAAATCGCTCCATTGCACGAGGCATAGCCGTGGCGGTAAAAAAGCTGGCTGTTTCAATAACCCGTCTAGCAGATTTTGACTCCGACAGCGCACCGGTCATAGTCATGGGGAGAGCGGTATACTTATTCATGAACGTGGCTATGAATGCTCCCCTAATCGCGAAAGGAGAGGTGGTGACCAAGGGGATGCGCTCCTGTCTCGCACCCTCCTCAACCAACACCATATCCACCCAATCGGGTTTTTCTTCCATAGCGCGAATAAAAGCCACCAATTCGACTGGGGGATCGGGCAACGACTCAATACCCTGTTCGCACGCCGCCTCAAGCATAGCGACCAGTGTGCCGAAACCGTACCCAGGTATGAGTGCAGCATAGGCATCTGCAACCTTATCGCCTGTCATTGTGTAATTACGGATATTATTGACCCGCTCGGGACAGGACAAGGCGCTATGAGCATAACTGCGAAGAGCGCTAGGTAATTGGGTACCCACTGAGGTATCACTGACGTACCGCTCAGGGACTATAGAAAAATCTACATCACCATATATTCCGGCGATCGCTTTTTTTTGGTCGAGAACGCTGTCGGCGTACTCGACCTTCGACTGGTCGGACATAGATAATGTGCTCCATGTAATTTGCAGCAAGGAAAATAGTTTACTCGAATTCGCCGCCATTGTGGATACAGACTATTCAGCGATATGTTCCCTAGGGCTGTTCTAGTGTTCTATGATCTGACATAGTTATCCAAACTGTGTCAGCGCGAGCAACACGACTCAGCATCACCCACCAAAGAGCCCTCAACATGATCAAAGCCCTGCTAGTAACCGCCCTCGCCCTATCGATGCCAGCCTATGGCCAAAGTGTCACCATAGGTGGCACACCATCAGATGGAGAAGCTCAGGGATTTATGGCTATGTTTAGTGGCGATCGCTTTGAGAACTTTCGCAATATGGACCGGTTTGTACCCACCTCCAGCATGACGCCCTCCCCTGCGCCCTGGAATCTAGGGGCTAACCAAAACTCAGTGGTGTACAGCGGTGACTTTCTAGGTAAATCGACCAACCTTCAAACGTTTATCGAGTTCTCAGATACCTCTGCGCTACTGGTGATAAAAGACGGACACATTGTCTATGAGCAATATGCGCACGGCGACACCGCCACCAGCCTGCATACCTCGTTTTCTGTGGCCAAGTCATTCACCTCGGCACTGATGGGTATCGCGCTTTCAGAGGGACATATCAACAACTTGGACGATCCCATACGCAAGTATCTTCCCGAACTGACAAATGAGAGTTTTGATGATGTGACGATAAAACACATACTGCAAATGTCTTCCGGATTGCAATTTACTGAGGTCTATACCGATCCGAAGTCGGACATTAACCGAATGACGACCCTCGTTCCACCCATGAGCTATCTGGAGTATATAAACACGCTGGGGCGCGCTCATAAACCTGGCACGTTCAATCATTACGCGAGTATTAACACCCAATTACTCGGTATTTTACTTAGTCGAGTTACCGGCAAGACCGTCACAGACTACATGACACAAAAACTGTGGCACCCTCTGGGTATGGAGTCAGAAGGCCAGTGGACGCTAGACGAAGAAGGACTTGAACTGACGATGGGCGGCCTTGCCGCGAGCGCTCGAGACTATGCCAAGTTGGGACTGCTATACCTTAATGATGGTCGGCGCGACGACGTGCAAATTCTTAGCAAGGGCTGGGTGCAACAATCGGTAACTCCCGACGAACCCCACCTGATGCCAGGTGATAATCCAGCTTCCTCTAATGTCTCTGGGTATCAGTATCAGTGGTGGACTCCGCGAGAATGGGATGGGGACTTTTTAGCGCGAGGTATTTGGGGCCAGACTATTTACGTACATCCGCAAAACGGCGTAGTCATTGTTAAGCTAGCAGCCGATCAAAAGAACTTCGATCAGCGCTATAAATTGGCCTATCTTGACTACATCCAAGCGTTGGCACAATCGCTGAGGTAGCATTCCCTATCACTAATTCCGTTAACAGCGAGCCACTACTGCTAGAACAAACGACACGCCCGGTGCGCTGGATAACACTCAATCGCCCGCAGCAGCGCAATCAAAAGACAATAAAGGCGGTAATTTAAACTATACCTAAATCCACGAAAAGCAGTGCCGTTGAACTTCTCATGAACTCAAAAAGAGAAAGGATGTAGAGCCGTTATGAAAAAAGTACTATTGGGTGTTTTAGTGAGTGTCATCATGCTTGGGCAGACGGCACAGGCGGTCACACTTGGCGCCGTGGATACAGGGATCTTTTCGCGCTCGTTCAGCAGCGGCGGGCTTAGCAGTCATAGTAACTATAAGCATGATAGCGGTGACATGACACTCAACTATGCTCTATCGCTTGCCTTTGGTGGTTCTATTACTGACGATAACGCATTTGCGATATTTGATTTGTCCGGCATAACAGGCACGGTTATCAGCGCATCGATTGAAATGACGTTAAGCTCTACTAATTTTCAGTTCCCGGTCGACCCGGGTTCATTTGTGTTTAATGAGGTCTCAAGTGATCCGGCCTTGTTTAATTCGTCTTATTTCGAGAATAGTAATTGCATCGCCATACCGTCCTGTAATCCGCTAAGTACTGGGAGTAGCCTCTATAGTGATATTGGTCTTGGTCCCGTATTGGGATCAGTGACCTACGCCGGCCTTGGATCGCAAACTGCCGTTATGGGTACGGCCGGCATAGACCTTATTAACCTGGGCCTTGGCGGTTTGTTTGCAGTGGGCATAAACGGTGGCAATAGTGGATTTGGTAATCTTACCTTCGCAACGCCACAGCTGACATTCGAAGTGGCGGCGGTGCCCGTTCCCGGTGCTATCTGGCTATTTGGCTCAGCACTGGCAGGATTGATTGGCTTTGGTAAGAGACGGCAGCACAGCTAGTCCTGACATAGACTACATAGAACCCCGCCCGGTGCGATGTTTTTTCATTCGGTTTGAAAACTCATTGGCCAACCTGGAAGTAGTGTCAGAAAATCTCATGCCCTTTATTCAATTGGGGTTTTTCAGAGTAGTACAAATCTTATTGACCCTTGATTGAATCAAACAGCCATGGCAGAATTTGGCAAAAGGAACACTTATTTTTTGAGCTGAAAGTTCAGCCAAAGGGAATTATGAAACTCCTCAGAAGCGCTACAATGATACTGCTCGTATGGATACCTTTGTCAGTAAGCGCCCGTGTCTAATACCGCTAGAACAATCGGTCTAATTGCTGCGATAGCCATGTTGCTTTTCAGCAGCTGGATGTACTTTAAAACAGCAGATTGGGTTGCACTGATTTTTGTGGCCGGAAGTTTGGGCTATATATTCGTGTTTTTCACCGCCACGAACCGTTCGGGGCGATGAAGCTGTCACGATTTTAATCCATCACGTGTTGGTTATTTATTGAGGTGCCACCATCAACAGGTATAATCGCGCCATGCGTGTATGCGCCGGCTCTAGAGCATAGATACACAGCTACACCAGCCATTTCTTCCGCTCGCCCTAATCGGCGCAGCAGGCTATTTTTTTCCATGTCTTCGCGCCGCTGACTAATTAGTGCAACGGTCATCTTGCTCGGAAAAAAGCCAGGTGCAACTGCATTTACGGTAATGTTTCGCGGACCCAAATCAACCGCTAGATTTTTTGTGAGCTGGTGAACAGCAGCCTTACTCGCACTGTACGCATAGCTTCCCAATCGCGTTACCGTGGGAACATGCAGCCCATCCATGGAGCCAATATTGATGACTCTTGCCGGGTCATCTTTAGACGCTGCTGCTTCAAGGAGAGGCGTTAAATCTCGGGTCAGCACAAATACCGAAGCCACATTAATTTTCATCAGCTTATCAAAAGCCGATTCCGGGTAAGACTCATACGATTCAGCCCAAGCTGTACCAGCATTATTAACCAAAATATTTAACGCCGTCTCCGACTCCCGTAGCTGACGATACAGATCACTGCGTGACTCGGGATCGGTCACGTCAGCCGTGATAGCTACGCAATCGCCATATTGCTGAAGGTCCAGTGCCGCCGCTTCGCAATCTTCTGCTGTACGCGCCGAAATATACACCCTGGCTCCGGCTTGCAGCAGCCCCTGGCTTATCATGCGACCGATACCCCGGGAACCGCCAGTTACCAGCGCCACTTTACCCTTCAAAGAGAATAGCCGTTCTATATCTAAAGAATCATTGCTCATCGCCATAACCTGTTATTTAGCCCATATTTTGATGGTGAACGTTATCAGATACTGTAAAAAAGAATAGAGCTTTGTCACATTTCTTGCACCTGACTCGTCTACCTACTATTGCAGCAGGTATCAGGAGTCTAAAATGCCCAGCAGTACCGAGATAAAGCTAGTCCGAGCACAGGCAATTGGCGGAGTGCTATTCACAGTATTTCTAGTCCTTCACATCAGCAACACATTGCTGGCACCCTTAGGGCCGGAGATATATAACGACTATCAACGCACAATTCGACAGTTTTATCAGCAGCCGGTGTTCGAAATCATATTTGTTTTGGGTCCATTAGTCGCACATGTCATCGCAGGAATTTGGCTATATGTCTTGAGAAAAAAGTGGCGGCGAACTATAGCTCTGCCTTATAGGATTCAATCATGGGCCGGTTTGTTCCTGCTGCTGGTGGTATTCGGGCATGTGATTGCCACTAGAGGTGTTTCTTTTTGGTTTGGCACCTTTCCAGAATTTGAGGGTATCTCGTTTTCATTGTGGTGGGTTCCC
>JBLHSI010000057.1:0-14176 GCA_047626655.1 Halioglobus sp.
CGGCGATTTCGCTGGCCAGCACATAGCTGGTCATCAATTTGGTGAGGCTCGCAGGGGGCAGTGGCATGTCTGCATCAGACTCAACCAGTACCTCTCCGGTGCTGGCGTCGATAAGAATGTACGCCTTAGCTCCCAACTGGGGGGGAGCCGGCACGATATTAGCGCTGTGGGCCAGTGCTGGCATGAGAACCAACAATAAAACAAGGGAAAAGCGTGTCATAAACCTGAAGACCATTAACTGAAGTAGTGAGAGCGCGTAAATGTTAACCCATGCGCCACGCGAGAGAAAGAAGTGAAACGGGAAGTGGCCTTATGGCAGCGCTTGGACCGACGAGTATCCGGCATTTCTCAGTTGCTTTTGCAGCTTACTCAACTGGCCAGGATCAGCGACTGGCCCAACTCGTACTCGGTATAACAAGGCCTCGCCCGATTGCACCGGACTCACAGATACGGGTAGACCCAACATACCGGCCAATGTATCCCGCAAATTTTGTGCAGCAACTGAATCGGCATAGGCGCCCAGCTGTAAATAGCGGTAAGACCCAAGGGGGATATTACGCCTGTCATCAACACCGGCAATAGCTAGAAGCTCAACCTCAACCGGCGCAGTTCCCTGCTCCATATAGCCCAGTTTCACCGCAGCGCCATAGGACAAATCGATGAGTCGCTCCGAATGAAAGGGGCCTCGGTCATTGATTCGAACAATCACGCTCCTACCATTGTTTACATTGGTCACCTTGGCATAACTGGGAATAGGCAAGGTTTTGTGGGCGGCGGTGGCTTGGTAAAGGTCAAATATTTCACCGTTAGAGGTTTTTCGACCGTTGAACTTTGTGCCGTACCAGGAAGCTATGCCCTGTTCCCGATAACCACTAGCATCATCCAGTATGTTGTAACTTTTACCCAGCACCGTGTAGGGGCTTTTGTTGCCCGCCGCCAGAATCGGATCTGGACGAGGCACCGCATTGGCCACTTCATCGGGAGATATAGAGCGCAGTGGCGCACCATCACTCGACCCGCCCCACGGTATTTCGGGCTGCCCAGAACACGCGATTAAAAGCAGCGCTGGAAGAATGAGCGCGAATACACCTCTGCGCACACCTGTTATCACTTAGCGGCCTGCGCTACCTGCGCCGCCAAGTCTTGTGATAGCTGGTGGACAGACATGGCATACATAGCACTGTGATTATAGCGAGTGATGACATAGAAGTTGTGAAGGCCCAACCAGTGCTTATTGCCTTCTTGGGTCTCAAATTGAATAGCCGTAACCATCGAGTTGGGATCCAGCGGCGGCAGCTGTTTCTGCGCACCGCGTATGCCCATTTGAGCGTATTCGGCGAGTGTTTTCGAAGGCTTTAAGCCTTTATTAAAGATCTCATCGGAAACTTCCTGAGTCACTTGCGCAGGTACTACAACACTCTCACCCGATTTCCAGCCATGCTGCACAAAGTAGTTGGCAACACTGCCAATGGCATCAACTGGATTGTTCCAGATATCAATATGATCATCGCCGTCAAAATCTACGGCATAGGCTCGATAACTGCTTGGCATAAATTGGCCGTAGCCCATGGCTCCAGCATAGGAACCTTTGAGCGATAACGGATCGACACCTTGGTCTCGCGCAAGGATAAGAAAGTGTTTTAACTCAGAAGTAAAAAACACCGAACGCTTGGGGTAATCAAATGCCAGCGTCGACAGCGCATCGATGACTCTATAGCTACCGGTGATACGCCCATAGTAGGTTTCAACACCGATAATCGACAGAATCACTTCGGCCGGCACGCCGGTGTCACGCTCTGCGCGATCAAAGGTCTCTTTGTGTGTTGCGTAAAACGCTAGACCCTCGCGTGCTCGCTGGTCAGTGACAAATATCTTACGGTAGTCGTACCAGGGTTTGGTCTTTTCCGCCGGGCGGGACATCGCATCGATAATACTTTGTTTAAATTCTACTTTAGCAAACAGAGCGACCAGCTGTTCTTTATTAAAACCCTCCTGCTCAACAAGCTCGTCAATCACGGCTAGCGTTTGTGGCCTCTGCGGATAACTGTCCTGGGCGAGAGAAACATTTGCCCACAGGGTGGTGAGGGCCAGGCTGAGAATAAGGAGTCGAGACATAATGAAAACTCATTTAGTAAGGGTAGATAGTGTCAACATGACATGCTGTCGTTTTTCAAATCAACCGGCAACACTGCGTTTTTCGGTGCTTACCGCCATTAAAATGCCGAATCCGGCCATGAGAGTAACAACAGACGTACCTCCCGCGCTGATCAGAGGCAGCGGCACGCCCACCACGGGCAGTAAACCCGCGACCATTCCCATGTTAACAAAAATATAAACGAAAAACGTTAAAGTCAGACTGCCGGAGACCATTCTACCAAAACTGGTCTGGGCATGAACACCAATCCAAAACCCACGCAGTAGAATCAACAAATACAGCGCCAATAGTATCAGTACACCGCGCAGGCCAAACTCCTCCGCCAACACCGCAATAATAAAGTCGGTATGACTTTCGGGCAAAAAATCCAGTCGGGACTGGGTGCCCTGCAGCCAGCCTTTCCCCGACCACCCGCCAGAGCCAATAGCTGTTTTTGACTGAATAATATTCCAGCCGGCTCCCAATTTATCACTCTCCGGGTTCAACAGCGTCAAAATACGCTGTTTCTGATAGTCCTGCAGCACAAACATCCACACTGGCCATGCCGATGAAACCGCTAATAGCACTGCGCCGAAGATAAACCGCCAGCTTATACCCGCCATAAACAACACAAACAAACCACTGGCTGCGATAAGCAGAGCTGTGCCTAAGTCGGGCTGCCGCAATATGAGAACAGAGGGGATTGCCAGCAGGACAAGCGAGCCCAGTAAATACTGGAAGCGCGGGGGAAGCGTGCGATCGGCAAGATACCAGGCAAGTGTGAGCGGTACGCTGAGCTTCATGATTTCAGCCGGCTGAAATCGAAAACCCGCTATTTCGAGCCAACGCTGGGCGCCCTTCGCTCCCACACCGACAAAGACAACAGCCACCAGAGCTCCAACGCCTACGATGTATAGCCAGGGTGCCCACCGCGCATAGCGCTGCAGACTAATCTGAGCAGCCACGATCATCACTACATAGGCTATCGCGAAGAACCGACCTTGGCGGATTACTGCGCCCATCTGCTGCCCGGAGGCACTATAAAGCACAAACATGCCGTAGGTCGTTAGCGCCATGAGTAGAAGCAGCAGAGGGATATCAATATGGAAACGACTGGCCGCGCCTGGTGGCGTCGCCATGTCGGCTGAACCTTGTGGCAGCTGTCGCACATAATCGCCCATTAACCCGCCTCCCCCAGCAACCACGTATCAATCACTTTTCGCGCGATAGGCGACGCGGCGCTGCTGCCACCACCATTTTCGACAATAATAGCCACCGCGATGGTGGGAGCTTCCAATGGCGCAAAGGCAATAAACAAACCGTGATGACGGTGTCGTTCAGCCACATCCTCTTCGTTGTAAACCGCATTTTGTGCGATACCTATCACCTGTGCCGTGCCCGTTTTGCCGCCCATTTCATACTGAATGCCTTTGGCCAAGACTTTGGCTGTGCCTTTTTGTTCGTGCACCACGGCTCGCATGCCGTCAAAAACAGCATCCCAGTATTCTGGCTTTGTCAAAATAGGTTCACGCATGGGCGCCGCGACGGCTACGCCATCAATAGACTGCAAAAATTTGGGGCTGTAATGCACTCCGCGAGTGGCCACCACGCTAGTGGCCACGGCTAACTGCAATGGCGTAGAGAGCATATACCCCTGACCAATACCGGCACTTAAGGTCTCTCCTGGATACCACGGCTGCGCTCTAGATTCTCGCTTCCAGCGCGTAGAGGGCAATACACCACGGCGTTCGCTGGTGGAGTCTAAACCTGTGCGCTCACCAAAACCGAAGGGATGTAAGTAGTCATACATTTTGTCGATAGTCAGCTTGCGCGCGAGATCATAAAAATATACATCGCAGGACTCTCGAATAGCCGCGTGCATATCAACAAAAGGGGCATGGCCTGTTCCGCGTATGCGCAAAATCCAGTCGCGGTAACGCCTCGAGTCACCCGGCAGGCGATACCAGCCCGGGTCGGCCACTGTTGTCTCGGGCGTGACAATACCCGATTGCAGACCCGCCATCGCCATCATCGGCTTAATGGTCGAACCCGGCGGATACTGGCCCTGCACAGCCCGATTGAATAAAGGTACATCGAGCGAATCGCGCAGCGCATTGTAATCAACCGAGCTTATACCATTGACGAAGAGGTTGGTGTCAAAGCCTGGGGTGGATACCATCGCCAGTACACCACCATTGGAAGTGTCGATGGCAACCACTGCGCCGCGCCGGTCACCCAGTGCGTCGAAAGCCGCTTGTTGAACAGCTATATCTAGATGGAGGATGAGATCGGCTCCGGGAATAGGGTCGTGGCGCTCCAACACCCGCAACACTCGGCCGTGGGCGTTAGTCTCGACATTTTGATACCCCACGGTGCCGTGCAGTACGTCTTCGTAGTATTTCTCCACGCCCACTTTACCCACGTGAAACGTTCCCCGGTAGTCCACTTCATCCAGGTCGTAGCTCTCTTGCTCGTTGATACGGCCGACATAGCCCAGCGCATGGGAGAATAATTCACCATGAGGGTAGTGGCGCAACAGGCGCGCGTCGACAATAACACCTGGCAAGCGATGGCGGTTGACCGCCAGTCTTGCGCGCTCATTTTCGGTCAGTCGGAAGCGCAGTGGCACTGCCTCATAGGCCGCGCTGCGTGTGCGCTTTTTATGGAATTTTTCCAAGTCGGATTCGGAAATAGGCAGCAATGCCTGCAGCTCAGCCAGTGTCGAATCCAGATCCCCCACGCGCTCTTCAACCAAAGACAATAAGTAACTAGGCCTATTATCAGCCAATAAAACACCGTTCCTATCATAGATCAGACCGCGCTTGGGCGGCAGTGACTGGAGCTGAACACGATTGCGCTCAGACTCGGTCTTATAGTTTTCATACTCGGTAATTTGCAAACTGAAGTAACGCAATAAAACGACACCCAACACACCCAACACAATAAGTATGGCGGCAACCGTGCGCGCACTGTACACCCGGGATTCACGGTGCTGATCCTTAAGTGCTGTGTACTGGGGCATTTTTGTCGGGTGGGCCTAAGCAGTCTATACGCGATGATACGGGTGGTTGACGGTAATTGTCCAAGCCCGATAGAGCTGCTCGGCCAATATAATTCGCACCAAAGGGTGAGGTAAGGTCAATTTACTCAGTGACCACCGGCGGTCGGCGCGCTGTAAGCACGCCGGTGATAGACCGTCCGGTCCACCAATGATCAGGCTGTAGTTATCACCTGACATCTGCCACATATTGAGTTGTTCGGCGAGCTCCTCTGTGGTCTGGCTTTTGCCCAGCACATCCAGGGCGATGACCCGATCTCCTGCCGGTATGGCTTTGAGAATAAGCTCGCCTTCGCGCTCACACAGTTTTTCGATATTGTTGTCGCGTCCACGCTTTGCCAATGGCACCTCATGCCATTTGAGTTTAAGCTCACGCGGCATCCTAACGCCATATTCTTGCACGCCTTCGTTGACCCAGGAGGGCATCTTACTGCCCACTGCAATGATACTCAGGCGCACAGCACTAGGACGCGGGTGCTTGCTCGGGATCTTCTTGCGGGCTGTGGCCCGACCATAGTCGCTCTAGATCGTAAAAGTCTCGGGTGGCGGGGAGCATGACATGAACGACAACATCGCCCAGATCAACCAACACCCACTCCCCGGTCTTTTCTCCTTCAATGCCCAGCGGCCGTACACCGCCTTTTTTTGCCTCTAGGGAGACGTTATTGGCCAACGACTTAACATGGCGACTAGAACTGCCACTGGCAATCACCAAATAGTCCATCACATCTGTTATGTCGGAGACATCCATACACACCGTATTGATGGCTTTGAGGTCGCCCAGCGCTTCTTCTACCAGATATTTGAGTGCATCAGGCTTCATAGGAACTCATTGTTGTTGCCTGCTTTATTGGATCTTTCATGTTTATCCTCTGTATCGTTTGAACTTAGGGTTCTAAATAGAGTTGGTATTTATCAATATAGCCTAGTACCGACTCCGGTGTGAGATATCGGGCTGAATTTCCCGCCGCCAAAATATCTCTGATTTCAGTCGAAGAGATGGCCATGGGCCGCACTTGCTGAATATAAATATGGCCCGCCATTTTACTGCGTATGCCGCTGATATCGCCATCGCTATGAGTCGCTATCCAGCCTGCTACTTCATCGCCTTCGGGAAGACTCCAGCCCGGCCTTGCGATAACAATTAAATGCGCCCAATCTAACAACTCCCGCCAGCGGTGCCAGCCGGGCATATCGTGTACAGCGTCACATCCCACAATAAGACACAAGCTGTTGTTTTCATTCAACTCTGCGCGCAGCTCAATCAAGCTATCAATCGTGTAGGAAGGCCCAGAGCGGTGCAGCTCTCTGGCATCGCAGCGCAAGCGCTGCTCGCCCGCAATAGCAAGTTCCACCATCGCCAGACGCTGCTGCGCAGTGCGCTCAGGCAGCTCACGATGCGGAGGTGTAGCACAGGGCATTACGCGCAATTCGGCCAGTGACAACTGATCTAACAACTCAACAGCTGAGCGCAAGTGTCCATAGTGAATAGGGTCGAATGTACCGCCTAAAATTCCTATCGGTGTAAAGCTAGCGCTCAACTGCGAACCTGCCCCTCACCAAACACTACGTATTTCTGCGACGTGAGCCCTTCCAGTCCCACAGGACCCCTGGCGTGCAGCTTGTCAGTTGATATACCAATTTCTGCGCCTAGGCCGTACTCAAAGCCATCGGCAAGCCGGGTAGAGGCGTTTATCATAACCGAACTTGAGTCTACCTCTCGTAAAAATCGCATCGCATGTGGATGATTAGAGGTCACAATCGTGTCAGTGTGATGACTGCCATAGGTATTGATGTGAGTTATCGCCTGATCAATGCCGGTCACTATTTTTACCGCCAAAATAGGCCCCAAATACTCTTCATACCAATCCTGATCTGTCGCCACACCCAAGCGCGGTTCTAGTTCGCGAGCTTGCTCACAGGCCCGCAATTCGACCCCCAAGTCAATAAAGCGAGAGGTCAGTTGTGGCAGTAGCTGCGCAGCACGGCTCTCGGCCAACAGCAGAGTTTCCATTGTATTACAGGTGCCGTAGCGGTGAGTTTTGGCATTAATCGCGATATCCAGTGCCATCTGCTCTTCGCAGGAGTCATCTAGGTAGACGTGACAAACCCCATCGAGATGCTTAATTACCGGGACACGTGCCTCCGCGCTGACTCGTTCGATTAAGCTTTTACCACCCCGCGGAATAATTACATCCACCCATTCGGACATGGTAATCAACTTACCCACCGCCGCACGATCGGCTGTGGCGACCACCTGAACGGCTGTTTCTGGCAGGCCCACCCTGCGCAAACCGGTACCGATGCATTCAGCAATGGCACGATTAGAAGCCAGAGCCTCGGAGCCGCCTCGCAATATGGTGGCGTTGCCCGACTTGAGACACAAGCTTGCTGCATCTACCGTGACATTTGGCCGCGACTCATAAATGATGCCCACCACCCCCAACGGTACCCGCATGCGCCCCAGCTGAATACCACTGGGGAGTGTTTTCATGTCGCTGATTTGCCCCACCGGATCGTCCAGCACTGCAACTTGGGCCAGCCCTTCTAGCATAGCGTCCACACGAGCGGGAGTTAGCTCTAATCGGTCCATCAAGGGTGCAGAAAGATCATTTTCGCGGCCCCGTTGTAAATCTTTTTGATTGGCCTCGGTCAGTTTGTCGCGCGCACTATCGAGCGCATCGCGCGCCGCTAGCAATGCATCATTTTTTTTTGCTGTAGATGAAGCCGCCAGGACTCGAGATGCTGCTTTAGCATTCCGGCCCAGTTTTTCCATGTATTGACTAACGTCCATCTTCACCAACCTAACAAATTCGAGGGCCGATTATACCTGAACCAAGCTGTAGATGCGTGGTTTGATCTCGCGTGAAAGACCCGCGCCAAGATCAAACGAATACTGAGGAATAACCTACAGAGCACCTCAGTTTTCGGCCAGATACTCGACGGCGCCATTGGGCGAAGCACCCCTACCTTTGTCACCCTTATTTCAGCCCGCCGGGCACCCTGCTCGCCCAACCTATTGATTGACAATCATTCTCATTAGCATTAACATTTAGTTTATCGATATATGAAACTTCGTGGTGGCAACTAGTCAATGTACGTTTGCATTTGTAAAGGCATTACCGATACCCAGATTCGCGCAGCTGTAGAAGACGGCGCAAGCTCGTTGCGTGAAGTAAGGAACACACTGGGCGTGGCCAGCCAATGTGGCAAGTGCGGCATCCTCACAAGAGAAATTGTCCGCGAATCTCTGGCCGACTCGGCCGACAGTACACAACTGTTTTACGCCCTTAGCTGAAACAGGTTGAGAATCAGAGTGATTCTCATTCCAAATAATCAATATAATCAATAACTTACGTTGACTCCTAGGTGGACGACGGGCATGATATCGGCTTCTAAACCCCGTGGAGGTGTCCCGTGAAAGGCGACGCGAAAGTAATCGAGCATTTGAACACTATATTGGGCAACGAGCTAGTTGCCATCAACCAGTATTTCCTTCATGCAAAGATGTATAAAGACTGGGGACTGGTGGAGTTGGCAGATCACGAGCATCATGAATCCATCGACGAAATGAAGCACGCCGATGCACTCATCGAACGCATACTCTTTTTGGAGGGTCTGCCAAACCTGCAGAGCCTGGGCAAGCTGTACATAGGCGAAAACACTCAAGAAATGCTGGAGTGTGACCTGAAACTTGAGCACAGTGGCCACGACGACCTGAAGGCTGCTATCGATTACAGTGAATCGGTTAAGGATTACGTCTCACGGGAGTTATTCGTCGATATTATGGCGTCCGAAGAGGAGCATATCGACTGGCTGGAAACACAACTTAGCCTAATTGATAAAGTGGGTATTCAGAATTACCTGCAAACGGCGATGAATACGGTTAAACCGGCCTAACACTAGCGGGGGCCCAGCCCCCGTCAAGCAACATGACTGAGCGGTTAATCTTCTTTTGGATTTGCCGCTGCAGATGCCTTAATCAACGTTTCAAGTTCACCGTTCTCAGCCATCTCGCTGATGATGTCACAGCCACCGACTAGCTCACCATCTACCCATAACTGCGGGAATGTAGGCCAGTTGGCATAGGCAGGTAGCGTTGCCCGCACATCTGGATCCGACAAAATGTCGACATAGGCGAAACGTTCACCGCACGCCATTAGCGCTTGCACGGTGCGGGCTGAAAAGCCGCATTGTGGCTGGTTGGGCGAACCCTTCATGTACAGTAAGATATTGTTGCTTTCAATTTGCTGCTTAATCGTATCAATCGTGCTCATCTGCTTTTCCAAATTGGGTCATCAAGAAGAGGGACATTCTAACCCGTATTAATCTAAATTGCCTCTGTGGCAGTTTGCCTCACCCCGCCTTTGTGAATTATAGTGACCTAAACCAAGGCAGCACGCGCTGTCTTTTTGCGTTTCTGGCGAAACAGAAACGATACTACCGCGCTCCGGAGAGCACCTACCATGTCCGCATTGATGACAACCTATGCCAGATTACCCGTGACCTTTAGCCACGGCAAAGGTGTGTATCTTTACGATACCCAGGGAAACCGCTATCTGGATGGTATCGCCGGAATTGGGGTTAATAGCTTGGGCCACGCGCACCCTGGCGTTACAAAAACCATTCAGGAACAGGCCGCAAAGCTCATTCATACCTCCAACTTATATCGAGTTGAACCGCAGGAGCAACTGGCTGAAACACTGACGGCGCTCACAGGTATGGACAACTGCTTTTTCGCTAACTCGGGTGCCGAGGCCAATGAAGCCGCCCTCAAATTAGCCCGCCTGCACGGTCACCACCAAAATATAAACAAGCCCTCTATCATCGTTATGGACGGCGCTTTCCACGGCCGCACCCTCGCCACCTTAACCGCCACTAGCAATCGCAAAATACAAGCGGGCTTCGAGCCTTTGGTGGCCGGTTTTGTGCGAGCGCCTCTCAACGACATAGCGGCGCTGCAACAAATAGCGCAAAACAATCCCAATGTCGTAGCAATATTAATGGAACCCATTCAAGGCGAGGGCGGCATCTTAATGGCCGACACAGCCTACTTACAGGCAGTGCGTCAGCTATGTGACGAACAAAACTGGCTGATGATGCTCGACGAGGTTCAAACGGGAAATGGCCGAACCGGCTCCTATTTCGCCTATCAAAAACTGGGGTTTAGCCCCGATGTGGTGACCACGGCAAAAGGTCTCGGCAACGGTGTGCCTATTGGAGTGTGTATGGCGCGAGGACCGGCCGCCGAGGTTTTTGCCCCCGGTCAACACGGTTCCACCTACGGTGGCAACCCGCTCGCTTGCGCCACAGCTTCAACCGTAATCGAGACTATTGTCAGCGAAAAGTTGTGCGACAACGCCACAGCAATGGGTGCTGTCATTAAAGAAACCTTCTTGGCGGAAATGAAAGATAGCCCGCAGATTGTTGATATTCGAGGTCGTGGCTTAATGATCGGCATAGAGTTGAACGCCGATTGCCCCGAACTCGTGCAGCGCGCGATGGAGCATAAACTTCTGCTGAATGTGACCGCAGGCAGGACTGTGCGCCTACTTCCCCCCCTGATAATTAATGCATCAGAGGCACGACAATTGGCCACAGTGTTAGCCGACTCTGTTAAAAGTATCGGCTGAGCTAATTCCCGCTACGGTGGGTCGCCAAACTTCCACGACTATTACGTTAAAACGACATTAGTAGGTATTGATATGTCCGACATTAGACACTTTTTAACATTGATGGATTTCACGCCCGGCGAGCTGACCGCCCTGTTACACCGCGCGATTGAAATGAAAGAAGAGCGCGCCGCCGGTGTTGATCAGCGCGCGCTGCCCGGCGCGGTGATGGCGATGGTGTTCGAGAAGTCTTCGACGCGCACCCGGGTTTCATTTGAAGCAGGTATGGCGCAGATGGGGGGGCACGCCATGTTCCTCTCTCCGTCCGACACTCAATTGGGTCGCGGCGAACCGATAGAAGATAGCGCCAAGGTGATTTCCTCAATGGTCGACATTGTGATGATAAGGACCTTTGCTCACAGCATAGTACAAACGTTTGCCGAGCATTCCAGCGTGCCCGTCATCAATGGATTGACCGATGATTTTCACCCCTGCCAGTTACTGGCCGACATGCAAACATGGCTGGAACAGCGTGGTCCGATGGCAGGCAAAACCGCCTGCTGGGTCGGAGATGGCAACAACATGTGCCAGTCTTACATCAATGCGGCCAAGCAATTTGACTTCGAATTACGCATCACCTGCCCCAAAGGCTTTGAGCCAGATGCACAGTTACTCGCCGCCAACGCTGATCGAGTGAGTATCATCACCGATCCCCAACACGCAGTGAGTGGAGCGGACCTGGTCATTACCGATGTATGGGCCTCCATGGGACAGGAGAGCGAACAGCAACATCGCGCTGCGCTTTTTGCACCCTATATAGTTGACGCCGAACTGATGAGCCATACTGCCAGTGACGCACTGTATATGCACTGCCTGCCAGCACATCGCGGTGAGGAAATTAGTGCCGAGTTGATGGATGCCCCGAACACCGTTATTTGGAGTGAAGCTGAAAATCGCTTACACGCGCAAAAAGCACTCGTAGAGGCCCTGCTGCAAGTTCGATAAAAGAGCTACAAGACGAGTTCATTTGAACGCTAATAACTAAGTGGTATATCGGCCTATTTTTATAGAAGAAATAATTCGATACGACAAATTACCAGTTGAAAACGATTGAAATCGGCGATGCTCCCGCGCCGCTTGGCCTGCGCCGTTAGTGACTACAGACAGCGGTGATTACACACAAGTTATCCACAGAATAAACCCACGCTAATGCTCTTGCATTGTCCTGCCAAGCGCTTTATCTTGTACCTATACCGACGCGCCACCCCTACATATAGGGTTCGCTCTTAGGCAGACGGACAAAAGAAGCGGTAAAGGAAGGCCCTGACTTCCCCACACAAAAACAAGCTTTAGTTGACTCGTTGAATACCATTAATTGGAGATACTTAAGAATTAGTCACAGCGCCGCGTAGCTCCAGTTCATGGAGGTACCGATCAGCCTTTTCGAGCTGACGCTAACGAGAATTTTTTTGCAATACAGCAAGTAAAAAATAGAACAATAAGGCCGCAGGCCACAACGCCGGAGTACAGAACGACCATGCAAACAGAAACAAACCTTGGCACATCTACCGCAGCGCCCTCCCCCGCACAAGAAACAAACCCAAGCGTTAGCGCGAGTATCGCGGCAACAGCCCCGGGACAAATTCGGGTGATAAAACGAAACGGGACGGTGGTGCCTTTTGAAGACAGTAAAATCTCTGTAGCAATCACCAAGGCCTTCCTCGCAGTAGAGGGTGGCAATGCCGCAGCTTCTAGCCGTATCCATGAAACCACGGCTGCGCTAACAGCGATGGTCAGTGCGACTTTTCAGCGCCGCATGCCCTCTGGTGGAACCATTCATATCGAGGACATTCAAGACCAGGTAGAGCTCTCGTTAATGCGCACGGGCGAACACAAAATCGCTCGCGATTACGTTATCTATCGCGAAGAACAGGCACGCAAGCGCGCGGCAAAACTAGCCCTATCGCCCGAAACACAAAAAGCCGCTGGCAATATCTCTGTGGCTCACCCCGACGGCAGTCGTCACCCCCTGGATTTAGAGCGATTACAAACCATTGTAAGTGAAGCCTGTGCCGGCTTGCCCGATGTCAGCGATGCGCAAATTTTGGATGAAGCACTAAAAAATCTATACGACGGTGTAACGTCTGACGAACTCAGTACCTCTTTAGTGATCACCGCTCGAACGATGATCGAGCAGGAGCCCAACTACTCCTTTGTTGCGGCCAGGTTATTGTGCGACAACTTGCGCACCGAATCTCTGACAATTCTAGGTGTTGCTGACAGTGCCACGCAAGCCGATATGGCTGGACTCTACGGCACGGCCCTTTCCAGCTATATAAAGCTGGGTATAGAGCTCGAATTACTGGCTCCCCATTTGGCTGAATACGACTTACAGCGGCTTGGCGACGCCCTGCTTCCCGAGCGCGACTTACAATTCACCTATCTAGGGCTGCAAACCCTCTATGACCGCTACTTTATCCACAGCAATGATGTGCGACTGGAACTGCCTCAAGTGTTTTTCATGCGCGTTGCAATGGGCCTGGCCCACGCCGAGGAGGACAAGAACGCTCGCGCAATTGAGTTCTACGAGCTTCTGTCATCGTTCGACTATATGAGTTCAACACCGACACTATTCAATGCCGGTACTTTGCGCCCGCAGCTGTCATCTTGCTACCTCACCACCGTGCCGGATGACCTAGGTGGCATTTATAGCGCTATCCGCGACAACGCACTACTGTCAAAGTGGGCTGGTGGCCTGGGCAATGACTGGACTCCAGTGCGCGCTCTGGGTGCATATATTAAAGGCACTAACGGTAAGTCACAGGGTGTGGTTCCCTTTCTCAAGGTTGTTAACGACACGGCCGTCGCGGTAAATCAGGGCGGCAAACGCAAAGGCGCGGTTTGTGCCTACCTGGAAACATGGCACATGGACATCGAAGAGTTCGTCGAGCTGCGTAAAAACACCGGTGATGACCGTCGCCGCACGCATGACATGAATAGCGCCAACTGGATTCCCGATCTATTTATGAAACGGGTATTTGATGGCGGCGACTGGACACTGTTTTCTCCCAATGACGTACCCGATCTACACGATCTTTACGGCAGGGCATTCGAGGAGCGCTATGAGCAGTACGAAGCTATGGCTCTCAGCGGCGAGCTCAAGCTATTTAAGACACTCAAAGCAGAAAATTTGTGGCGCAAGATGTTGGGCATGTTGTTTGAAACTGGCCACCCCTGGGTGACCTTCAAAGACCCTTGCAACCTGCGCTCGCCTCAACAACACATGGGCGTGGTGCATTCCTCAAACTTGTGTACCGAGATTACACTCAACACTTCTGAAGACGAGATTGCTGTCTGCAACCTGGGCTCAGT
>JBLHSI010000058.1:0-14166 GCA_047626655.1 Halioglobus sp.
TGATGAACTTCTGGCTATACTGCAGCGTGGAGAACAAGTCGACACCCTCACAAAAGTCTTAGTGGGCCGGGTAATGCCGGATAATGACGTGATCCCCAGCTTTGACAAGCAGGTACTGATCTATCGCGACCCGCGCGATCAGTTCGTCAGTATGCTGCTCTACCTGTTCTACGATTTTCAGCTAAGCGGGGACCAGGCTGCTTACGATCGTTGTTATGCTGCGCTGGCGGAAAAACAACGCGAGCCGGCTGCGATGTCGTCTATCGCTTTGTATAATCTATTGGCTGATAGTGTCGGTAGAGCACCAATAGCCGTATTCAATAATCTTCACCGAGTGCAAAATGAGTATAGTGCGGCATTTTCACCGTACAGGGCTCGTTACGAAGACTTGTTAGACGGCCACTGGTCAGAGCTGGAGTCATACCTTGGTATCGAGTTAGCCGTGGAGGCCGATGTGCCTCATGAGTACCATCGCGTAGTGCGCTCGAAGGGTTACGGCGATTGGCAGAATTGGCTCAATCGAGAAGATATGAACTATGTTGAGGCACATTGGGGCAATACAATAAGCTCACTCGGCTACAGTATGAGTAACCCGATTGAGCATCAGGCCATTGCAAAAAAGACAACTCTTGACTACGTCGACCAGTTTAATCCAGCTCGGCACTAGTTTGTTTAGTTAGCGCGGCCAGCTCATGGTTCAATTGAACGATGGCAGAATGATGCAGCGAGGGTTCACCATTTTCACGCCGTATGTCTCCGCGAAAAATGTAGTGATACAACGATAGAGCATTTAACGTCAGGGTAGGTCCGTTATTACGCAGCTCGATGACAATCCCATCCTCCAGCACGATTCCGTAATCTACCTCTATATCAAGAGCAAATTCATTGTTCTCTTTTATGGCTTCGAGCGGTTGCCACGCCCGCGAATTTATTTTGACATTCAGTGAGTGGTTGGGGTCAGTTGATGGGCCCGCTTCAATGCGAAGCGCGAGTTGACTGAAGGCCTTGGTGACTTGTAGTCCTGCTACACGCGCTGGTAGGTACTGTCTGAGTACTGCTCCAGGTGCAAGTTTTATCCCGCCGCTTCGCACGATCTTGCAACCCCGATCAGAGTGTTGCCAACCCTGCATACCCATTCGAAACGCCGCGTTATAGAGCAGGTTCTGACGATAATCTCGATAGGCCCACAGCCCGTAACCGGCCGACTTGCTCGCTAGTAAAGGTGCCGCCAGGGTAAGGAATTCTGCCACCTGGCCAGTATCAATGTCGGCATGAATGCCCCTAAACTTTGGTTCGTCATCGACAAAATTGAATTGGTCGATAATGTGATTCTGGTATGCACCTTGTTCTGACACAACCTCAAGCATATACGCCAGTAGTTCCGCTGCCCGTTCGGCGGATAGCTGTTCACCTTCGTTAGCCGCGCCCATAAAGGGTGCCCAATAAGTTAAGCGGGTGCTCTTTAGATGAGTGTAGCCATCGTTAGTGAGCCAGCTAATCTCCCCATTGGCGTCAATTAATTTGTCTTTGTCTACGCGAACTTCCATCGTTAGGCTTGGAAATACTGATAAGGCTTGTTCATACATTTGAGCTATTCGGTGATTGGTAAACGCGTGAAAATACTCGTGTTCTGGTGTGTCTACTTGGGGAATGATATCCGGAGCAGGCATTCCCCGTTCCACCATGTAGCGATTATAGCCGGTGTCTCTCGCTCGTTTCTCTCGAATCAATGGTCGATATTGTTGCCAGCGAGGAAAAGCGTGCCAAAACTCTTCCCAGCTCAAAAAACCATAACGGAAACATCGGTAGCCGCTGCAAATGTCATGTACTCTGGCCAAGTATTGTAACCACAGCTCGTGCAAATCAGGATTTGTGAGTAAACGTTGGGCCTGAGTGAGTCCGCTGATGGCGGCATGCTCCGGAATTTGATGCGAATAACCCACGCGAACGATCACAGATAGTGTGTGCCGATCTGCGGCGGCCATTACCCGGTCGAGCTGCTTGATATAGAAAGTATCGTACTCGGGCTTGTACGGATCTTTCTGGAATCCACTCCATGGGATGACTAGAATAATGGTATTAAAACCATCCTCGATAATTTGATGGAAATCTGAATCCAGCTTGCGCGGATCGAGAATTTGCCAGAAATTGAGCACCCATCCGTCCGAGAAGTAGTGCACGGCACGCACGTGAATCGGATGTTGTTTTGGCCCCTCAATTACTGTGCGCATTTTGCGCAGTGCAATTCGGAAGTGTCGATATAAACGATATCGTAGATCAGTCATTTTAATAATCGGTTCCGGTTGTGTATTGACTCCAGTCGATCGGGTAGATTTGGAATCATGGCGAGTGCTTTGTCCATTTTTGCTTGGATGTAATCCGATAATCGCAAGTCATATTCGTTGGCTTTAACCAGTGCATCAAACGTATCTCCCAGCTCCTCAGCGATTGAATCAATTCGACGCACCGTCGATACAGTGGCAGTTTGGCTGACGTTCTGAGAGCGCCATGACAAGTCGATATTCGGATGCGTGTTTTGCAGTATATATTCAAAAAGCACCATACTCTCAGCATAACGGTCTACCAGGCCAACAGCCGGTATATTATCTAAGTTGCCAATCGCCAACTCATAGAGTTCGTCCAGGTCATTGCCAAAGTAGTTACCTGAGCAGTATCGAGTGTGGAAGTTTTTTACAACCGGGCCTGTGCCAGGTTCAAGCCGCCATTGTATATACTGTGCAAAAGAGAGATTCTTGGCTTTTAGTATGCCGGGGGAGTCAACACTGGGTTGAGATCGCTCAAAGTTATAAACAGAAAGGCTGCGTTCCAATGGATTTCTCAGCAACATAAGCATCTGAACATTGATACCCGGTACCTCCGGCGCAGGCACCGGCGGCCAGTGGCTGGAAAGGGCTTCAATACTCGTGTTTTCGGCTAGATAAGTGGCGATATAGCCTCTTGATTCGCGCATTGCTTTGTCGTCGCGGTGATCGACAAATCTGCTGCCAAAGCACCGGTTTAGGCTCCAATCTAACGTTGTCCCGGCATTTTTGAACATATGCGCGTGGAGAACCACCGAGCGCACAGTTTTCTTAGTGTGGGAAGGCATAGGAATGGCTTGTCTGTTCGCATCTAGTGCGGTAGGAGGGTGGTTGGCGCTATTGTCACACAATGCTTTGTTGCGGTCACTTCGCCAGACCGAACAAAGGTTTGGGTCGTAGTGCACAAAAATTGCTTTTATCGCTCAAAGACTGTTATTCGCCCTTGAGAGAAGCCCCTTAAGGCATGATATCATTGCGCCCGTGCGCGATAGCCTACCCATTTGCGCTAGTCACCCTCATCGTCAAGCGAGTGAGGTACTACAACCTATTTTTGATTGGAACCACAATGGATAAAGTGACTTATAGCCTATTGAGATCACTCAATGTTTAGATCGAAAAAAAGAACTATTATTGTCCACGGTCATATCTTCAAAAATGCAGGCTCAACATTCGATTGGTCGCTAAAGAGGAATTTCAATAAGGGCTTTATTGATCATCGCGATAATGAGGAAATGCGTCAGGGTGCATCCAATTATCTCGCCGATTTCATTCAGGATAATAAGCGCCTCAAAGCCATATCAACCCACCATCTTTATTGGTGTATGCCCCTGCCAGAACGCGAAAATCTAGAAATCATCCCCTGTTTTTTCCTGCGCCACCCGATTGAGCGGGTCCGTTCTGTCTACGACTTTGAGCGTCGTCAAGAGTCTGATACGCTCGGCGCTGTGCATGCCAAAAAGTTCGGATTTAAAGACTATGTAGATTGGCGATTAGGGCACAAAAGCGGCGGCGTCATTATGGACTATCAAATTAAGTATTGTTCAGGGCGTCGAGGAGTATTAATAGACGATGCTTTTGTTAAGGCGACTGCCAGTGCAATGTCAGACCTGGCACTCACTGGCATTGTCGACCGGTTTGACGAGTCGATGGTGTATTTCGAGCATGTTTTGAAAGATAAGTTTTCCGGAATTGACCTATCTTATGTCAGGCAAAACGTAAGTGAGGGAACTTTATCTAACCGTTCGGTATCGTACAAGGTTGATGCTGTTATCGAGGAACTGGGAAATGGGGCAGCTTTATTGGAGCGCAGTAATAGGGCTGATTTGGGCCTATACTCCTTGGCCAATGAAGCGCTGAATAATCGTATTGCAAAAATAGCGAATTTTGATGAAAAGCTGAAAAATTTTCGCAATCGATGTGACAAATTGAACCGTAACTCTCGATCCAGCAAGTGCTAGTTTAGTTCATGCGCTGCATACTGCATATAGGCACCGAAAAGACCGGATCAACCGCGATTCAAACGTTTTTGTACGACAATATTGACCGGCTACAACGTGCCCGGGTACATGTATGCCAATCGGTGGGTGAGTCCAATAATCGCCTTCTTCCTGCGGCCTTTATGGACGAAGAAAAAGTTGATGATTTGTTACGAGCCCTAAAGCATAAAGATTTGAGGGCTAGGCGACGCTGGAGAAGCAAAGTTTTAAAGAACTTTGAAAAAGAGGTCGCCAAAGCCCGTAAGAAGTCCGACGTATTTATTGTATCCTGCGAACACTTTCATTCGAGGCTATTGTCTCTTGCAGAAGTAAGTCATTTGGCTGATTTTTTGCGGCCACTTTTCAACAAAATCGATATCATTTGCTATCTTCGTCGCCAAGATCAGATGGCAGTGAGTCGCTATAGTCAGGCTTTGCGGGCAGGCCACGTTTTAGGCGCTCCCGTTCCTCGTGCCGACAGAATATTTCAGGGTCATCTACCACCGTATTTCGATTACGAGTCACTGCTGGATCGATGGTCGACTGCGTTTGGAGAGAGTTCTGTGCAACCCTCCATTTACTCACCCTCCCATTTGCTGGAAGGCAATGTTGTCCTCGATTTTCTACAGAAGGCTGATATGGGGATTAATGCGCACGACATGCCGATGGTTGTTCATGCTAATTCGTCACTTTCGCTGGAAGCCCAAACCGTGTTGTTGGGCGCGAATAAGGCTCTTGACACGGTTCACAAGACTGATGAGCACCGCCAGCAATACACCAGACTGGTTAAGTATCTGGACAGAAACGCCCAGGGCGTAGGCCTGCTTCCAGAAAAAGCCCAAGCCTGGGCATTCTACCAAGCATTCGAATCGGCCAATAGCGCGGTCGCTAACCGTTGGTTTAGTCGAGACATCTTGTTTGACGAAGACTTCTCCGGCTATTTAGATGTTAAACCTGATATCAACGCCCAAGAGGTCGCCACCTTACTTACCGGGTTTATGTTGCAAGAAAAGTCCTAGCGCTACTTGAGTGGTTCTTGCCAGAATCGCTGACATAAAACCCCACTTTCTCTTTGTTTTTAAACGCGCGGATATCATGGGATTCATCGAAACCCAAAAACGGATAGGCGTAGTTTCGATTCCAGAAGCTGGCGGTGTTGGGGTGGACTGCTACGGCGGCAAAACCCTGTTCTTTGAAGTCCCAAACAATCGAGAGTGTCTCACCTTGCAGCAAGGATATGAATGGATAGGTATGGGCAGGGAATAGTTTTAGGTTGATGCGTGTGCCCATGCCTTCCACGTCAGTTGAGCGAGGTAGGGATCTGTATCGCCACCATTATGTTTGCGCTGAGATAGCATGCCAGCAGCTAGACTGACAAAAGATCTGACAGTACTATTGGTTGTCCCAGGTTGCCTAACTTTAGACTGTTGACGTAGAGCAAGGCGTCAAGCAATAGCCCTGTTGTGAGAATAGCAAACAGAGGCGGACCGCTAGCGAGGAAAAGAATCAACGAGACACCCAGAAATGGCCGGATATTGAGCGCGAAAAGGCGGGGAGCAGTAATCGGCGGCAAAGCTTCTGGGTAGAACAAACCGAAAGACCAGAGCAGCGCTATGGTCGCCAGCAGCAGGCTCGGCGTGGGGAGTATCTAAATTTGAGCATATTTGTCGCGATAGTACTTGGCTTGGCGAATAGCAAATTCACTGTGATCTCTGGCCCAGTAGCGGTCGGTTTGGACAGAGGCAATGGCCGGTACACCTTTAATAGAAGAAAATCTGGGTGTATCTTTGGTCACGGTACTGCCTAAGGCGATAATGGAGCAAGCACCCACGGTCACGTCTTTTAATATGTTACTGCGCTCGCCAACCCAAACATGGGGCTCTATGTGCACAGCATGCTGCGGTTCGTTGATCTGGCGATCGGTATTTGCATCAAAAACAGGGTGTGCGTCGGAGTTCCTAATCACGATATCATAGGAAAACATACAGTCATCGCCCACAACGATTGCCGGTGTGCGATCCCCGGCCCCATAACCAGAAACCCAAACATTATTGCCCGCGACACTCACTTCCTCACCTATGGCTATTAAATCATTGGCCTGTCGAGAACGAATTTGCAGTTGTTTCAAGTCGCAGTGATTACCGAGGTAGATGACGGAGTTGTCGCCATTTAGGTTTATTTCCATGTCTCCTCGAACTTTATGTCCGATGAAAACCCGGCACCCAGACGTCTGGTTAAAATTGATCGTAATGCGTGCGTCGTAGTTGTGATCTTTGACGAATACTTGATTGTCTTGAGCGTTGCCCGTTAGGCTGACTGCCGCTGATGTGGAGAGGGCCTGATAGTCTTCCACCGCCACCGAAAACTGCTCGATTGAAGACTTGGCCAGATCGAAGTGACTCACTATTTATCCTCCTTCACAGCTTCGGGAAATAGCCTGCTCACGCGGCGAATGTAGAAGCGTTTAAAGCCAAAATCAGCGCTCAGCACGGTAATAGCGGGTAAACCGTCTATGTAAGGTTGATTATTTGGGGAATTTGCCATGCACAATGCTTGAGAATGAGAGCCGCGAAAGCGTATCATAATCCCCCAACTTATTGCCAGAACTCCAAAGGACATCATGATCCACTTATGCTGATCTCCGTACATCTTCCCAAAACAGCCGGCTCCAGTTTTTTACGGGGACTGGAACAGCATTTCGGTGAGCGGCTGGTTCAGGATTACGGTGACCGTCCCATTAATAAGGGGACTGTTAAGCGAAATTTCGATGCGGTGCAGAGCTGCGTGCTAAATACCGGTTCACGGTCGCGATTTCGGAATATCGACTGTATTCACGGGCATTTTATGCCCTTGAAGTATCGTTATCTAAGTACGCCCTCACCCAAATTATCGGTGGTGTGGGTGCGTGATCCGGTCGAGCGACTGGCCTCCCATTATCAGTACTGGGTTGAGCAGTATCATCCAATCGATTCCGGCAAGCTGCATCGCCGGGTGGTGGAAGAAAAATGGTCGCTGGAGCGTTTTTGTCTCGGTCCGGAAATGAAGAACGTCTACAGCAAGTTTTTTTGGGGCTTTTCTCTCAGGCGTTTTGATTTTGTCGGTATTACGGAGTTTTACGATTCGGAGATCGAGCGATTCTCACAACAAATATTAGACGCCCCCCTGAACAAAGTCTGGGTCAATGCTAACCCCAACAGGTTTGGTCAGCGCTACATTGACGATTTAGATTTTAGGCGCAAAATTCAAGCTCACCACAGTGCCGACGTGGCGCTGTACAAAGAAGCGCTAAGTATTAGAGAGAGCTGCGTATTTGGCGCGCTTAACGCTAGCCGCAATGATGTCTGACAATAGCGGCAATTGGCGAGAAGCAATTCTCAATCGCCGCATGTTTATTTGCGTGCTGACCGGTTTTACCTCGGGCTTGCCCTTGTATGTGCTCTTTCAGCTGGTGCCCGCTTGGTTGAGAGAAAGTGGCGTTTCGCTGACCGAGATTGGATTGTTTGCGCTGGTTGGCATCCCCTACACAGCGAAATTTCTTTGGGCGCCTTTTTTAGATCGCTATGTCCCACCTTTTATGGGGCGCAGGCGAGGTTGGATGTTGCCATGCCAGATTATGTTGTTACTGGCCATTGGCGCTATTGGCATGTTTCAACCAGAGCAATCGACAGCCGTTATTGCCGCTATCGCGGTGGTCATCGCTTTTTTCAGTGCAACCCAGGACGTTGTGATCGACGGCTATCGGCGAGAATTATTGTCCGATCAAGAATTGGGATTGGGTAATGCTATTCATGTACAGGCCTACCGAATTTCAAGTTTAATACCCGGTTCTCTCGCTCTAATTTTAGCCGACCATTTGGCTTGGTCGCTGGTGTTTTGGGTGACCGGTGGCTTTATGGCTGTGGGTATCGCCATGACTTTGTGGGTGGATGAGCCCGACACTTTACTGCCACAGGATAAAGGGTTGCGCAATGTTATTGTGGCGCCGTTCCGCGAGTATCTAGACAGACGGGGTTGGAGCAATCTATGTTTTGTGCTGGCTTTCATGTTTTTGTACAAATTGGGCGACAATATGGCAACCGCTTTGTCACTGCCGTTCTACCTTGATATGGGCTTCAGCAAGACGCAAATTGGTCTGGTGGCAAAAAATGCTGCTTTATGGCCTGCGATATTTGGAGGCTTGATGGGCGGCCTAGTCATGATTAAATTGGGTATCAACCGGTCGCTGTGGTTATTTGGCGCCGTGCAAATCCTCAGTATTTTGGGGTATGTTGTACTGGCCTCCAGTGGCCCCATTTTGTGGATGTTGGGGTTAGTGATTGCATTTGAATATTTAGGTGTTGGTCTGGGTACAGCGGCGTTCACCGCTTACATTGCCAGAGAGACCAGCCGTACCTACGCTGCCACCCAGTTTGCCTTGTTTACCTCTATTGCGGCGATACCCAGAACCTTTGCCAATGCCAGTACAGGGTTTATCGTCGATGAAGTTGGCTGGGAGCTCTTCTTTGTGTTGTGCGCGCTGCTCGCAATACCCGGCATACTGTTACTCATTAAGGTGGCACCCTGGAAAGAGGTGCGCGCTTGAAGTATCTATATTTGGATATTCTAAGAGGTACACAGGGTACGACTCGAAGAATTGTGTTTCTAGTCAATAGCAGTGTCGGTCTATATACTGCCATGCGAAAGCTCATCGAGATTCCCTATGCGGAATGTTGTAGCACTCCTGTCGGGCTGGCGAATTGAATGATAAGTGAAATGGACAGACTGATTTGCGTTCTCGGAATGCACCGAAGTGGCACTAGCTGCATGACAGGCTCGCTACAACAAGCCGGTTTGTTTTTGGGCAATTGCCACACTTGGAACCCACACAATAAGAAAGGCAACAGAGAGAATCAAGATTTTGTCGACCTGAATGACTCAATTTTGGCGGCAAATGGTGCCGCTTGGGACAAGCCTCCTTCAAAGAAAGTGGTATGGAGCAGCGAGCATCGCAGCAGAGCCGAACATTTGCTCGTGGAGAATCTTGGTGATGCGCCTCTAGGTTTCAAAGATCCTAGAACGCTGTTGGTATTACAAGGTTGGAAAAATATTTTCCCGGCCATACAATTTGTTGGAATTGTGCGCCATCCAAATGCAGTGGCACAATCGCTGCAACGTCGCAGTGACATGCCGCGCGAACAAGCCCTGTTGCTTTGGTATTCCTATAATCGACTACTATTGAACGAGTATCGGCGTAAGTCCTTTCCGGTTCTTTGCTTTGATGAAGATGAAAAAATATTTCATGAAAAACTTGATCAACTGGTAGGCTACTTGGGGTTGGAAAAAAACACAGAAGATAATCGTTTCTATGAGGACCAGCTCAAGACCTCGGGCAGCCAGCTATCGGCAGCGCGATTACCTTGGAAAATTAAGTGGCTCTACGGACGCCTACTCAAGATTTGTGTTTAATACTATGAAACTGCATAGGCGAAGAATCGAGTGCTAAATAAGGTAAAGAAAGTATTTTCAAGATCAGTGGATGGCAAAACGACTCCGGTGGTGAGTCTTGTCGTGGTGGTTTACGACATGGCAGATCAGGCACAGAAAACGCTGATATCTATGGGAACAGATTACCAAAAAGATGTTCGAATGGACGAATACGAAGTTATTGTTGTTGAGAACGAATCGCCAAATTTGATCAATGCAGATTTCATTGCGTCTTTACCCCCTAATGTTCATTACTACAAACGCGATAAGGGCGAGTCTAGCCCTGTACATGCGCTCAATTTTGGTGCCTCGCTGGCTAGAGGAGAGTTTATTTGTCTTATGATCGACGGTGCTCGGATGCTGACGCCCGGTGTTGTTAAGAACATGATATTGGGTCATAGGCTCGGCCCTAAAACCGTCGTATCTATTCCGGGCTATCATCTAGGCGAGTCGTTGCAACAAGAGAGTGTGAGTGCCGGCTATGGGCTAGAATCTGAACGCGAGCTAATTGAGGGTATTGCCTGGCCGGAGCAGGGCTATCGTTTGTTCGACATAGCCTGTTTAAGTGGTTCATGTGCCGGCGGCTTTTTCCTCCCCAACAGCGAAAGTAACTGTATTAGCATGCCGCGTGATGTGTGGCGAAAATTGGGTGGGGCAGACGTCAGGTTTGACTTGCGCGGTGGTGGCCTAATTAACCTCGATATTTACAAAAGGGCCTGCGAGTTTGCCGGAATTCAGCACGTAATCATACCGGGCGAAGGTACTTTCCATCAGTTTCACGGCGGAGTGACAACAGGCGGTGAAGATTCCCAAGTAAGAGCTGCCTATATAGAAGCGAGTAAGGAGCAGTACCTACAGCTGCGCGGTGATCAGTATTCCAGTCCGGTGACAAAGCCTATCTACCTCGGTCAACTGCCGGAGGAATCACAGAAATTTCTGCACTTTTCCTCCAGTAATTGGCTAAAATCGAAAGGAAAAAAGACCCTCTCAGATTTAATCTAGGTAAGAGTCTTTAGCGCGGTAATTGAAAGTTTTTGCCGCCGCGGCCCAAGTTAGGGTTGTAATGGGGGTCTAAGGCTTTGGTTTCATGCCAGGTCTTTTCAAAGCGCTCTATTTCCTGAGGTTTGGGTTGCGCTAAAAAAGTAGACTTCACGGCAAGCTCCAAGCACTGCACTTTAACGCTGGCCGTCCAAATTGTCGCATACCCCATAGCACGTACTTTTAGACATAAGTCGGCACCCAGCAGCGGCAAAGAAGACCAAGTGGCATTAATTCCTCCTGCCTCTTCCAGTAGAGATCTTTTCAATATCAGGCACTCAAAGGGTACTGCGCTGACTTGATGGTCTAGTCGCAGTCTCTTGAAGTATCCATCGTTGGATCGCGAACTGGTTTGACTGAACCTTGCCGGCAATATGCCTTCAAACCAGTGTTCTATTCCCAGTAACAGCGGACCACTCAGAATCGTCCCTTGGGCATCTACTATCTTTGGCGCGACAACACCTACGTCATCTCTATTTAGAAAACCAGTGAGGCGCAGTAACCATTGCGGTGACTGCGGAATAAGTCCCGCTGCGATAAAACAAACATAGTCGGCGGTAAAATCAGAGCATTGAGTATTTAATAGCGCAGCCAAAGACGCGGGCTCTGAATCAGTTTTGCATATCACCCCTATTACAGTAACGTCGGCATCCTGAGTTATGGCTTTTATGCTGGTGATCGACGCCTCTATCATTTGATTATCGTGGCCATAGACTACGATTTGAACCCTAGGGTACGCACTTGAGGGTGCCCAACTGATCTGGTTGAAGAGTAGGGCGTTAGCCGGTGCGGTAACGGAGCCCAGCAGCTGACTTCGCTGCAAGTGCGCAGTCACGGCCCGGCGGCCCGACCTGACAGCATCGCCCAAATTAGTTTGCGAAACCGCCGAGGGCACGACCCGCCAATGATAGAGTATTTGGGGTACGTGCCGAATGTGCGAATGGTGGGTGCGCTCGATGGCCCGCAGGGCGAGGTCATAATCTTGGCTTCCTTCGAAACCCTCTCGCAGGCCTCCTATCTGCCTGATCAAGTCGGCCTTATAGACGGTGAGATGATTCAAATAGTTCTGCGCCAGAAACAGGTCGTAGTTCCAGTTGGGCTTGAAAAATGGATTGCTGCGTGTATCTGCGGTGTTAATACTGTCAGAGTCTGAGTACAAGATTTGTGTTGCGCTGTGCGCCCTCAATGCCTCTGCGACTAACAGCATCGCATGCACACACAGCGTATCGTCGTGATCCATAAAAGCGATGTACTGGCCGCTCGCCAATTCCAGGGCCTTATTGCTAGTTAAAGCGATGCCACCGTTGGTCTCGGCGTGTGTCACAACTATGCGTGAATCTGTGTGGGCGTAGTGTTTAAGTAGAGGCAGAACACCGACGTTGTCGGACGCATCATCGGCTATACAAAGTTGCCATTTTGGATAACTTTGGGCTAGAACAGAGTCCAGTGCTTTTTGTAAAAACTCCAGAGGCGAGTTGTAGGTGGGCATAATGATGGATATGCGTGGCCAGTCGGGATCATCTTCAATGTTTGATTGTGGCGCGCTTAGCAGGTTGTGCGAAGCCAGTTCCACCTGTTCTATCCAGTGTTGATAGGGCTCGTCCGCTATCTGCCACCCACTCACTTACTTGTCTCTCACTGTGTCTTTCCAGTTTTGCGAGATCGCCTCACCAGTTCCTCGGTTCTTTCTCATGTGTATTTTTGATTTGAGCGTGGGCAGGTGTCCCATGAAATACACGTCTTTAGTCGAGGGTGCGAGCTCTGAGCCGCGCAGTTCTCGATACTGTTCTTGGTAGCCAATGACTCGGGCGTCGCGCTGCTGGGGCGTTACGTTGGTAGTGGTGCCACCGTGCACCTGATGAAAGCTACCTTCTCCTATTAGAAGCACTGGCTGAGCGTCTGGAAGTTCACAGGCCTGTCTATAAATATCGATGTTGAGAAAACCGCCTCCAGCAATATCAAATCTTTCATCTGCGCCGCCAATGTCCTCAAAGGATTCACGCTTCATAAATAGGCAATTACTTTCCAGCATTTTGTTGAACCAGGTGACTTTTGGCACATTGCCCTGCAGCGGAGATCCAATTTCAAAGAGGCGATAGCCGTCATCGGGCCAGCCAACTTTGTCTAGTAACGCGTCTTCCTTAGCCGTGTTATACCCGTGCAGGATCGAATCATTCTGGTCGCCCGGCCCGAGAAAGAAGTAGCGTGTTGCCACAATAGCGTTGTTGAAAGCGCGGAAGCTGGCCAGAGCAAACTTGAATACACCGGGCGTTAAGATGTGAGCCCCATCAATGATAAAACACAAGATATCGCCAGTGGCTCGCGCTGCTCCGTAGTTCATGGCAAATGCGGGGGAGGGCGGAGGGTCGGTCAAATAGTGATAGTGAAACTGTGGCCCAAACGAGCAAACCAAGCTCTCATCCAGCGCATCCTGGGAGCCATTGTCCACCACCAAAACCTCGTAGCTGAGGTCATCGCAATCTATCTGATAGTCTTGGCTTAAGCTTGCCAAGGTGCGCGGGATTTCTCTCGCCATATTATGAGCGATGACAATGACGGAAAGTTTAGTCATGAATAATGCCGCATAGGCCTATGATGTTTTGGGTCCCGATTTTACCTATTTCGATGAGGAATAAATAGGGATATGCCGTATAGTTATGCAGTGCGCTCCACCGTCACTTTGAGTCCAGTGAAGAGAATTGGTATCTGCTAACGCGATGTTAAAAAAGCTAATGACAATTGATATACCCGGCGACCGGGTGTTTGGTCTCGACGCCTTACGAGCGGCCGCGATATTCCTGGTGGTCTATGCCCATGGCGCCTATGGTTTGGCCGTGTTGTTTCCCAAGGCGCTGGTCAAGTTACCGCTGCTTGATGGTGTTTCAATATTTTTTGTATTGAGCGGCTACTTGATTGGCACAATACTAATAGGGATCTTTGAGCGGGGACCTGTTACGGGAGGCATTGTTTGGAACTTTTGGCTGCGAAGATGGCTCAGGACACTACCAAACTACTTTCTGATATTGATTGTACTGGTCGTCTACCAGATACAGACGGGTATTATAGAGACTTCAGGTTTGTGGCGGTATTTTTTGTTTATGCAAAATATCGCCAGTGTTCATCCCGCGTTTTTTCCCGAGGCCTGGAGCTTATCGGTAGAAGAATGGTTTTATATTTTGCTACCACTCTTATTGCTCGTCATGGTGGTCTTGGGTCTGCGGGTCCGGCTTGCTTTGGCCTTTGCGATTACCATCACTATCGTGGCATCACTAGTTTACCGCTATGGCATTGTCGGCCGGCTGGATTTTGAATCCTCTGGTATGGCCGATCTTATGGCGTGGGATCAACATCTTCGTAAACAAGTGCTG
>JBLHSI010000059.1:0-14110 GCA_047626655.1 Halioglobus sp.
GACACCTTCTACATCGATGAAGTCTTCATCAAGATCAACGGTAAGCAGCATCACCTGTGGCGTGCTGTTAATCAGGACGGAGAAGTGGTTGGCGTGTATCTGCAGGCAAAACGTGACGGTGCTGCTGCAAAGCGGTTCTTCAAGCGTTTATTGCGAAGCCATGGCGGCGAGCCAAGAAAGATCGTTACCGACAAACTGCGTAGTTATGGAGTCGCACATCGTGAGCTGATTCCTGATACGATCCACAGCACTGAGCAGTACGAAAATAATCGGGCTGAGCCATCGCATGAGGCGACCAGGGTGAGGGAGCGAGGGATGCGAAAGTTCAAATCGGTCAGGCAGGCTCAGAGGTTTCTTGGTGCTCATGCTGCGGTTAGCAATTTATTCAATCTGGGCAGGCACCTGATCAACGCTGAACACTATCGGAATCTCAGGATAGGTGCGTTTGTTGATTGGAATAGGGCAGTTGCTTGAGAGTTGAGGCGAGATTTCTCTCATCTCAAGTAGTTAAGTTGTCAGTCCAGGCCTTCGGGTAAGTCGTGAAAAAATTCAGTCATAAGCGTGTGCTGAGTCAGTAATGAATAGGGGTAACTGGGTATAGACTATCATTGGTTACTTCCTGTCAGTTTTGTGAGAGCACAAAAAGATGAAAATTCAGATTGGTACTGTTAAAGAGCTTTGGCGATATCCTGTGAAGTCCATGGAGGGCGAGCTCCTGCAAGAAGCACAGATAGAAAAGCTCGGTATGGTAGGGGACCGCAGCTGGGCGATCCGAGATGAAGTCGCCAATGAAATGAGTACCGTTCGTAAGTTGCCTCGCCTTCTAAACTGTACCGCACGATTCGAAGAGCCACCGCAGCCCGGTCAGACAGGCGCCGATGTTCCTCATGTGCATGTGCGGCTTCCCGACGGTACAAGCTTTCACACCCGCGATGCTCAAGGTAATCAGTTGCTTAGTGGGTATCTAGAAAAGGAAGTAAGTTTGCAACCACTGCAGCCGAAATCAAACGCAGATTTCTATCGCCTGAGTTCGCTCACGGGTGAGCAGGCGATGAAAAAACAGTTTGATGCCCGGGGTGGAATGCCTAGCCTAGGATCACTTTCTTGGTCAAAAATGTTGGAGCTTAGCTCCTATGTCACGCCCCGAGGACATTTTTATGATGTGTATCCGTTACACATTGTGACAAGTAACTCCATTGGTATGCTGAAATCCCTAGAGCCTGAAGGGGATTTCCAATCCCGACGATTCAGACCGAATATCTATATTGAAAGCGCGCAGAAAAATAGCCATCTGGATGAGTTCGATTGGGTAGGGGGAAAGCTCTTTATTGGTGATACGGTCATTAAGTGCGAATCCAGAACGGTGCGCTGCTCTATGCCGGCGCAGGCCCAGATAGGCATTGAGAAAGACAGCAAGGTGCTGCGTACTCTGGAAAAACATACGCGGCGGCACCTCGGAATCAACGCGACTGTGGTGCGCCCGGGAATCATCCACGATGGAGATCCGGTCTATTGGGAGCCAGAATCCCGTCTGTCACTTCGCAGGTTCTATCAACCGGTTTCAGATCGGATCAAAAATTTCCTGATTCAAAAATCCTTAAAAGCGATCGATAAGAAGGCAAATCGGTGATGCATTGCGTAAACGGTACAGATGCAGTTCAGGGGTAGCTAAGATACTCAGCAGGGTACTTACAAGTTAATTTTCTTTTGATCGAAGAGTGGCGTTTCGGGGCAATCAGGTCAGGATAAGGTACTGCCAAATTAACTTCACGAAATTGGTAGAATCGGCTAATGAATACATATAAACGATACCGATTCCCGCTGGGCGCCCCCCACGTGACATAATTTCTTACGCTGTCTGGCTCTACTATCGTTTCAACTTGAGCCATCGCGATATTGAAGACCTCCTCGCTGAACGAGGAATCACCGTCAGCCGCGAAGCAATCCGCCTCTGGTGTATCAAATTCGGAGCTATTTATGCTCGTCAGATGAAACGAAAACATCGAGGTTAAGGTGACACCTTCTACATCGATGAAGTCTTCATCAAAATCAACGGTAAGCAGCATTACCTGTGGCGCACTGTAGACCAAGACGGTGAAGTGGTTGACGTGTATCTGCAGGTAAAACGTGACGGGGCTGCTGCAAAGCGGTTCTTCAAGCGTTTATTGTGCAGTCATGCAGTCGATCCACAGTACTGAGCAGTATGAAAATAATCGGGCTGAGCAATCGCACGAGGCGAATAGGGCGAGTGATGAGGCGGTTCAAATCGGTGGGCCAGGCTCAGAGATTTTTGGGTGCTCAAGCTGCGGTAAGTGATCTATTCAATTTGGGTAGACATTTGGTTCGCGCGGAATATTATCGGAATCTTAGGGAAAGTGCGTTTGCAGAATGGAGCAGGGCGGTGGCGTGAGTCTCGTTGCTCACTTTCATGATTCCACAGAAGTTAATTTGCCAATACCCTTTATAGTATTGTTTTCTATACGAATATATAAAAATAATTACTAAAAACCTACCGCGGAGTCAGATTAAAGAAGCCCTACTACAAAACGCTAGGCGCTGGTGTTGGACAACATCTCAAGCAATGCCATAAATAGTTCATAAAACTTCAACGTCAATGTCATTTTAAAAAGCTATGTTATTGGCAACATAATTTGAGGTCATTGCTATGAAAATGAAAACATTCAAACAAATATTACTCGTTACCAGTATTGGTATCGCAGCTACTGGCTGTAGTGACAATGGTTCCAAAGACCAGCCTAATGCTCTAGAAGGTTCAAAAGACCAGCCTACTGCTCTAGAAGCTTTAGGTATTACATGTGAAACGATTGAAGCCGCTGCAACCACTGCAGCAAATGGTACTGCCAGCCTAGCATTAGTAGATAGTTATGTTTCGGCCAATGTATTTGACAGTTCTTCCGCTGAAATCGTTAGCTATGACAGTTGTTCGGATAAAATCTATGTGGTGAATGCACAGCAAGAAACTGTCGACGTTCTATCCTTTGATAATAGCTCGCTTATCAAATCGGCAACCATTGATTTAACTGCCGCCGCGTCTCAAGCTGGTATAAATATTGGCGCTGCCAACAGCGTATCGGCTAAACAAGGACTAGTGGCCGTTGCGATTGAGGCGGCCAGTAAGCAGGATGACGGTATTATCGCTCTTTACCGGTCTGATGACTTAAGCCTTATCAACACTTACCCAGCAGGGGCGCTACCGGACATGGTGGCGCTGTCTGATGACGGACTTTTGCTATTGGCGGCTAATGAAGGCGAGCCCAGTGGCGACTACAGTAACGACCCGGAGGGCTCGGTAACTTTAGTGGATATCGCGTCGGGTTTTAGTGATGACGATGTATTAATATCTCAAATTAGCTTTGCTGACTTTAATAACGGTGGTCCGCGTGCCTCTGAATTAGATGCCAGTGTGCGCTTGGGCGGGCCAGCGAGCTCATCAGTTGCGCAAAACCTAGAGCCAGAATATTTAACCATTGATAGCCTTAATGGCAAAGCCTACGTAGCGCTGCAAGAAAATAACGCGATAGCTATTATTGATCTCAAAACAGCTGAGGTTGAGTTGATTAAAAGCCTAGGTTTTAAAGCCTGGGATAGCGCCAGTGGCAATCAATTAGACGCGTCTAATAAAGATGGTATTGTCGGTAACTTTGCAAGTTATGAGCAATTAGTAGGGCTCTATATGCCCGACACTATAACCAGCTATAGTGTCGATGGTGAGATTTATATTGTCTCTGCTAATGAAGGTGACGGTCGTGAATATATTTATGAATCAACGCAACAAACTTGTGATACGGCAGGCCATGGCTGGGAAGGTGATGATTTTTTCGGTACCAGTGATTACAATGTTGAATTAGATGACTGCATATCTTTCACTGATGAAGGGCGTGGTGATGACTTAACCGTTGCCGACGGCCATCCACTGCAAGCTGATTTACAAGATGATGATATCTTAGGTCGTATCAAGGTTATCTTTGATTCATCTACTATCGCGGCCAATGAAGTAGTCAAAACCTTTGGGGCTCGCTCGTTTTCTATTTGGAATGGTGATATTGAATTGCAGTTTGATAGCGGCGACCAACTCGCCATGGATATTTTTAATCTATCACCGGCAGCCTTTAACGCGACCAACGACAATAACGATGTTGGTGAAACCTCAGATAACCGCAGTGATGACAAAGGTGTAGAGCCTGAGGCTATTGAAGTAGCGTTAATAGGTGAGCGTTACTATGCTTTTATTGGCATGGAACGCCAAGGCGGCGTAGCTATTTATGATGTCACTGACCCTCAAGCGCCGGTTTATCAAAGTTATTTAAATAATCGAGATTTTTCTCAAGATGTCTGCACTGAAGTGGACGACGGTGATTGTGACAATGATACTTACAACCCTGCAGCCGGCGATTTAGGCCCTGAGTCTATTGACTATTTTAGTCGAGCAGCAAAACATTATATTATTGTTGGTAATGAAGTCAGTGGTACTTCCACTTTATACGAAGTTGTTATTGACTAAACGCTCGCTTTTTAAAATGAAAACGCCCTGTTGGGGCGTTTTTTTTGCTAAGTTATAATGAATATAGATAGCTGGACATCGATGTTTCTTTGGGTGTTGCTGAAAAAATTCCGCATGGGAAATGAATTTTTGTCAGGCTCCAAATTCTAGACAGAATAAATATTATCGTCATAAACAACCGGTAAACTGCGGTCTTTTATAGAGGTTGTATTATGCGCGTCAATAGGTGTGTCCCTAACTCAGTTTTGCGACTAATAGTTGCCTTAGTGGTGAGCCAACTTGTCAGCGGTTGTGCTTCTTATATAGAAATGGATAGAAAACCCGCTACAGCCAAAAACATTATTTTGTTTATTGGCGATGGTATGGGTGTATCGACCGTCACTGCGGCACGTATCTTTGACGGGCAATCCAAAGGGATGTCCGGTGAGGAGCATTCACTGGTATTCGAGAATTTTCCGAATGTAGCATTGGTTAAAACCTACAACACCAATCAACAGGTGCCAGATTCTGCGGGCACTGCCTCAGCTATGATGACCGGTGAAAAAACGCGGGCGGGAGTGATCAACATTGCCGCCAGTTCGCTACGGCGAAGCTGTGAAGGGGCGTTAGAGTCTCCGCTAACGCCTTTTAGCCTAATCGCCAAGCAGCGAGGTAAAGCTATTGGTGTAGTAACAACCGCTCGATTGACACATGCAACGCCTGCTGCCACTTATGCTAACTCTCCGGAACGAGATTGGGAAAGTGATAGGTTTATGACTGACAGCGTACTGGCACAAGGTTGCAATGATATTGCATCGCAGCTGATCGGTTTGGCCCCGGGCAAAGAACTCAATGTTGCAATGGGTGGTGGCCGGCGCGAGTTTTATGGGGCAGGGAATAAAGGCCACCGACAAGTCCACAATGCAGATTTGATTAGTCCCTGGCTTGAAGCTGGCACCAATCGTGTTTATGTGGAAACGGCTGCTCAGTTAACGACGCTCGAGCAAGATGCGACAGTGTTGGGTCTATTCTCCGATTCCCACATGGCCTATATGGCTGAGCGGACTGAGGACTCGACTGAGCCGACGCTGTCCGATATGACTAGCATCGCTATTAAGCAGTTAAAACAAAGTGATGAGGGCTATTTTCTGATGGTAGAGGGGGGGCGAATAGACCATGGCCATCATGACGCTCGGGCTGGATACGCGATGTTGGAAGCTCAAGAATTTGCGCGCGCTGTCGAAGCCGCCGTTTCCAGCGTCGATCTTTCGGAAACCTTAGTCCTGGTTACCGCTGATCACTCCCATGTTTTCACTATTGCTGGCTACCCCGTACGGGGCAATCCGATTCTGGGCCTAGTTGTATCCAACGACGTGAACGGGGAACCGCTAGCAACACCACCACTGGATCAAAACGGCGTGCCCTACACAACACTGGGCTATATTAATGGCCCCAACGCCTCGTTTGAAGAAGAGCGTTTAGTACCTGATACCGGTTTGTCGGCAGTGGCGCAATCGCTTTATGCGCCTTTGTCGCACAATATTGATAGCACGATAACCGAGGATGAAACCCATGCGGGTGAAGATGTGGCCATCTATGCGACTGGGCCTGGAGCCGAAAGAGTGCGCGGAGTTATCGAGCAAAACCTGATATTCGATATTATGAGCAAAGCATTCGGATGGTAGTTTTTATGCGGTGTTGGTTCTTATTGCGCTGCGTATGCCAGGCTGACCCCGGATTTAACAATACGCACTGATTTCAACAATTGTGTTTGATACTCAGTTGATAGCACCGTGCTCACGGCGACAAAATCAGTCCGTGCCTGGTGATGATCCAGTACCAAACGAATGTATCCGTTGTACCGCGTTTCTGTCCAGAGCACTTCGTTGTTGTGTTTGGCAAGTAGTTGATCCATCAACTGGGCACCCATAAGACCATATCGTAAGAAATCGCCGGGTGAGGAAATCCCTGTTGTACCCAGCTCAACACCCATAGCCTCTCCCGAATCTGTGTGTAATGTATTTTGCCAAAAACTGTGGCTGTCTCCGGTGAGCACCAAAAGGTCCTTCGCACCCGCTGCTATACATGTTTGATAAAAACGTTCGCGGGCCGCGGGATAACCATCCCAAGTATCCAGATAGATGGGTAAATCCAGTTCTCCCAACCGGGTCATATATTTCCATTCTTCTGTCAATGGGTCAGGCGATGTTGACGGCTTGGTCTTGAAGAATGGATGATCGAGAGGTGGAACATGTGTTCTCGCTATCGGGATTTGGTTGCCGATGACGCGCCAGGTTCTTTTTGCAGAAACGGATTCGCTCAGGGAGGCAGACAAAAATCGTTCCATTGGGTCCGAAAGCATGTTGCGCGAGGGGTCAGCCAGAATTTCGGCCAAAAACTTATCAGTACCCTCGCGAGTCTCCAAGGAAGCCTTGTGTTCGAGATAATCAATTTGCTGGGCTCTGCCGGTGTGGCGGGTTTCCAATGTGATCAGGCTTAGAAGGTCACCAAATTGAAAATGCCGCCAGTACTGCTCACGGTTCGTATCCAGATCTGGATCGCGAATGGGCATCCACTCGTAGTAGGCTTGCAGCGAGGCATCTCGTCGCGGGGGCCAAGTGCCTTCTGTTTCGCTCTGATGGTTTTGCGCACCTTGCATCCAGGGATTGTTGCTAGACTCATGATCATCCCAGGTGACGATAACCGGATGTGCGGCATGCATGCTCTGCGATCCCTGGTCCGACTTGTATTGAGCATGGCGCAGACGGTAGTCTGCCAGAGAAACGATTTCATGGTGCGGATGGTGGGTTCTGCCCAACTCAGCGCCAGTCTTCCCACCCCAGCCGTCCTGAGCGTACTCATAGATATAGTCGCCCAGATGTATCACTAGATCGATCTCAGGATCTTTGGCAATGGCATCGTAGGCGTTGAAGTAACCGAAGGGATAGTTGGAACACGACGCAACAGCGATGCCGAGCTTTTCCACATGGCTATCTGGCAGCGTCATGGTCCGCCCGACTGAAGAGACTTCTGAATAGTCACTAAAGCGGTAGTAGTAGACTTGGCCCGGTTTGAGGTCTTGAACCAGTATTTTGACGGTGAAATCTCGGTCAGCATTCGTTTGCTTGGAGCCAGACCGGATCACCCGGTTGAAGTCCGCATCCATTGCGATTTCCCACTTAACGCTAGGCTGTGCGGCGCTTGAGGTGATGCGGGTCCAAATTACCAAGCTGGTTTGGTCTGGATCGCCGCTGGCGACACCATGCCGAAAGAGGCCGGTTAGGGGCCGAGCTTGAACGCGATAGACGAGCGGTGCCGCCAACACGCTAGATAGGCCCTTGAGTATCACTCTTCTAGATAACAAATTTTTCATAGTTGATGTCGTCGATGCTGCTGGTGAAGAAAATAGAGGCCGGAACTCCGACCTCTATTGCGAACCTCGATAATGCGAGTATTGAGACTACGCGCTAAAAATCGATGGTTGCTGTCAGTGAAACCGTGCGTGGAGCACCCAGCCAAGCCCCATTATTGACGATGGAACCTAGGTAGTCTTCGTCGAACAGATTGTTGGCTACCAGATTCAGCGTAATGCCATCGGCTACACCATAAAATGTTTTGCCGACATATGCATCAACAACCGTATAGGAGTCAACTTTCCAGGTGTTCGTGGTGTTAGCAAATCGATCATCTGTGTACTTGGCTGATATGCCGGTAAAGAGCGATGCTCCCGCCCAGTCAATGCTGACAACTAACTGGTTTTCTGGAATGCCCAGCACTTCTAGTCCGGGTGTTATGCCCGCGAGATCATCCAGAGCAGTATTACCAGTACCTAAGTAGGTCGAATCATTATAGGTATACGCGGTATAGAGGCTAAACTGGTCAGTCAGGGCGTAATCTAAAGCCAGTTCCAGTCCGCTGGAGTCGATACCGCCACTATTTTCATAGAAGCCTGTTCCGGTGCCAAGGTAATCAATCCCCGCTGGCGATGAAACACTGACAAGAATCAGCCTGTTTTCGAAATCGTTTTCGAAATAGGTGGCGGAAGCTATGATCTTTCCAGCGCTGTAACGCAAGCCAATTTCCGTATTCGTTGAAGTTTCGGGTTCAATGGTGCTCAGGTCAATGTCTGAATCTTCCAGAAGCACATCTGAGATTGCTTTGAAGTTCTCTGAGTAGCCAACAAATGCTTCCAAGCCTTCAATGCTCGTTTCCCACACCAAGCCGCCTGAAAGAAGCACGTCGGAATCTGAGTTGGCCTTAATGGTTGTAGTGTCGCCAAACCTATCACTGCGCTGGAGATCAACCAGAAACTGTTTGACGCCCAAGCTTAACGTAAAACCCTTTACCGTGAGACTATCCTGGAGGTACCATTTGGTGGTTTCCTGGGGAAAACTATAGCTGTATTGAATATAGTATGGTCTTGAGTCAAAGGCAGGGCCGACACTCGCGTCTGTAATCCTATGCCAGTCGCGGCTCTCGTCACGGGTCGAATCCTCGTACCAAAGTCCGCCGCGCAATTCATTGCTAAAGCCGGCAATCTCAGTATTCCAGGTGAAGTCGAGTGTTAAACCGGTACGATCTTTTTCATAATGCGAGTGTCGATAAGACTGCACTGCAATGGCATCGGTCCCAAAACAGTTCACGTTGCGATCAAAGGCCGCACAATCAGGGACAGTTGATGTTAGTGGTGCGCCGCTGGCGTCGACATAGGTAAATGTCTCACTAGTTCCTGTGATCTCGCCCGCGCCGCTAATTGTCGTTCCGCCGGTAACCTCTGAAAAATCTGCTGAAACATCGACGAGGTAGGGTGGTACCCAATCACCGCGCCCTTCATTGTGGTGATAGTACACGGCGCTGTTTAAGGCAAAATCTTCGCTAAGCTCGAAGTCTGCCTTAACGTACGCAAAAGTGTTTTCACGGAGTGTTGACCAGGCCTGGCGGAAATTTTGATCAACATTGGGAACACCGGTCCAACGGGCTGTCAGGCCATCATCTTCAGAATCGGCATCGAACTGTGCGGCCGAGTAAATCCGTTGATAGTTATCTTCATGGGTATCGTCATAAGAAACGTAGGCGGTGATGTATGCCGCATCCAGGTCGGAAACAAGCTTGGCAGCAAAGTGATCACGCTCGTTCTCTGCGGTTTCGGTAATCCAATCGGTGGCTTCCTGGTAGGAGTAGGAGATCCAGGCTTTGGTATTCCCAGCAAATTCTCCGGTATCGTAACGCACTGAATAGCGCCGTCCATCAAACTCACCGATAGATACCTCCGCCTGAAAAGATTGATCCTGGGCGGGGAGATCGGTCATGTAATTGATAGTACCGCCCAGGGCTTCGTGGGAGCGTGAAGAAATATCGGCGGTGCCTTGTGTTACTTCAATTCCGCCTAAGTTGGCTGGATCAATAAAGCGATTTGATTTGGAACCCCCTCCGTAGTTGGAGCCTCCGTTTGGCAGGCCATCTATGGTGGTACCAACTTGTTGCTCCTGCAAATTAGTTGTGAAGCCACGAATGGTGATAGCTGTAGACCAGTCATCAAAGCCGTAGGTGTCACCTTCATTGACCGTAACTCCTGGAAGGTTATCAATTAGGGCGTTGATACTGGTGATATTGGATTGTTGTCTACGCATTGTTTCAGTGACCACGCTATTCCCATAGGTGGACCCTTGGCCCACAATGATCACTTCTTCTAGTGCACTATCTTGTGCCTGTACAGACGCAGTCATACCAACCGCAGTTGCAACTGAACACGCTCTAGCGATTCTGTTGAATTCAAAGCATGGACGACGGGAAATAATACTCACAACTAACTCTCCTGATAAATGCCATTGTGTAGCGGCTACGAATAAACTGCTGTTCACACAGTTCAGAGCCGTCATTTAAACGGAAATTTATAACTGGCAGATATCAGAAATAAGTAGATTTTGTGACGTTTCGGATACGGGAGGTGACGATATTGTCTCTAAAAAAAGGTATCGCCAAGTTAATTTGGCAGTAGCGCTGATGCTTGTGAGCTGAAAGCCTTCCTACAACGCGAGCAGTGGCAGGATCGAGCATCTCGGAGTCGTCCATCGATGCGGTAGGTTACTTCGCCGCAGAAACACTCTCCTTCAATTACCATCTTTGATTTTCCAATATTGATGCCTAGCTCTACTAAGTGTAGCCGCACTAACTCTTCGGCGTGCCTGTATTAGTTGGTGACTCGCTGGCGAGTTTTGCGGCTACTACTTCCCATTGCCCTAGCCTTCTTTGGCGTTTTACCCGAACGTCGCTTTTTATAGGGTGCCTTGCTCACTTTGATATTTTTCAGTTCTTCTGGCAGCACTGCCTGACTCTCTGCTATCAATTCATGGAGCGACACCTGTAACGGCTGCATAAATCCGTTATAGCTACCCTTCCGCTGGCTGATAGCGTCGAGTTCAGTTTCCCAGCGGGCTGTCATATCGGGCGTGGATACTATATCGGGTAAGCTGAGGATCAGGCCTCTACCAGCCGCTGTGGCACGAATCTGTCTACCGTTGCGCATGAGAAACTCGCGTGTAAACAATAGTTCAATAATACCCGCCCGTGTGGCCTCTGTACCCAAGCCATCGGTGTCTTTCAAGACTTTTCGAAGATCCGGGCACTGCACATAGCGGGCAATGCCAGTCATCGCCGCCAATATACTCGCATCATCAAAGGGTTTAGGGGGCGTGGTTTGTTTCTCTAGTACCTCCCCACTCTCACAAAGGCATGAATCCCCTTTCTTCAGACTTGGCAATTGCGTATTCAATGCGGACTCTTTTTTCTCCCCCTCTTTTCGGACCGGAAACAATTGCCTCCAGCCCGGCTTTAGGGACGCTCTGGCCTTGGCAATAAAACGACCACCGGCAATATTCAGGTCAATCTGGCTATCGCTGTATTCATGGGCTGGATAAAATTGTGCCAGGTATTGACGGGCCACCAGCTCATACACATTCCGCTCAGCCGGGCTCAGTTTGCTGCTGTCTATTCGTCTCGCAGTGGGAATGATCGCGTGGTGCGCGTCGACCCGGCTGTTATTCCAGACATTGCTTTTCAGGCTTCGATCGGCGTCACGGGCAGCCTGTTTCAGCGGCTGGCAGTTATTCGCCAGGGCATCAATGACAGCATCGCGATCATCGAAATGTTCAATCGGCAAATACCGGCAATCTGAGCGGGGGTAGGTGAGTAGCTTGTGTCGCTCGTAGAGAGCCTGGCAGATATCAAGTACCTGCTTAGCGCTCATCGAGAAGCGTTTGGCTGCATCGATTTGCAAGGCCGACAAATTATAGGTCAGTGGTGGAGACTGTTTCCTTTGCTTGCGGTTACTGGCCGTAACAATGGCAGGTCGTTGATGGATACGGGACAGCACATTGTCCGTGAGGGGCATTGACAGTACCCTGCCCTCGTCATCCTGCCAGCGCTGGCAAGCTTCGCTGGGCTGCCACTTGGCTTTAAAATACTCACCCTGCTGAGTGACCACATGGGCTATAAGCTGATAAAAATCCTTGGCAACAAAGCGTTCAATTTCCTCATCGCGCCTCACTACTAGCCCCAGCACCGGCGTCTGTACCCGGCCGACCGAAAGCACGCCTTGGTAACCCACTTTACGCCCCATCAGGGTATAGGCCCGTGTCATATTAATACCGTACAACCAGTCGGCCCTGGAGCGGGCCAGTGCTGAAGTCGACAGTGGGATAAACTCTTTGTTGTCTCGCTGTTGCTTGAGGGCCCGGGTCACAGCCGCCGGATTGAGGTCGTTGATCAGGCAGCGCTGGATACTGTTTCGCTTGTTGCCGTGCACCTTGAGGTGGTCAATCACTTGGTCGACCAACAGCTGGCCTTCGCGGTCAGGGTCACCGGCGTGGATCAGCTGATCGGCCTCTTTCACCAGTTTGCGCAACACGGCCAGTTGTTTGCGGCTACTGGCTTTGGCTTTGAGCTGCCACTCCTGGGGTACGATCGGCAGGTCCTCGAGGCGCCATTGCTTGAAGCTGGGGTCATAGGCATCGGGCTCCGCTAGCTCGAGCAGGTGCCCTACACACCAACTGACACAGTCACCGTCGCCCACATAGATACAGCCATCCGCTTTGCGGTGAGGTTTGGGCAGCACATCGGCAATAGCTCGGCCCAGGCTGGGTTTTTCGGCGATATATAATCTCACAGGAGCTACAATACTGTATATGCAACCAGTTATCTAGATTGATTTCAGCCGTCCCAACCGGCAGGCACTGATCCCTGAATGAGTAGGCCAGCTGGTACCGACAAGTTAGCTTATTTTTGCTCGAAAAGTGGAATTTCGGAGCGACCAAATCAGGGTAATGCAGTCCAAAGTGGGGCTTATTGAGGTATTTCAGATTACTTGAGCCCGGTTTGTGTAGCTCCAGCCCATGACCCTAAGTTAACTTGGCAGAACCCTGAAAACCATTATTTCCTGGATGAATTGGTAATTTGATCATAAGATTGTGGTGGTCCGGCCCTAGTTGCTTCACGTCGAACAAAAAGGCCGGCCGACTATGACCATACTGGACTGCGTGAAGCAACAGGTCGTCGATATGGATACGGCTTTACATTTCGTCCAAATCCACTATATCGTCCACTACAAATTTCTTTAGCTCCTCATCGTAAACCAATATGTAAATCTCTTTTGCTTTATGTGGTTTTCCGGTCTCGCTTTCGATATACAGAATGTCATCGTCTGTTAATAATCGACTGAAGATAGAGCTTGATAACATTTTGGAAGGGTAATAGCTCTCGCCATTATTATCGCAGCACGTCTTACCCCATAGTCCTTCGGCATCCCAACTTAGCACTGTTGAAAACTCTGTACCATCGAACAGTGCGCCCTTGGTCAACTCGTCGTTACTCACATCCATCAGGAATTTAAGTCGAACAAAGTTTCGACCGGGGAGGTAATCTCTCTCGTCCGCATCCAGAGTCAAAACCAGTGGGGCAACCGTCTGAAATGGATTAGTCGTAGTATGATCATAGGGTCTTGGGTCTTTTGTCACGACCCGATTCACTGGGCTATATCCGTTTGCGTCGAGCCATGCTGGCAGCCTATCTGCTATTTTTTGTGCTTGCGTTCTCCCTGCTGGACTCAAACGTCGCCATGGGATAGAGACAGGCTGTACCTCCGGATCTCTGAAACTGTTGTACTGCCACTTTTTTCCGTCACAGCTTATTCCGAGATTCTGCGATTCTTCTGCGGTAATTTGCGCACTGCAATCTTTTTCCCAGTTCTCACTCCCACCCTTAAAGTCTTCCGCGTGCCGAAATACTACTAGGGCGTTTGTTTGCGCGTAAGTCATGGATGAAACAAAGATGGTTAGAAACGAAAAAATTCTGGAAAACCTCATTATCAAGCCCTTTTCTAGGTAAATAAAAGAATAAAGAATAGGGTTTCCAAACCACACAGTCAATGTAGAGCATAGGAAGGATAAATACGGTACTGCAAAGTTAAAAGTCCATAACTGTTAGAGTCGGCGAATGAATACTTACAAAAGTACTGCTAAGTTAAAAAGCTGGTTTTGATAGAATCAGCGAATGAATACTTATAAACGCCACCAGATTCCAGCTGGGCGCCCCCCACCTGACCCCATTTCATAC
>JBLHSI010000060.1:0-14087 GCA_047626655.1 Halioglobus sp.
TTCATGGACTCCACGTGAGTGCGGGCGTTATCTATCTTGCCGTTGTCGCGCGCAAAGTGGCGCGAGGCGACTACGAGAAAAAGGGTTACGCTATTGTCGAGATCACAGGCCTGTATTGGCACTTCGTCGATTTGGTCTGGGTATTCATTTTTGCATTTTTCTATCTTTGGTAAGGTGAGTTTATGAGCAGCACTACTACTGGACAGGAACATCCCATTGGCGTTTATGTCAAAGTCTGGATACTGCTGTTTGTGCTCAGCACGTTCTCCTACCTAGTGGACTTTTTCCAACTGCAAGGCTATACCCGCTGGACGCTCATCCTCATTTTTATGTTTTTAAAAGCGGGCTTCATCGTCTCTATTTTTATGCATCTCTCGTGGGAACGATTGTCGTTAAAGTACGTTCTCCTGGTGCCGCCAATCGCTATACTGGTGCTAATAACCTTAATGGCGATAGAGGGCGACTATACCAATATGAGCAGGCACATCTTTTTTGAAAGGTAATGTGGCGGCATCACGCACCAGTCAACCAATATCTGAATATCGGCCCCAGCATTGAAGCCACGGACACGCATGATCATCGGCTTTTTTATAGCCAACGCAGCGATAGTCTGCCTGGCAGTGGCTCTATTATACAGTCAACCCAGCGCTCCACCGATCATCCAGGGCGTCTTTTTACCACAGGCGCAAGACCTCCCTGACTTTAGCCTTCTCGACCACCAGAACCAGGCCTTCAACAATACCGACCTGCTCGGCAAGTGGCATATCGTGTCCTATGGATTCACCACCTGCCCTGATATTTGCCCGACAACGCTCGCACAACTCGCCCAAGTGCAATCACTGCTGGGAGCGCGAGCATCCGACATTCAAGTTCTCTTTTATACCGTTGACCACCAGCGCGATACGCCCGAGCAAATGGCGAGCTATGTCAGTTTCTTTCACCCGGACTTTGTAGGCCTTACCCACTCAGACGAAGATACAGACGAATTTCTAGGGTTTGAGCAGGGTTTAGGCATAACCGCTCAGCTCACGCCAACAGGCACTCCAGATGCGAATGACTATAACGTAGCCCACGGCATCAATCTCTTGCTAATCAACCCACAGGCACAACTGCAAGCCATTCTTAAGCCGGGCTTGGACGCCCAGCGCAACAAGGTATTTGACGGCCAAACCATCTATCAAGACGTCATTTCAGTGATAAACGCCATTTAGGTAGCTCTACTAGACATTTTAAATAATGTAGATCTGTAGGCGGAATGTAGCACCAAAAGTGTCAAAAATCTTTACACATCATATCTTAGCCTGCAACCCCCAATTAAAATAATCAAATTATATCAATCACTTAAAGGATATGGCCCAATTAATGCAGCCTTATCTGGGGGTCTTTCTTTTCGCGAAAGTTTTAACCCTAGTGAACTTAAAACAAGGAGTTAGAGGTCATGGGAAAAATTATTGTCTGCCTGCTCGCAATGCTGCTGACACCATCGGCAAATGCCGCCGTATACAGATATGTCGAGCTCGACATCGACCCAGTGGGCGGCGGTTCAATTGATGCTATTTTCACTGAATACAACACCGGTACATCAGTGATGACATGGGCTGTCGACAATATGCGGCTAGATGGCGCCCTAATGGATGGCTTCTGGTTGGTCACCAATAACGGCCCCGCCAACCCTAAAGGTGAAGATGGCCTGGCCATTTGGTACGCCGATTTTAACAGCAACTCCCTCTGGGCCTTCGCCTATGGCGGCGAGGGCGGACCCGATAGCTACAACACAGGAGCCTATTTCGGTGACTTTTCGTCAGGGCTATTCAGTCTCGGTAATACTCAAGGATTCTCGGTCAATGTCGACTCCCTCTACGACAATTTGCTTAGCAGCGGACCGTTTGATGAAAATATCGGCATTTGGTTTCGCCCAACCTGGGGCACGGAGACAGGAATTGACAGCAACGGCCGCCTAACCTCCTTTGATTTTTCAGATTTCTCCTGGCACGACATTGCAGGCCATAATACAACCGTAGTTCCAGTTCCGGGGGCACTGCTATTGTATGCTTCAGCGCTATTTGGCCTAGGTTGGGCGCGTCGAACTCGCTCAAGCTAGCACTGGGGACGCTTTCAAGCGTTCGCTACCACAATGTTTAGCAACACCAAACGCATCCTTCTCAGGATGCGTTTTTATTTCTATGGAGTGGCAATCACTCGCGGCACTAATCGTGTACCTTTCGCTCTTAATTAGAGCCTATCGTCATGGAGCAAAAGACATGTTCAACTTAAAGAAAGCGGGCCCCGTCATTGTTGCGTTTTCACTGGCCCTCAGCGTGCCCGCTGTCGCTGCTAACGATGATGCCGCGCACGCTTTAGAAAGCTCGGTAGCATCACGCAGCGCCGATGATAGAGCTCGAGATTCGGCGAGGCACCCCGCACAGACACTTCGCTTCTTTCGAGTAGAACCAGGCATGTCAGTGGCCGAAGCGCTCCCCGGTGGGGGCTGGTATACGCGAGTTCTGGCACCCTATTTGGGCACTAAGGGCACCATCGCCGGGGTCAACTATTCGAACAATATTTGGCCGCTGTTTGGCTTTATGGACGATACTGCTATTGCTACACGAATAGCCGCTACTGAGCAGTTTCCTCAAATGGTTGCTGACATTACCGACAATGGCATTTCGGCAAGAGGCTTCACGTTTGCCGCTATCCCGGAAGATATGCGTAACAGCGTGGATCGCGTGCTCGTTATCCGCGCTCTGCACAACCTAAATAGATTTGAATCCGCCGCCGGAACGCGATCGCAGGCGTTAGCGGCGATTAACGCAATGCTAAAAGAAGATGGTATGGTTGGCGTGGTTCAACATCGCGCACCAGAAAGCGCGAGCACGCCGAGTACCGACGGCCGCCGCGGATACCTCAAGCAATCCGAGGTCATCGCTGCATTTGAGAACGCCGGGTTTGAATTGCTAGCCACCAGCGAACTCAATGCCAACCCCAAAGACCAGCCTAAACCTGAAGATATCGTCTGGCGCTTACCCCCATCACTCAGTAGCACAGGCGACAACCCTGAAGGTCGCGCGGCGATGGAAGCCATTGGCGAGTCTGACCGCATGACCTTATTGTTTAAGAAAACCAAAACCTAATATTTACACAAGATAACCCTGCGACATTTCTTCTCCCGTCGCCCATAGGCGGACCGCCATTTGCTCATCCAGTAAATGGTGATCGCCGGTGACGGTTACCGGATTGCAATCGACAAAATAGGCACCGCTTACTCCCTCAACAATAGGGCTAGTCGCAGCATAGACTTGTGTGGCCGCCCCTTCAGCCGGGGATTTAGCGATTGCTCCCCCAAACCACTCAAAAGCGGTTTTCAGATAGGCCGGCGCCGTTCTGGCAATATTTGTTTTCACTAACCCGGGATGAATCACATTAGATGTCACTCCTGTACCCTTCAAGCGCTTGGATAACTGTGACGAAAACAGAGCATTGGCCAACTTAGACTGGCCATAGGCTTCCCATGCATCGAATTCTTTTTCACCGCGCAAATTGCCAAAATCAATACCCGCGGCAGGTTCGCTCATATAAGCTGAGGCGCTGCCAACATGCACAATTCGCGCCGGTGTAGATTCCGTCAGGGCAGGAAGCATTTGATTGACCAGCACGAAATGACCGAGATAGTTAACCAAAAAGGTCTTCTCTATCCCATTCACTAACTCTAGTTCTCCAAAAGTGTTGATTCCTGCATTACAGATTAAAATATCGGGGCTCAACCCCATTTCAATGAGTGTTGCCGCGCAATCAACAGATGATTGCAAGTCGGAAAGCTCAAGAGCAATGGGCGTAGTGGTGCCCCCGACACTGTCACAGGCGCTCTGTGCTTTGGCCAGAGTACGGCCCGTACCAATCACATGGGCACCGCGCAACGCGAGCACGCGCAAAGTTTCATAGCCCAGCCCCGAGGTACAGCCCGTCACCATGGCCACCTTGCCTTGCAAGTCCATTCCCGCGGTCACATCTTCGGCGGTAGAATCTGCACCAAAGGGACCGACAGGCAGACGTGTATCTATCGCCGTCACATGATCCTCAGCTCCACATGCATTGACCATCGGCAAAGCCGCAACGGCAGCTGACGTTTTTAAAAATCCTCGTCTATTCATTATTATATTCTCGCTGTGATATATCTCTGGGTTATGTCATGACATAATAAAATATCATACGGTTATTTCTTGTTCTTTAGAGCCCCTCCACTATACTGAAGTTGTGGCAGTAGATCGCACAGCATGCATGCCTTGTTGTGTGAGCTAGGGATCTGCTACACAACACTTAGGGGAACGCCTAGTGAACATTTGTCAGAGGTGTTTACTGCCCGGTGAAGGTGATTCGGTCGCGGGCCGAAAAACTGGCGACCGGCAACTTTAGAACAAACAGCATTACCCCCATAACGCCGCTGCAGCTTGTCTAGCAGCGGCGTTTTTTATTTCTACTTCGCTTTCCACTATTTTGCCCCCCATCTGTGCACGTTGGCCATCATTATGCGCTATGCTCTGAACTTCTAATCAGGGGACAACATGGCGACCATCAAACAACTACTCAGCGCTGTTGAGGCATCACCCGAGGGACCGCAAGTCGCGGCTATTTTTGACTTCGACGGCACGATCATAGCGGGCTATTCGGTAACCGTATTTATCAAGGAACAATTAAAGCGAGGCGAGTTCTCGCCGCGAGACTTTGTCGATCTAATGTCTGCCATGACTAATTTCGGTATGGGCAATCTCGGCTTTTCCGGTTTGATGGCCGTCAATGCACAGTTCATGAAGGGTATCGACGAGCAAAAATACATCGATATCGGCGAGGAGCTGTACGTCGAACAAATTGCCAGGCTCATATACCCCGAGTCGCGCGCCTTAGTGGATGCACACCTGGCCAAGGGACACACAGTGAGTGTCATCTCATCGGCCACACCCTACCAGGTCGAGCCGGCCGCCAGAGATCTAGGGATAGATCATGTCATGTGTACCTACCTCGAAACCGAGGATGGAAAATTCACCGGCGGCGTGGTTAAGCCAACCTGCTTTGGTCAAGGCAAGGTGACAGCGGCTGAAGAATTAGCCAGTCGGCATAACGCTGATCTGGACAACAGCTTTTTTTACTCTGACAGTCACGACGACTTGCTTTTGCTGGAGCGCGTGGGCCACCCCAAAGTCCTCAACCCCAATTCGAAGCTCGATCGAATAGCACGTCATAATCACTGGCCGGTTGCCAATTTTGGCAGCAGGGGCAGGCCATCTCTGTCCCAGTTTGTTCGATCGATAGCGGCTACCGTTAGCTTGGTATCCAGTTTTGCAGCGGGACTGCCAATCTACGCTTTAACAGGTTCGCGCAGAGCATCACAAAACTTCTCCTTCTCGTTGTTTGCCGATACTGCTGGCGCTCTAATAGGGCTGGATCTGGATGTTAAGGGGGAGGAGCACTTGTGGGAACAGCGTCCCGCCGTGTTTGTGTTCAACCATCAGAGCAAAGCAGATGTGATTATCTGTGCCCAGTTACTTCGGCGGGACATTGCCGGGGTTGGCAAAAAGGAAATTAAGAAGATGCCGGTTATCGGCAGAGTCATGGAGATGGGCGGGGTCGTTTTAATAGACCGCGGCGATGCTAAAAGCGCTATCAGTTCCATGAAACCTCTAATTGATGCTATGCGAAAAGAAGGGAAGTCCGTGGTGTTGGCACCGGAGGGTACGCGTAGTATCTCACCCAAGCTCAATGCTTTTAAAAAAGGCGCCTTCCATCTCGCCATGCAAGCGAATGTACCCATCATCCCTATTGTCATTCACAATGCCGGAGATATGGCGCCCAAGGGTGATTTTGTGTTCCGCCCGGCCACCGTGGAAGTCGAAGTATTGGCCCCGATAGATACCAGTGATTGGCGCGTGGAAACCATCAATGACCACGTACGTGATGTGCGCAATCTTTTCCTGAAGACTCTGGGACAGCCGGTCGACCAAGGGCCTGCAACCAAAACCAAAACCAAAACTAAGGCAAAACCAACCGCTAAAGCAAAACCTCAGGCGAAGACAAAACCTAAGGCGGCACCCAAATCGGCAGTCAAACCCAAGTTGACGGCGAAGCGAAAATACCCGGTGGGCTCCAAAGTAAAACCAAAGATAAAGCCCAAACCGAAGGCTGCGACTCGCACGCGCAGCAAAGCCAGCCCTAAACCTAAAACGACAGCCACTGACAAAGGCAAGAAGGCTTAATGTTTGACACGCTGACAGAGAAACTACAAACCGACCCGTGGCCTGAAGGCGTCGATGAAAACGTCGTTTTTATTCTGGATGCAAGAAATCACTTCGAGCAGCAGCTATTGGAACACTGGGTATCGATGCACGCCTCGGATACAACTTCGCGTGGCGCCGCTCGACAGGTGGTGGCCTCGCTCCACGATGAGAGAAAAGGAATCGATGGTCATGTCATAGAGACGGTATTGGGCTCGGAATCTATTATCGCGCCATTGCGCATTGCCTGGGTGCCATCAGAATTAACGATTGATGCTGGCCCCCGAATTCGCAATCTGTTGTTTGGCGACCCACGCCGCCCCCGCGCCGGTCAGTGCAAACGTATCGTGGCTAAAGCCCCTGAAGACGTGCATTTGGTCATTGGCCAACCCGATAGTGAATCTAGTTTAATGCAACGCTTTGATAAGAAGCGGGCGAGTACGGCGGAGCCCAGGCCCGGCGCCTTCGCGGGTTTCGTGGCGAGACAGGCTGCACTGGTATTGGATATCGCTGAACGGCGCCTACAGGGTGGTCGCTATAAAGTGCCGCGCTTTGTGGCCGAGAACCTGCTAGCCAGCCCTAAATATAGAAATGCGGTGAGAGAACTGGCCACAGCGGAGAATAAAAACAGAGCGCAGATTACCAAAGAAGCCAACACCTACCTGAAAGAAATGATTTCGATCCCCAGTACTTTTTGGCTGGATATCTTCGCCAAGTTCAACAACTTCTGCCTGGGTCTGGGGTACGAAGATAAAATTGTCTACAACGATAAAGAAGTTGAGGACATGCGCAAGTTAGTGCGCAACCACCCGTCCATACTCCTTTGGACACACAAAACTTATCTCGACGGGTTGGTCATTCCCAAAGTTTTGTATGAAAAAGACTTCCCCATGCCGCATATGTTCGGCGGAGCAAATATGGCCTTTGCCGGAATGGGATTTATGATGCGGCGTTCGGGCGCTATTTTCATTCGGCGTAGCTTTCAAGATAACGCGCTATATAAGCTAACACTGCGCCACTATATCGGCTACTTAATGGAAAAGCGTTTCCCTATGAACTGGGCCTTCGAAGGCACACGATCCCGTATGGGGAAATTGATGCCGCCACGCTACGGGCTGCTTAAATACGTATTAGAGGCCTGCCATGAGACGGGCGCCCAAAACATTCATATTATTCCTATCTCCATCAGCTACGATCTGATTCGCGATGTGCAAGAGTACGCCACCGAGCAAACCGGCAGAAGCAAAGGCGCGGAATCTCTAACGTGGTTTATCGGTTATATTCGCAGCCTGGCTAAGCCTATGGGCAAGGTCTATATGGATATTGGCAAGCCCGTAGTCCTGGAACATGCTCCCAATCCCGACGATAGCCTAGCGCTGTCAAAAATAGCCTTTGAGATCGCCGTAGAAGCCAATAACGTCACCCCTATTACTTTCCCCTCACTGGTTACTATGAGTTTATTAGGGGCGGCACCCAAGGCGCTGACACAAGACGAAGTAGTGGCCGACCTGCGCGCTTTGCTGACCTGGGCCGAGGCGCGCAATTTGCGAATTTCGGAAGACTTTAATCGTGCCTATGCCGACGGTATGGACGGCCTTCTCGGCATAATGATCAACGAGGGTATCGTCACTCTCTACGACCAGGGCCCCGAGACCGTCTATGCTATTGCGTTAGAGCAGCACTCTGTCGCCAGTTACTATCGCAACACCATTATTCATTATTTCGTCAACAAGGCTATTATCGAGCTGTCGTTGGCCAAGGCCGGCGAGAAGGAAGGCCCTGGTGCACTAGAAATATTTTGGGCCGAAGTGGAATATTTGCGCGACCTATTTAAGTTTGAGTTTTTCTACGCACCCTCAGAGGAATTTCAAAAAGAGATCCGCAAAGATCTGGACCGGTATGAGCCCAACTGGGAAGAGCTGATGGCGGGCGGATCTATCGGCGCTGTGCAACTACTAAACTCCATGCCGCCTTTAGTGTGTCATGCCACGTTACTCACTTACGTTGAAGCCTACTCGGTGGTCGTCGATCTTGCCGCAAGACTGAAGCCGGGTGAAAGTCTGAAAAAAGAAACCTGTGTATCAGACGCACTAAGACTGGGTCACCAGGCCTACTTACAGCGGCGTATTAGCAGTGAATCCTCTATTGGTAAGCTGTTATTTTCTAACGGCTACAAAATGTTAGAGCATCGCAAACTAACGGAGGGGGGGGATGAGACAGTCGATGCCGCCCGCAAAGAATTAGCGCGGGAGATGCGCGACTTACTGCGCCGACTAGAAGTCATTGGTGCATTGTCTGCCTCTAATCGTAGTATCAATCGCTAGGACTTTCATCCTGGCTGCAAAACCATAAAACTATAAAACGTGGGAAATACAAATGGGCGCCATGTCGAAACTTAATGTCAGTGTTATGGGTGGAGGCTCTTGGGGCACCACCGTCGCATCGCTGGTGAGCCGTAACGCGCCCGTAACCCTCTGGGCTCGCGATGTAAAAACCGTTGACGAGATTAACCAACACCATACTAACGAGCGCTACTTGCCCGGTGCCAGCCTGCCCGTAAAGCTATCTGCCACCCACGATATAAGCGACGCTGTCTCCCATGCCGATGTCGTTATTATGGGAATTCCCTCCCATAATTTTCGCTCGGTGCTGGAACAGGTCAAACGTCATATTCGAGCATGGGTCCCCATCATCACACTAACCAAGGGCCTGGAACTGGAAACCGGTAAGCGCATGACAGAAGTCATCAACGACGTCATGCCAGGGCATCCAGTAGGCGTGCTCACCGGCCCCAACCTGGCACGGGAAATTATGTCTGGCCAAGCTGCCGCCAGCGTTATAGCCATGGACGACCCCATTATCCGAAAGGAGCTACAAACGCTGTTTAACAGTGGCCTGTTTCGCATGTATACCAACGATGACATTATCGGTTGCGAGCTGGGTGGCGTATTAAAAAATATCATCGCTATAGCGGTTGGTATGGGCGACGGCCAAGGCGCTGGAGATAATACCCGCTCAGCACTAATCACTCGCGGTCTCGCCGAAGTGACCCGACTGGGCGTCGCCATGGGGGGGCGACCCGAAACCTTTGCCGGCTTAGCGGGTATGGGTGACATGATTGCCACCTGCACCAGCAACCAAAGTCGCAACCGGCACGTTGGTGTAGAACTGGGTAAAGGCCGAGAAATGCAAGAAATCATCGACGAGATGTTGATGGTAGCGGAGGGTGTGAAGAGTGCTCCCGCGGTTATGGCGCTGGCAAAAAAATACGGGGTAGAAATGCCTATTGCCGCCGACGTATTGCGCGTTGTGTCAGGTGAATCGTCAGCCCTGCGCGCGTTCAAAGGTCTACTGCGAGTGACCGCTGGAGCGGAATCAGAGCCAGGCTAAAGCGCTGACTATAAATGGTGCTCCAAAGTTGCATGGGGCACAATCATATCTACCACACTATCTGAGAGTATCCCCATGTTCGCAACAGCGTCCGTCAAAATGGCACTCGCCTTTTCGTTAACAACAGGGCTCTTTTTGTGTGCTCACTCCTACGCGGCAGAATCTCAGTTTATAGATATCAAAGGGGATCCTAATCTTCGTTCTGCCTCGGTCTTAATCACCGATGCCAATGGCACTATTATTTACGGCAAGGATATTAATACGGTGCGCCCCATCGCCTCGTTGACCAAGTTGATGACGGCGATGGTTATTCTGGACGCCGGATTAAATTTGGACGAAAAAATCACCATCACCAAACAAGACCGAGACTTGATAAGGCTAACCGGCTCGAGATTGGAATACGGCGCCAAACTCTCTCGTAAAGACTTGCTGCACCTCGCACTAATGTCGTCGGAAAATCGTGCCGCCACCGCACTTGGGCGAACCTATCCCGGCGGCATGTCTACATTTGTTGCAGACATGAACCGCAAAGCTCTGAGTCTGGGGATGGTAGAAAGCCACTTCTCCGACCCGGCGGGATTGCAATCGGGCAATCAGGCCACTGCAGTAGATCTCGCAAAAATGCTCTCCGCTGCCAGCCACTACCCACTGATTACTCGCGCGACCACGACGCTCAGACAGCAAGTACGGCCCTACTCCAGCCGCGGTCCGTTACATTATGGTAATACCAACCGGCTGCTGAAAAACAAAAAATGGGATATAGCCGTGAGTAAGACAGGCTACCTCGACGAGGCGGGTCGCTGTTTGCTTATGCAGGCCAACATAGAGGGTGAGGCAATCTCCATTGTATTGCTCAATTCCTTCGGCAAGCTCACGCCTTTTGGCGATTCAAACCGGCTGCGCCAGTGGATGCTCAGTAATAGTTAGGGAGACCTCGATGATAGACCGGCGCCAAATGATAAAACTGGGGGCAGCCTTACTTGGGCCGGCAACTACCATCCTGAGCTTCTGCAAATCATGCGCAACGAACCCCTGGACTTTGTTCAATTTAGCTACAGCATGAGCGAGAGAGAGGCCGAAAAGGAATTGCTACCTGTGGCAGCTGAGCGCGGCATAGCCACCATGATCAATCGGCCCTTTCAGCGCGGTGAGTTGTTGAAACGCTCGAAGGGCAAGCCGTTGCCTGAGCCAGCCCACGAGCTTGGCTGCGAGAGCTGGGGACAGTTCTACCTAAAATTTATATTGGGCCACCCCGCCGTCACCTGCGTAATACCTGCCACCTCAAAAGCACGACACATGGCTGATAATATGGCGGCCAACGTCGGCCGCTTGCCAAACGCTGACCAACGAACAGAGATGTTACGTCTTTTCGATGCGATACAGGCCTGACCCATGACTGAGCCGTCACCTTCATCAGTACAAAGATTATTAAACGGCGCCTTCAACATCCGCGCTGATGAGATTAAAACAACATTACTTTCCTTTCTACTCATTCTGTTTCTCATGACCGCCTATTATCTGTTGCGTCCGGTGCGCGATGCCATGGCTAGCGACTGGAGCGACGCAGAGGTGAGCTGGTTGTGGACATTAACGTTTTTTTTCAGTGCTATCGCGGTGTCGTTTTACGGTATCGCCGTCACCAAAATTACATTTAGTCGTTTAATTCCAACCGTTTACGGTTTCTTCGCGCTCAGCTTCACTCTGTTCTATGTAGGAACCCAATACCTGGGAGACAGGGTACTGCTGGATAAATCCTTCTATGTCTGGCTGAGCGTTTTTAGCTTGTTTCATGTCTCCGTATTTTGGAGTTTCATGTCGGATTTATACTCGCAGCCTCAGGCCATTCGGCTATTTGCGTTTATTGGCGCTGGCGCCAGTGCCGGCGGCATCATTGGCCCTGCAATCGCATCACTCTTAGTCAAAGATATAGGCACAGATCAGCTACTACTCATTGCCAGCGCGCTACTATTGGCCACTCTACCGGGGATCGGTTGGCTGCAGAGCCTCAAATCCAACAGCCTAATGGGTCCAAAATTCACCCCTAAAGACACTATAACTGCCATTGGTGGAAGCCCATTTGCAGGATTTTCCGCGCTGCTCAGTAGCCGCTTCTTACTGGGCATATGCGTCTTTATCTTACTCTATACGTCGATCAGCTCTTTCGTCTATTTCGAGCTAAAGAACCTACTTGCGCACTACACGCGAAATGAACGCTCTCAAATATGGTCGAACATGGATCTCGTGGTTAACAGCCTGACATTGCTCGTCGCGCTGTTTGCCACGGGTAGAATTGCCAGGCGCTGGGGGCTGTCGATTACTCTGGCCTCGGTACCCGTATTGATCGCAGCGGGACTACTCTTTTTAGCAGCGGCCCCCATGGTTGCGGTGGTGGTGGCGCTGCAGATTGTTCGCCGTACCGGAAACTATGCCATTACCCGCCCGGCCCGAGAAATGTTGTTCACGGCAGTTGATCGGGAAACGCGCTTTAAAGCTAAACCGGTGATCGATATTGTGGTTTATCGGGGGGGTGATATGTTGAATGCCTGGGCATTCACAGCACTGACTCAAGGTCTCGGACTGGGGCTGGCAGCCGTGGCAGGTGTCGGCGCAGGCATTGCAGCTCTGTGGGCGATTGTGGGTATTTATTTGGGGCGCCAGTTTCACGCTCTACAACCCGACGAGGACGGTCCACAATAGGCTTTGAACTATTCCAGCGATGATTTTTGCCGGTCTAAGATAAATAATTGTGCCATGTCGACTTCCTTGCCACGATTCCGCCATGGTTTATACCGCTGCCCGCGCGGGCCGCTATACTGAATGCTCTAGCGTAGAGAGGCGATACATCATGGCGACGGCAACGGAATATAATTTGGGACCCAATACTTTCCCCAGGGGCTGGTTTATCGTAGCGGAGAGCAGCGAACTGGATGTGGGCCCTATGGCCGTTCGATTCTTTGGTCAAGATTTGGCGCTGTACCGCGGTGAAAGCGGCAAGCCGGTAATGCTCGACGCCTATTGCGCTCACATGGGTACCCACATTACTGCCAGCACCAGCGCTATGATCGTCAAAAATGGCGAACAAATTGAAGGCGATTCCATTCGCTGTCCTTATCATGGCTGGCGCTACAACTCGGAAGGACACGTTGACGATATTCCCTACTCGGATGCGCCCTGCCCAAAATCTGCCTCGATACGATCCTACCCAACGGTAGACAATATGGGCTGCATCATGGCTTGGTTTGACCCCGATGGCGGCGAGCCAGAATACGATGCTCCGTCTCTTTCGCAATGGAATGATCCGCAGTGGGTACAATGGAAACTGGATCACCTAGGGGAGCTGCATATACACCCCCAAGAAATACTCGACAATATGGCGGACGTACGCCATTTAGGCCCGACTCACGGCGCTCCCAGTGAGTATTTCGAAAACGAGTACATCGATCATATCTGTGTTCAGCGTCAGGGCGGCGAGATGCAACTCTACGATACCTATCTATACACCACCACATGGTATACCGGCCCTGGAATATTGTTGTCAAAGCAAGTATTTGCCGGCAATACCATTTTTGAATTGATAGCTAACACGCCAGTAGACGATGGCGTGAGTAAGTGCTGGCATGGCTGTCTGGTTAAAGGCAGCGAAGAAGTTGCGACAGATGCAGATCGTGAAATGGCCAAGGCTGCACAAGCCGGTGCATTGGAAGCCTTTGCCGCCGATTTCAACGTATGGGCCAATAAAAGACCAGCGCTAAAGATAATGCAATTGAAAACCGATGGACCCTTTAAAACAGGGCGTAAGTGGTACTCACAGTTTTACGCGTCGCAGGACCAGGTGGCTGACATAAGGAATGAGGTGAATGGCATCGTGCATACGGTCAATATGCCCACACCCGCTGAATCAAATCACAATATCGATGAGGGCCTGCCCTTTTAGAGCGCTCGATTACTAACCGGTGGCGTGGGCCTCAACAACCTTCTTAAACTTGGCGAACATCGAGCGATTAGCCATGCGCATAATGGGGCGGGTCAGAAACATCAGGTGGCGAGAAAAGCCGCGAGGCTCCATCGCCAAATACCATTGGACCTTACAACGCCCGTCGCCCAGATCAGTGACCCGGTAATCTTCAATAAATTTGTCGGTGGCATTTTTGCTACAGCCGACGAAAGTAAACGCCATACGTTTACCCCGTTCCCACTCGACAAACTCTTCAAAGGCATTCATATTGCCCATGAGGTGCACTGTGCGCGTGGTACCCACACCAAAGGGCTTGGGTGAGGTCCACTCCACTTTTTGTATCGGCATGGCCCATACAGTCCAAGCGTGAGGGTCTTCAAACACCTCAAATATCTGCTCTGGCGTGGCCTTCACAATCTCTTCTGTCAAATATACGTCGGGATTGTTCTCTAGAAACTCGACACCCACTGGCGTACATT
>JBLHSI010000061.1:0-14032 GCA_047626655.1 Halioglobus sp.
TCACCGGCCTGCTGGCTAGCGGGGCGCCGGTGGAAGCCGAACTAGCGCTAGTTGCTCTGGCTGATGTTTTAAATTTGACGGTGCACGGAGACCTCGCGTCCCAGAGTATGGAGCTGTTTGGTGTGACTGCCAGCGCCTTGCAGGACGAAGAGTTCGATTTCCACCTTCTCCTGCCCGATGACGAAACAGCCATCGCTCAACGCGCCGAATCTCTGGCACTTTGGTGTGCCGGATTCCTGGGCGGTTTCGCTCAAGGCACCGCTGCCAGTGGCAAGCCCGGGGGTGATATTAGCAAGGACTGCCAAGAGATTTTGCAGGATATTGAAGCCTTCTCTCAGGCAGAAGCAGATGAAGAGATAGAGGACGATGAGGCTGAGGAGGCCTATTTTGAAATTGTGGAGTATCTGCGTTTTGCGGTTCTAAACATTCATATGGATAGCGCGCTGCTCGGTCAGGCGAATGAAGATTAGTAAAGGGGAGTACGCGCGCCGACGCAAAAATTTTATGGTTCTGATGGAACCCAACAGTATTGCCATTGTGCCCTCTGCAAAAGAACAGCAGCGCAGCCGCGATACCGAATATCCGTTCAGGCAAGACAGCGACTTTTACTATCTCACCGGGTTTGTCGAGCCCGAGTCGGTACTGGTGTTGGTGCCGGGGCGAGAACACGGTCAATTTGTGATGTTCTGCCGCGACAGTGATCCGGAGATGGAGCTATGGCACGGTGCCCGTGCGGGTCTGGACGGAGCCTGTGAAGTTTACGGCGCGGATGACGCGTTTCCCATTGGCGATATCGATGAGATATTGCCAGGTCTGCTCGAGGGGCGCGAGCGGGTTTACTATTCCATGGGGCGTAGTATCGAGTTCGATCAACAAATTATGTCGTGGGTGAAACTCATTTGCAGCAAAGAGGCAACCGGCGCTGTGCCGCCTGGCGAGTTTATCGATCTGGATCATATGCTGCACGATTTGCGACTCATTAAAAGTGCCGCGGAGCTGCGCTTGATGCGAAAAGCGGGCGCTATTACTGCCGACGCGCATATTCGATCGATGGCGGCGTGTAAGCCTGGGTTGTTCGAATATCAGCTGGAGGCAGAGCTTCATCATGAGTTTGCTCGCTCAGGGGCTCGCTATCCCGCCTATCCCAGTATCGTTGGCAGCGGTGACAACGCGTGCACCATGCACTATCTGCAGAACAGCGACCGTATGCGGGACGGCGACTTAGTGTTAATTGACGCCGGCTGTGAGTTTCAGTATTACGCGGCGGATGTCACACGAACGTTTCCAGTCAACGGTCACTTCAATCCCTCACAGCGCGCCATCTATGAATTAGTACTCAAGGCTCAGTTGGCGGCGATTGACGAGATTGCTCCCGGCAAACACTGGAATCAATCGCACGATGCAACGGTGCAAGTCATCACCGCGGGTCTGCTTGAGCTGGGCTTGTTAAAAGGCAAGCTCGATGTGCTCATTGAGACAGAAGCCTATCGCGAATTTTATATGCACCGCGCCGGGCATTGGCTGGGTCTGGATGTACACGATGTGGGCGACTACAGGGTGGCCGATGAGTGGCGAGTGCTGGAGCCCGGTATGGTGATGACCGTGGAACCGGGTATCTACATCGCTCCTGATAATCAAAAAGTGGCTAAGCGCTGGCGCGGTATTGGCGTACGAATTGAAGACGACGTAGTGGTGACGGCGACCGGTTGTGACGTTATGACGGCGACCGCGCCTAAGCGGGTCGAGGAAATAGAATCTTTGATGGCGGCCGCACGCTAGTGACTTGTCATCGGGATATCGTCATCGCTGGCGGCGGCATGGTGGGGGTGAGTCTGGCCCTGCAGCTAGGCCAGCTAATGTCCGGCCAGACCAGTATTTGCTTGATTGAAAACGCTCCTCTGCCAGATCCGCAAGCTAGTGGTAAACCCAAGTACCACCCCTCATTTGATGCCCGCTCCACCGCGCTTAGCTATAGCTCCCGACTAATCTACGAAAAAATGGGGGTGTGGAATGACCTCAAGGAGTGGGTGTGCCCAATTGAGACCATTCATGTGTCTACCCGAGGTCGTTTTGGTAGCACAGTGATGGACCCCAAAGACTTGCTGTGGCCCGCGCTGGGTTATGTGGTTGAAAACGCCTGGCTGGGGAGCTCACTGGTTCAGGCACTTTACCGGCAGGGGCGGGTCGAGGTGGTGAGTCCCGCTAGAGTCTTAAAGGCGACGCCTGGAGAGTCTGGAACTGCATTACAGATAGAAGGTGGCCGCGAGTCGCAGATGACTACCGACTTGTTATTGATTGCCGATGGCGCTCAATCCGGCCTGCGAAATCAGATGGGTGTCGGTGTACAGGAAAAATCGTACCGTCAGCATGCTTTAATAGCCAATGTAGCGACTTCGCAGCCGCATGACGGCTGCGCGTTTGAGCGGTTTACCGATACCGGGCCTCTGGCATTGCTGCCACTGTTGCCAGGAGCGGGTGCGGAGCATCGCAGTGCCCTGGTGTGGACGTTGCCGCAACAGCGGGCAGAACGACTTACCGGCGGTGCAGAGGCTGAAGTTTTGGCCGCTCTGCAAAAAGAATTTGGTTATCGTCTCGGTCGATTCACTCAAGTGGGTGCGCGCCATAGCTACCCTCTGTCTCTGATTCAGTCCAGCGAGCAAGTGCGCAAAGGGGTTGTTGTGATGGGTAATGCTGCCCATGCTCTTCACCCCGTGGCGGGGCAGGGCTTTAATTTGGCCCTGCGGGATGTTGCCGTGCTGGCTCAGGAGTTGGCCAGTGCCGAAGCGACAGGCCTGTCATTGGGTGAGTTATCGGTGTTACAAGCCTACTGCGATAAACAGCGAGCTGACCAAGCTAGAACCGTCGCCGCAAGCAATAGTCTGCCGGCATTATTTATGCACCCCGACCCGTTACTGGGCTTGGCACGAGATATGGGCTTGGCTGGCTTAGACGCCCTGCCGGCGCTGAAGCGCGAAGTGGTACGTTATGCCGCGGGAGTAGCGGCTCTGGAGGACGCTGAGCATGGCTGAAAAGCAACATTTTGATATCACTATTGTCGGTTCAGGCATTGCCGGTAGCGCGCTGGCCACGGCGTTGAGTGGGCATGGGTTTTCTGTGGCATTAATTGAGGCCCGGCCTCTGCTCCAAGACCCACTGCCAGATATTATTGATGTCACCCACTTTGATCCAAGGGTTACTGCGTTAACGCCCAAATCTCAAAGTTTTTTGCTCAGCATCGGTGCCTGGGAGGGTATCGCTGCGCAGCGGATGTGTCCCTACACGCATATGTCAGTATGGGACGGGGAGGGCACCGGCTCTATCGAATTTGACTGTAGCGAAGTTAAGGCCCCCGCCTTGGGTCATATTGTAGAAAATCGCATTGTGGTCGCCGCTCTATTAGACAGAGTAAGGGGTAGTCGCGATGTCGAGTTGATGAGTCCGGTGAGTGTTACCGCCTGCGAGCTTAACGAGGCTGGCAGGGCCACGCTCAGCCTGGACGACAAAGACAGCATCGAGACCGACCTGGTGGTGGCCGCCGATGGTGCTTTGTCGCGGGTGCGCCAAATGCTCGACTTCAAAACTCGTGAGTGGGACTACGGCCACAGCGCTATTGTGGCGACGGTGGAGCTGGAAAACTCGCATCAGATGACCGCTTGGCAGCGTTTTTTGCCTACCGGCCCGCTGGCCTTTTTGCCGCTGGCTGGAGAGCCTGAGAAGCACCTATGTTCCATTGTATGGTCGATAAATGAAGCGCTTGTTGAAGACTTAATGGAGCTCGATGATGCCGCGTTCTGTCAGCGCTTGGAAGCAGCGTTTGAGCATCGCTTAGGTAGAGTCGTAGCCTGCTCGCCCCGCTTCGCGTTTCCTCTGCGCCAGCGCCATGCCATTGATTATGTCCGCCCCGGCGTCGCCCTCGTGGCGGATGCCGCCCATACTATCCATCCGCTGGCGGGGCAGGGCATTAATTTGGGGCTGCAGGACGTGCAGGTTTTGGCCGAAGAAATTGTTGCCGGTCGCGCGCGGGGCGCCAACCCCGGGCAGCTGCAATTGTTGAAGCGCTATCAGCGCAAACGCAAGAGTGAGAATATGCTGATGATGGCGGCGATGGATGGCTTCAAGTCGCTGTTTGAACAATCGTCTCTGCCCGTTAGGTTGTTGCGCAATGAGGGCATGCGCCGAGTGTCCTCTCTAGGCCCCATAAAACGCCAACTTATGCAGCGGGCTATGGGCATATAGCTAGCTGGCAGTTAGAATAACGGCTGCGAACAACGATCCCCAGATATCCAGTTAGAGGAACAAGTATGAGTGACGTACCGAGTGAACTGAAAATCGCCAGCAGCCACGAGTGGGCTAGGCTGGAAGAAGATGGCAGTGTGACTATTGGCATCACCGATCACGCCCAGAGTGCGCTGGGAGACGTAGTCTTTGTTGAGTTGCCCGAAGTGGGCGATACATTGTCAGCGGGTGGTGACGCCGGTGTGGTTGAATCGGTGAAGGCGGCTTCTGACATCTATACGCCCGTGGGCGGCGAAGTTATCGCTATTAATGAGCAGCTGGAAGACGAGCCCGAAACGGTTAACGCCGACCCCTACAACGATGGTTGGTTCTTTAAGCTTGCACCCAGCGATACAGATGAGTTAAACGGTTTGCTCAGCGCCGAAGAATATCAAGCGCACTGCGCAGACGAGGAATAATCGAGACGTAACCCGGAGCATACCTTTGGATCATCAACTATCCGATTTATATTTGCGCAAAGGCGCAGATCGGCGTGTGCGCGGCGGTCATCTTTGGGTTTATTCCAATGAAGTCGACACGGGTAAAACACCGCTCAATCGCTTTACATCAGGCGATATGGTGTGTGTGCGGGGATCTGATGGAGCGGTTTTGGGCTCTGCCTATATGGAGCCACAGTCGCTCATTTGTGGGCGTATTTATGCCCTCGGTGAAGCCCGAGAATTAGATCTAAGCCTGCTTCGATTTCTGATTGACAGGGCTTTAGAGGGCCGCGAGGCGGCCTTCGATAAACCGTTTTACCGCCTCGTTTACGGTGACAGTGATTACGTGCCCGGCTTGATTGTTGATCGTTTTGGCGACTATTTGGTGGTGCAGCTTAACAATGCAGGCATTGAGTGTTTCGAGGCTGTGATTTTTGAAGCGCTGGTAGAATTATTGAGTCCCGCTGGCATACTGCTGCGCGCTGATAGTCGAGGCCGTCGAGAACTGGGGCTGGATGATCGTATTGAGGTGGTGCACGGTGAAGTGCCGCAACAGGTTGTGCTGGAAGAAAATGGCGTGCAATTTTTGGCCCCGGTGTGGGATGGGCAAAAGACGGGTTGGTTTTTTGATCACCGCATGGCCAGAGCCCGACTGGTAGATCATGTTGTCGGTAAAGCAGTGTTGGATGTTTACAGCTACATCGGTGGCTGGGGTGTTCAGGCCGCAGCATTTGGCGCGGCGTCGGTATGCTGTGTAGACAGCTCCGAAACAGCGCTGGCGGGAGTGTTGCGCAACGCAGAGTTAAACGATCTGGCTGGCGTTGTGAGTTCGCGACAAGGATCGGCGGTGGAAACCCTCAAAGCCCTGCACGTCGAAAATGAACGCTATGATGTGGTTATCTTAGATCCGCCCGCTTTTATTCAGCGGCGCAAAGATATCAAAAAAGGCATTGCTGCCTACCGGAAAATCAATGAGTTGGGCCTGCGTTTGCTGCGCCCTGGAGGTATTTTGGTATCGGCCTCTTGTTCTATGCATTTAAGCCGTGCCGACCTTATGCAGGCGATGCAGGGCGCCGCCAATCGAGCTGGCGTGCAATTGCAAATCATTGAACAGGGCGGGCAGGGCCCCGATCACCCCATCCATCCCGCGATCCCCGAAACCGAGTACCTAAAAGCGGTTTACGCACGTATCTTGTAAGGCATGGCGGCTTTAGTCTCGTAACGAGAGTATTTTCCAGTTTTTGTGTTCTGCTTCGCGCCGCAGTGTTGGGTCGGGGTCGACCGCTACTGGATGTGCTACTTTTCCCAATAACGGAAGGTCGTGGTGCGAGTCGCTGTAGAAATACGCGCCGTCAAACGACTCTCCGGTCTGTTTCAGCCAGGCCGTGAGACGAACGACTTTGCCTTCTCGATAGGACGGAACGCCGATGGGTTCGCCCGTATAGAGACCATCAACTATTTCTGCGTCACAAGCGAGTAAGTGGTCGATGCCCAGGGCATTCGCGATGGGCCGTGTGATGAAGGCGTTGGTGGCGGTGATGATGATGAGTGTATGGCCTAGCGCGCGGTGCTCGGCGATCAGCGACAGTCCTTTTGGCAGTATAATGGGCTCTATGACCTCGCGCATAAAGTTGGTATGCCAGTCCTGCAACACCTCTAGTGGCTGGTTTTTCAGCGGCGCGAGGGCGAATCTCAGGTAGGCATCAATGTCGAGGGTACCCGATGTGTAGTCTTCGTAAAATTGGTCATTCTGGCGGGCGAAATCAGCCGCCTCTACCAGGCCATGATCAAATAAATACTGACCCCATAGGTTGTCGCTGTCGCCACCAATAAGAGTGTTGTCCAAGTCGAAGATAGCCAAAGTCATGATGAGATCTCAATTTGAGGGCGGTTAGCATAATGAGATTACCGTCGGTTTTCCACTACTCTCCCGCCGTTGCGGCGAGGATCAAAAAAAGGCGTATTTCTCAGTCGCGCCAAAATGTGGAACAATAGCGGGTTAGAAAAACGAGGCGGCGTATCGAAGTGATCGATTCAGACGGATTTCGACCGAATGTGGGAATAATGCTAACCAATGGCCAGGGCCAACTGCTATGGGCGCGTCGCATAGGCGGGCGGGATGCATGGCAATTCCCTCAAGGCGGCATTAACAGAGAGGAATCTCCGCTTGAAGCGCTGTATCGCGAGCTGGAGGAGGAAGTGGGTTTGACTGCCGATAAGGTCGAAGTTTTGGCCCATACGCAGGGCTGGTTGCGCTACCGCCTGCCCAAGCGATTTGTCCGCAAAGATAAGGGCAAGGGGCCGATATGCATTGGACAAAAGCAGAAGTGGTTTCTATTGCGCATGTTGGGCGATGATCAAGAAGTGTGCCTAGACCTCAACAGCAAGCCCGAATTTGATCGCTGGCAGTGGGTCAGTTATTGGTATCCGTTAAACGAGGTGGTCCCGTTCAAGCGAGAAGTCTATCGCAAAGCTATGAAAGAACTGGTAGTTCCACTGGGTCAGCACATACGGCGCACTGCAGGTGAACGCCTATGATGCTTGAAAGGCTGCGCGCTATCGTTCAGGAGGTCAATGACGCTGAGAGCCTAAATGAAGCGCTAGGTATTATCGTCAAGCGCGTACGTGAGTCGATGGGGACACAAGTGTGCAGCGTGTATATGCGCGACCCGGGTAGTGATCGTTTTATATTGGAAGCCACCGAGGGACTAAACACTGACCAGATTGGCATCGCCAGTCTGGCCTCCGGCGAAGGCTTAGTCGGATTGGTCGCTGAGCGTGAAGAGCCGATTAACTTGGAAAGTGCTGAAGCGCACCCCAGTTTTCAGTTATTGCGTGATATCGGAGAGGAAGCATTTCACGCATTCTTGGGAGTGCCGATTATTCACCAGCGCAAAGTATTGGGCGTACTTGTCGTGCAGCAATCCGAGCGGCGTCGGTTTGACGAGAGTGACGAAGCTTTTCTAGTGACCATGTCGGCGCAGTTGGCGGGCGTTATCGCCCACGCGCGAGTCACGGGAACGGTGCAGGGAGAGCCCAGGTCGGGCCTAGGTAGTTCTGCCAAAGTGATGGGGATCGCGGGTGCGCCAGGAATAGCCATAGGCACCGTGGTGGTGGTATCTCCCGGCGCAGACTTATACGCTGTGCCGCGAAGGATTGTAAAGAAGCGCCGGGTCGAGTTACGCGCATTTAAGGAAGCATTGGGGTTTGTGCGCAACGACATTCGTACTGTGGCGAGTAACCTTGCCGACCAATTAAATCCGGAAGACCACGCTTTGTTCGATGTATATTTGGGTATTTTAGATGACTCGACGATAGGTGCCGAGGTCGCCAGTCTCATCAAGGCGGGACAATGGGCCCAGGGCGCATTGAGCCAGGTAATGATTCAGCACATTCGACATTTCGAACGTATGGAGCACAGTTACCTGCGCGAACGTGCTGTAGATGTTAAGGATTTGGGTACGCGAGTACTCACATACTTGCAGGAAAAGGATCATGAAGTACGCGAATTCCCCAGCCAAACCATTCTTGTTGGTGAGGAGCTAACGGCAACGTCGCTGGGAGAAATACCGCGCGAAAAATTAGTTGGCATTATCTCCGTCAAGGGCTCAGGTAACTCCCATGTTGCTATTTTGGCGCGGGCCATGGGTGTACCCACAGTGATGGGTGCCGTCGATTTACCCTACACCAAGTTGCAAGATCGAGAGCTGATTATCGACGGTTATGTAGGCGCCGTAGAACTCAACCCGCCGGCGGCGCTGAAGAAGCGTTATCAAGAAGTGCTGGAGCAGGACGAAGCGCTGTCTCGAGATCTGGAATCCTTGCGCGACCTACCCTGTGAAACTCTGGATGGTCACCGCCTGCCCCTGTGGGTCAACACGGGCTTGATGGCGGATGTGGCCCGGTCGTTAGAGCAGGGAGCGGAAGGGGTTGGCTTGTATCGTACTGAAGTGCCGTTCCTGTTGCGCGAGCGCTTCCCCAGCGAGGAGGAGCAGCGACAAATATACCGGGAGCAGTTAGAAGCCTTTGCACCAAAACCTGTGACCATGCGAACCCTCGATATTGGTGGTGATAAGTCGTTGCCGTATTTTCCCATAGACGAGGAAAACCCGTTTCTTGGCTGGCGCGGAATACGCGTGACTCTGGACCACCCGGAGATTTTTCTAGCCCAGGTAAGAGCTATGCTCAAAGCCAATGAAGGATTGGGAAACCTTCGTATCATGCTGCCGATGATCAGTAATGTTGCCGAGTTGGATGAGGCTTTGCAGTTGATTCGTCGCAGCCACAAGGAACTGCTGCAAGAGGGCATAGATGTCGAATTGCCACCTATAGGCGTCATGGTGGAAGTGCCAGCCGCTGTCTACCAGGCGAGGGCACTGGCGAGCCGGGTTGATTTCCTATCGGTGGGTAGCAATGACCTCACTCAATACTTACTGGCAGTAGATCGCAACAACGCGCGAGTGGCAGATCTCTACCACTCCTTTCACCCAGCGGTGCTGCGCGCCTTGAAAGCGGTGGCCGCAGCGGCTCATGAGGAGGGTAAGCTTGTGAGTATTTGCGGTGAATTGGCCGGCGATCCGCGGGCCGCGATTTTGTTGGTGGCGATGGGCTATAGCGTGTTGTCGATGAACGCCACCAGTCTGCCCAAGGTCAAGCAGGCGATACGAAAAATCACACTGGAGGAGGCGGTTGAAATTCTCGATGAAGTGATGATTATGGAGAACGCATCTGAGGTGCAAGAGCGCCTCGAAAGCTCGCTGCTGGAACACGGCTTAGACCAGTTTATTCACGGGCCTGTGAATACCGCCGAATGAGCTTGAGTGGGACGGGGCTCACAGCTTCCCTGACTCGACGCTGAAAGACTCGCAGCGGCTGCCGATCACTGCGGCGTCACAATCAAAGTTTACTTCGCGCCAGGTGACCTCCTGGTCCTTGCTAATGCTAAGCGTGGTTGAAGAGCGGGTGCCGTAGCTTTCGCTCTGGATAAATTGCGCTGACAGTAATTTTTCGAGTTCCGCGTCTAAGTGCTCCTGACCCGGAATTCGCGTCTTCGACTGCTGTGTACTATTGACCAGCGTGCTCAGCGCGTCGTGGTCTAGTGTGGCGCCATCAAGCAAGCGGTAAAGACGCTGTTTGCCGCGTTCCACCTTGGGCCAAGGAGTGTCGAGCTGAGCGTTGCTCAAGCCGTATACACCCGGTTGCAATAGCAGCGGTGATTGGGGTTGGCCTTCGCTATCGTCGCTGCCGAAGTACCACAGATTTTCGCCCTCACCGAGTAGCAGATTGAAACCCGCATACTGCTCGGCGTGCACGACCAGCCAGTCTAGATACTGGGCGATACTTTGTTCACCGGTAAGGAAGCCCAGAGGCAGCTCTCCTCTAGATCGGGGGGCTGGAGTGGCAGTATTTGAACTGCGACAGTTGGTAACAGCGGCGAACCTTCCGGCTCGCGTGATTCCCATCCATGTCCCTCCCTGTTCCAGGTCTTTACCGGCTAGTAGCGCAGGGTAGTCCGGCCAAAAGCCGGCCGCTAGCGTCTCTCTGGCGTGAAATTCATCCCTATTAGCTGCCAATAGCAGCTGAAAGTCGGGGTGAGCTCGATGGGCAAACACAAGCAAACACATAGTGGGCTTCTCAATCTTCGGGAAACAATTGTGAATCCCTCTGGCGTGCATGATAATACGGTTGTCACTTGCTGTGCAGGATAAGTGGCACTCAGTCACTCTACCCAACCGAAGGTTACTATGCTGCCCTATCCTGAAATTGACCCGGTCGCCCTCGCACTGGGGCCCGTCAAAATACACTGGTATGGCCTTACCTATCTCGCCGGCTTGGCATTTGCCTGGTGGCTCGCAGTTAGGCGAACTTCGCGACCACACAGCGTTCTTCAGCGAGGACAAGTTGACGATGTTATTTTCTTCGCTGCACTGGGCGTGGTTTTGGGGGGCAGGTTGGGATATACCCTTTTCTACGCCTGGGATCGCGTCGTCGAAGATCCGAGCTGGTTATTGCGGGTGTGGCAGGGCGGGATGTCGTTTCATGGCGGCCTCATTGGCGTGCTTGTCGCTATGTTTTGGTTTTCCCGCAGCCGCAAGATTGCCTATGGGGACATGATGGACTTTGTTGCACCTCTAACGCCGGTAGGCTTGGCGCTGGGTCGCCTGGGCAACTTTATCGGCCAGGAGTTGTGGGGGCGGGCGAGCGATGTACCTTGGGCTATGAAGTTCCCCAACGATACACTGCAGTTGGCCAGGCATCCCTCCCAGTTGTACCAATTTGCGCTGGAGGGGGTATTGCTGTTTTTCATTGTGCTGTGGTATTCGTCAAAGCCGCGACCGCGTTGGGCTGTTTCAGGTGTGTTCTCTCTGGGGTATGGTTGTTTGCGTTTTGTTGCAGAGTTTTTTCGCGAGCCCGACGAGCACCTTGGTTTTCAGGCTCTAGGTTGGGTTACCCGGGGGCAAGTGTTGTCTGTTCCTATGATTCTATTAGGCTTATTTTTGCTTTATATTTCCCATCGATCGGTAGGCGGACATCCGTCCAAGGCCGCGAAACAGGAGCGTCGTAAGTGAAACAGTATTTGGATCTGCTACAGGACATTCTCGATCACGGCGTGCGCAAAGGCGATAGAACTGGCACCGGCACGCTGTCGGTATTTGGCCGTCAGTATCGCCATGATTTGGCCGGTGGATTTCCTTTGCTAACCACCAAAAAGCTGCATCTTAAAAGCATTGTTAATGAACTTATATGGTTTCTTAGCGGTGACACAAATACGCGCTGGCTGAATGAAAACGGTGTGAAAATCTGGAACGAATGGGCTACCCCAGAGGGCGACTTAGGGCCGGTTTATGGGGCCCAGTGGACCGCCTGGCCGACCAGCGATGGACGAACAATCAACCAAATAGACTATGTGATTGATTGCCTGCGCAATAACCCGGACAGCCGCAGAATATTGTTTCACGCGTGGAATGTTGAATATCTTCCCGATGAGTCGGTGTCACCCCAAGAGAATGCTAAAGCAGGACGCATGGCGCTGCCTCCCTGTCATCTGCTGTATCAATTTTATGTGGCAGACGGCAAGCTTTCAGCACAGCTCATGATTCGTTCCAGTGACTCGTTTCTCGGGTTGCCCTACAACACCGCCAGCTTGGCCGTACTCACAATGATGTTGGCTCAGCAGTGTGACCTAGGCTTGGGAGAGATTATCGTTTGTACCGGTGATTCTCATATTTACAGCAATCACTTCGACCAGGTTAAGCTGCAACTTCAGCGTGAGCCGCGCGAACTGCCGCAGCTGAAAATTCTGCGTCGACCAGACAGCATTTACGATTATTGTTTCGACGACTTTGAACTGCTCAACTACCAGCCCTATCCGCACATAGCGGCGCCGGTAGCGGTGTGAGGACTGATCCTACTGTGATCGAACTGTCGATTATTGTTGCCGTGGCGGACAACGGAGTGGTTGGGCGCAATAACGCTCTGCCCTGGCACCTGCCAGCAGACTTGCAGTTTTTTAAGCGCACCACCTTGGGAAAACCAATTGTGATGGGCCGTAAAACCTACGAGTCCATTGGGAGGCCTCTTCCGGGGCGCACCAATATCGTGGTTTCGCGCAATGCCGAATTTTCGGCTGCAGGGGTGAAAGTCGTATCGAGCGTAGAAGCGGCACTCACCCTTGCAAAAGAGATCGCGCTAATTGATGGCACGCAAGAACTCATGGTCATCGGTGGCGCAGGTATTTACGCTGCCGCTATTCCGCTGGCGCATCGGATGTACATCACAGAAGTGCACTCGTCGGTGGAGGGCGATGCCTATCTCCCCGAGATCGATTGGCAGCAATGGCGGGAAATGAGTCGCGAGCACCACTGTGCGGCCGAGGCCAATATGTACGATTTTAGTTTTGTTGTTTATGAGCGGTGTTAGGTCAGGCTGCGCCAATAAGAGTGTTACTTGACGAGTGTTCTTCCTCTAAAGTGTAACCTTTCTTCCCATAATAAATTTAAGCATACCCCTATCGGGTGCATATGATTGAATTAATAACTTTATTGCGTTTATATTCTCAGCCTCGGTTTACCGACATTGAAATATTGACTATAAATTAAGTACCGACTCTCGAATTATCGGCTCTGAATCACTTAGTTGGATTATAGGAAACACAATCCCCATGACTACGCATCGATTGAAAAAACTACTGCTAGCTACTGTCGTAACTGCGGGCGCTCTGTCGGCGACTGTTGCCGCGGTGCAAGCCAGTACCTTGGACTCCATCCTAGCGGTTGGAACTTCCAAAAACGTAGCGGCCAAAAAATCTCAGGTTAAAATCGACCGTTTGGCCGATGAAACTCGAGACTTACTCGGCGACTACAAAACCGTCGTGAAGCAGGTTGACGGCCTCAAGGTTTATAACGGTCGATTGCAACGCCAGATCGCAAACCAGGAGAAGCGTGTTCTAGACATCGAAAACTCGATTTCTCAGGTGACGGTCATTCAGCGACAGATGACGCCGCTTGTGATTCGTATGATCGACGGCCTTGAGCAGTTTGTTGCGCTCGACGTGCCGTTCGCTAAAGAGGAGCGAGTACAGCGTATTGGGTTCCTGCGGGCTAACCTGGATCGTGCGGATGTAAGCGTAGCTGAGAAGTTCCGCGGCGTGCTAGAGGCCTATAATATTGAGCTACAGTACGGCCGAGGTATGGATACATATAGAGGAAACATTGACCTAGGAGGGACTCAGCGTGAAGTTGATTTCCTGCGTGTAGGTCGCGTTGCGTTGGTGTACCAGACGACTGATGGTGCCACCTCTGGCGCGTGGGACAAAAGTGCGGGGGCTTGGGTAGACCTGCCCTCAGGTGATTATGACGGCGCTATTCGCAAAGGTATTCGTATCGCGAAGAAGCAAGCCACTATTGAATTGTTGAATATGCCAATTTCAGCGCCGGAGGCCATGTAATGAGCTTTAAAATCGTAAAAGCAGCTGCTCTTGCCATGTGTGGCACATTAGTATTTTCGGGTAGTTCTGCCTTCGCGCAGGAAGCCAAATCCTTGGATCAATTACTGGACTTCGTTAAGAAGGGTCAGATAAGCGAGTCTAAAGAAAACAATTCACGCGAAGCAGCGTTTCGCAAAGACAAAGCCAATCAGGCTTCAGCGGTGAAAAAGGCCGAAGCGGAACGTGATAGCCAGGAGCGCCTCAGTGCGCAGCTGGAAAAAACGTTTGAAGAAAATGATTTGCTAATAGCGGACAAGCAAAAGCAACTGAAGGAGAGACTCGGTACCCTGACAGAACTGTTTGGTCACCTGACTTCTGCCTCAGGCGATTT
>JBLHSI010000062.1:0-13844 GCA_047626655.1 Halioglobus sp.
ATTGTGCGGCGATGTCTTTACCCGAGTGATTTGTGCGGTATGACGACATTGGGGGGTGTCGATGGTCTTTGCTATTGGTTGTGGTTTGTTATGCCCCAATATGCACTATAGCCAGCGGGATTTATTCGATGTCCCGCCAAAAGGCCAGGTAGACGCCTGCCATAAGAAATAGTACGCCGGCACTGCCGATGATTATGGGTCGGGAGCCAAAACTACTGAACGCCGTTTTGCCTAACATCAGCTGTACTTCGCCCGTTAAGGTTGTGGCCACGAACTGTGCGCTTTGCGCTACGATTTGACCGCGATGATTAATAATAGCGGACACACCGTTGTTGGTACCGCGAATCATGTATCTGCCGTTCTCCAAGGCGCGCATTTGAGCCATTTGCAGGTGTTGCAGAGGACCGATTGATTCGCCAAACCAGCTGTCGTTACTAATGGTAACGAGCAAATCTGCGTCTCCCGCGCTCTGGGCGACTAAATCGGGGTAGACCACTTCATAGCAAATAAAGGGCGCAATTCGATAACCTCCGGCTCGCAAAGGTTTTTGTTGGTGGTCGCCCGCGGTAAACGCCGACATCGGCAGGTCAAAAAATGCGATTAATCCTCGCAACATATCTTCCATGGGTACGAACTCGCCAAAGGGCACCAATCTTTGTTTGTGATAAACACCCTTGCCATTACCCAGTGCAATAATACTATTGTGGTAGGCCGATCCATCGGGCGAGCGGTAGGGTATTCCGGTGATCAACGTCGTATTGGATTGTGCCGCTTTGAGTGCGATAGGGTCGAGAAAACTCCGCGCATTCTGGTAGATGTTGGGAATGGCTGATTCAGGCCACAGCACAATATCGTGGCCATACTGGGCTGGAAGTGCGGTCTCATACTGCTGCAAGATGGGTTGATACCACTGTCGATCCCATTTCTTTTCTTGTGCGATATTGGGCTGATAGATGGCGACACTGAGTGGTTCGCTTAAGGCGGGTGCCACCCACTCCATAGGCTTAAGTTGATTGCCGCTCATCCACATGAGGCCGACTAGGAAAACATAGGTGAGCACCGACCCCAATTCTCTGACGCGCCAGATGAGATAAAGGCAGCTGCCCGTCAAGGCGCAGATAAACGACAAACCATAAACGCCTATTAATGGCGCCCATCCCGAGATCCAGGTATCTACATGAGCATAGCCCAAATACAGCCAGGGAAAACCAGTCAGCAGCCAGCTGCGCAGCCATTCGAACAACACCCAGAGCGCAGCAAAACCCAGTAGCATTCCCCCCGGCAAAGGGCGCACAAAACGGACGTAGCACCAAGCAAACAAAGCCTGCAACAGCGCCAGGCCCGCGCACCAAGTGAGCGTTAGAAAGCCGGCCAATGCGGGATTGGCGGCACCGTGCACATGTATGCTGATGTAGACCCAGGATGCGCCGGAACCAAACATGCCCAAGCCATATAGCCAGCCGCGCCAGATCGCTTGTCTGGGAGTGCAGTTGGCCAGCAAGTTGGCAAAAATAGCGCAGCTGAGGATGCCCAAAGGCCACCAGTCAAAAGGCGCCAGCGACAGTGTTACGAATGCGCCAGCGACTGGCGCCAATACAAGATTCAGCAAGGACGCATGCGCAAACTGTGCATTTTGCGCTGATCGGCATTAATCACTTTGAATTCGTACTCGCCAATCTGTGTCACTTCGTTGCGCGTTGGCATATGTCCAAACGCCTGTATGACCAGCCCGCCTATGGTGTCGAATTCTTCTTCACTAAAATCCGCACTGAAGTATTGGTTAAATTCTTCAATAGGTGTGAGCGCTTTGATGAAATAGTCATCGTCGGTAATTTTGTGGATAAAGGTATCGGCCTGGCCGTCGGTCTCGTCTTCTATCTCGCCGACGATTTCTTCCAGTACGTCTTCAATGGTGACCAGTCCGGCAACCCCGCCATATTCATCAATGACAACCGCCATATGGTTATGGTTTTCACGAAATTCTCGCAGCAGTATATTGAGTCTTTTGCTTTCGGGCACCACCATGGTCTTGCGCAGTAAATCTGACATTTTGAAACTGCTGTGATCGGGGTTGAGTATTTGCGGCAGTAAATCCTTGGCCAGCAATACACCCAAAACATCATCGGGGCTCTCGCCGACAACAGGGTAACGCGAGTGCGCGGAGCTGATAATTTGCGGTAAAATTTCCTCAAGCGAAGAATCTTCCTTGATGACGATCATTTGAGCTTTGGGAACCATGATGTCCCGAACCTGCATGTCACTGACCTGCAGAGCCCCTTCAATGATGCTACGCGCGTCATCATCAATGAGTTCGTTGTCTACCGCGACAGACACCGCGTCGGCCAAGTCTTGGCGGGTGCGTGGTTCGCTGGAAAATATCGAGCCAATTTTTGAGATCCAGGCTGGTGTGCCCGAGTCTCCATTTGATCGGTCATCACTCATTGCTGCAATTGCTCCACAGTTGGGCTTTCTGCATAGGGGCAGGGGTAGTTTAAGCGAGCCAGAATTTCTGTTTCCAGCACCTCCATCGCAACAGCCTCTCTCTCCTCCAGGTGATCATAGCCCAGTAAGTGTAAGGTGCCGTGGACCGTCATATGAGCCCAATGGGCCATTTCAGGTTTATGCTGCGCGGATGCTTCGCGTGCGACAACGGGTGCGCAGATAACAATGTCGCCGAGCAGGGGCAGGGTGACTTCTGCGGGCAGGTCTGCAGGAAAAGACAACACATTAGTGGGGCCGGACTTACCCCGGTAAGATTCATTCAATTCGGCCATTTCGGCGACATCTACGAGTCGCACGGTGAGTTCGACATCTTCTCGATGCATACTTAACGCCGCCTCAATCCAGCTTCGTATGTCTCCCTCTTCGGGAACGGGCTCCGAAGTGGCGGTCTGAACATCTACACGCAAACTCATTTTAGCGACTTATCCAATGCCGTGGCCGGTAGTTCATGAGCGTCGTAGGCCTCGACTATTCTTTGGACCAATGGGTGGCGAACCACATCTTTATTGGCAAAATAGGTAAAACCGATACCTTTAACTTCATCGAGGATGTTGCTCACGTGAATGAGGCCCGATGGAAGACCCTTGGGTAGATCAATCTGGGTGGCGTCGCCCGTGATAACGGCAGTGGAACCAAAGCCGATACGGGTGAGAAACATCTTCATTTGTTCTCGAGTTGTGTTTTGGGCCTCATCGAGAATAATGAAGGCATTGTTGAGAGTGCGGCCACGCATAAAGGCTAGGGGGGCTACTTCTATGATATTTCGTTCGATGTATTTGTTTACCGTTTCAAAGCCCAGCATTTCATACAGGGCGTCGTATAAAGGGCGCAGATAGGGGTCAATTTTTTGGCTCAAATCTCCGGGTAGAAAACCCAGTTTCTCACCTGCTTCCACAGCGGGACGAACGAGCAATATACGCTTAACTTCTTCAGCCATTAAGGCTTCTACCCCGCAGGCAACGGCCAAGAACGTTTTACCTGTGCCGGCGGGTCCAATGCCAAAATTGATGTCGCTGTGTTTGATGCTGCGCACATAGGCTTGCTGATTAATCCCTCGGGGCTTAATAGAGGCGCGTTTTGTGCGAATGATAGGGATTATTTCAGCCGGAGCGCTGCCGTCGCCCAACGGCGAAAGTCCTTGATTGGGTAGTTGTAACTGGAGATGCAAAGATTCTGGACTCAGCTCAACACCCTGACACACTTCGCCGTAAAGATGGGGTAGCAGTTGCTGGGCCGCAGTGACATCCTCCGCTAGACCCGACAGCACAAACTGGTTGCCCCTGGCGTTTATTTTGATGTCTAGATACTTCTCAATCTGCCGCAAATGGGAGTCTAGCTGGCCGCATAGCAATGCCAGGTGACGTGTATCATTGGGTTCCAGAGTGAGGGTCGCCTGTTGGCTTGGAAGTTCGCTATTCAAGTTGCTCTTTGGCCGCATGGGCTGGTTGGGGTTATTTAAGAATATACCGGAATTCGGTTCCGTCAACTATCGACGAGGGTGCCGCGCAGGGAGTTTGGCAGTGCTTGCCCAATTAGGACAGTGACAAAGCTGCCTATCAGCGCGTGATCACTGGCAGAAAAGTTAACCACCCGGTTATTTTCGGTACGACCTTGTAATTGTCCCGGATCTTTTTTGGATACTCCGGTGACCAGTATTTTTTGCTTGGAATCGACCATTCGGCGGCTGATTCGTTGGGTCTGTTGAATAATACGGTCTTGCAGGATCTTCAGCCGTTTCTTCTTCGTATCTTCATCAGTCAAGTCTGGCAGGTCTGACGCTGGGGTGCCAGGTCTAGCGCTGTAGACAAAGCTGAATGAATGGTCGAACTCTATCTCTTCTATCAATTTCATGGTGGCGGCAAAGTCGGCTTCGGATTCACCGGGAAAGCCTATGATAAAGTCGGATGAAATGCTGATGTCGGGGCGGATTTTACGCAATCGTCTAATTTTAGACTTATATTCCAGTGCGGTGTGGCCGCGCTTCATGGCCATTAAAATACGGTCTGAGCCACTCTGTACCGGCAGGTGTAAGTGATCTACTAACTGGGGGATACTGGCATAGGCGTCGATCAACGCATCGGAGAACTCAACTGGGTGAGAGGTGGTGTAGCGAATTCGATCGATGCCTTCAATTTGAGCGACAAAAGTGAGTAATTCGGCAAAATCGATTTGTTCGTCCTGATGGTCCATTCCGCGATAAGCGTTGACGTTCTGGCCCAGTAAATTGACCTCGCGAACACCGCGTTCGGCCAAATGCGCAACCTCTGCGATCACGTCATCCAGCGGTCGAGAAACTTCCTCGCCCCTGGTGTAGGGGACCACACAGAACGTGCAGTACTTGCTGCAACCTTCCATAATCGAGACAAACGCAGAGGGGCCATCGACGCGAGGTTCGGGCAAATTATCAAATTTCTCGATTTCCGGGAAGCTGACATCGACAATTATGGTGCCTCCAGGGCCCCGCTTGTCCAACATCTCCGGCAATCGGTGCAGGGTTTGTGGTCCAAACACTAGGTCTACGTAGGGCGCGCGTTTTCCTATAGCCTCGCCTTCCTGACTGGCAACGCAGCCGCCTACGCCGATGATAAGATCGGGATTTTTCAGCTTCAAGCGCTTCCAGCGGCCGAGCTGGTGAAACACTTTTTCTTGAGCTTTTTCCCTTATAGAACAGGTGTTTAGCAAAAGAACGTCAGCGTCTTCAGGGCTGTCGGTCAGCTCCATCTGATGACTTTCATGCAGCAGATCACCCATGCGGGACGAGTCATACTCGTTCATCTGACAGCCGTGGGTTTTGATGTAAAGCTTCTTGGTCATTACAAGCCGAGTTCAAAAAGGGATGCAAATTATACAGTAGTAAACGCCAACTGGTAATAGTGAAAGCCCTCTGATGCTGGAATTCTGTCCAGATGGTGGTAATATTGCCGCCCCCTGAAATCAGGTGAATAAGCGACAGGTGTAACCCTGGCAGAGGCAATGATGACAAACCAATCCGTCTACAAGGTGATATTTCATAACAACCAACAGGTGTTTGAAGTTTTCGCGCGACAAATTTACCAAAGCGATATGTGGGGATTTATCGAGGTAGAGGAATTCGTCTTTGGCGAGCGATCTCAGATTTTGGTTGATCCCAGCGAAGAAAAACTGAAAGCCGAATTTAAGGGTGTCAAGCGCAGCTATATCCCTATTCAGGCCATTATTCGCATCGATGAGGTCGACAAAGAGGGCGCGAGTAAGATTTCTGAAGGCGGCGGCAGCAATGTGGCCAGCTTTCCTTTTTCGCCCACCATACCAGGACTATCTGGCGGCGAAGAATAAACGCTTCGCTGGCGATTAAGTAACTCTGCGCAGTTCAAGCCTCGTCGGCTTTCAACGCCTGCTCAACTGACGCGAGTTTCACACAAACAACGAACGCTTCCATGGCCGCCCTCACGTCTTCCAGTGAAGGGAAGGTCGGTGCGAGACGAATATTGCAATCCACAGGGTCTTTACCATAGGGATAAGTTGCGCCGGCGGGCGTTACTTTAACGCCGATTTCATCAGCCAGTTCAACAATGTGTTTCGCGAGACCGGGGCGACTGTCGAAAGAAATAAAGTAACCTCCCTCTGGCTCTGTCCACTCGGCCATTCCCGTGCCCGCTAACCCAGATTCCAGTATGTTCAGTACGCAGGCAAAACGTGGACCGACGATCTCGGCATGCTTGGCCATGTGCTGCGATATATGTGCCTGGTCTTTGAGGAACCGGACATGTCGCAGTTGATTCACTTTGTCCGGCCCTATAGTTTGAAATGCCAAGTGGTGCTTAAAGGCGGATAAATTGGCCTCGCTGCTGCCCATAAAGCAAATCCCGGAGCCGGCAAATGTCATTTTGGACGTGGAGCCAAATTGAAAGATACTATCCTGAGTGTCGTACTCTTCACAGTAGTCGTATATAGATGCAAGGGGTTGCGCTGTATCGCACAGCGCATGCACCGCATAGGCATTGTCCCACATGACGGCGAAACCCTTGCCGGCTATTCGTCCTAAATTGGCTATTCGTCGCACCGTTTCATCGCTGTAGACACAACCGGTGGGATTTGAAAAACGCGGAACACACCATATTCCCTTAATTTGAGGATCTTGTTGAACAAGATCCTCAACCACATCCATATCGGGTCCTGTGTCGAGCATGGGCACTGCGAGCAGCTCGATACCCAGATACTCACAAATGCTAAAATGCCGATCATACCCTGGCGATGGGCAGAGGAATTTTATCTGCCCCTCATGCTTCCAGGCGCTGTCGGGTCCCCTAGTGCCTGCTTGTAGCGCAAACTGAACGGTTTGATACATTAAGGTGAGACTGCCATTACCGCCTATCAGAGTGTGCTGTGCGGGCACACCCAAAATAGAACCAAATAATTGCCTCGCTTCTAGCAGGCCATCGAGACCGCCGTAATTGCGCACGTCTATGCCCTCAGCGCTGATAAAATCGCCTTCCAGGCAGCCGTCCATGGGGCTGGCTAGCGCCACTTGTGCAATGTTGGGCTTGCCCCTGGTGAGGTCTAGATTTAATCCCGCCCGTTTTAAGGTGTCGTATTCATCTTGTAATCGTACTAGCTGCATGCGCAGCTCGCTGTGTGATGCCTGATTGAGATTCACGCTGTGTCCTCTATGCCTTGAAATTGAGCTCAATGCACCCATATCTGGAGGGACAAAGTGCCATATTTAGTGCGTCATTATACAAGGGATTACGATCGAATGAGCAAGAAGAAAAAGCCTGTAGAGCCAGATTTGGCACATTCTTATTCGGTGCCAAACTCGCCTGCGGTCGCGGATGATATGTTACCTGACACGCTGTATGTGATGCCCATACCCACTAGGCCATTCTTCCCCGGGCAAATTCAGCCCGTGGCCGTTAACCCTGAAGAATGGGGCAGCGCGCTGGCGGCGGTCGAGAAAAGTGGCAGCAATTTAATTGGCTTGAGCTTTGTTGATAAGGCAGGTGGTGGGGCCTTAGATTCGCGCCAATTCCCCACCATTGGTTGTGTTGTCAGGCTGCACAAGCCGCCCGTAGGTGAAGAGGTAGGGACCCAGTTTCTGGTGCAGGGCGTCAAACGTTTTCGTGTTGTTCGTTGGCTCAATGACACCGTGCCCTACCTCGCGCAGGTCGAATATCCCTCTAGTCAAGGCGATCGTGATAGTGACGAGATAAAGGCCTATGCGATGGCTCTGATCAAAGAGATCAGGGAGTTACTGCCTCTCAACCCTCTTTACAGTGAAGAGCTAAAACAGTATCTGTCGCATTTTAGCCCTAATCAACCCAGTCTACTGGCGGATTTCTCCGCCGCCTTAACTAGCGCCAAGGGGGATGAACTGCAGGAAATACTCGATACATTGCCGCTGTTGTCGAGGATGGAAAAAGTACTTGTGCTGCTTAAAAAGGAGCGCGAGGTGGCTGAACTGCAAAACCAAATTAGCAGTCAGGTAAACGAAAAAATAAGCGATCAACAGCGCGAGTTTTTCCTGCGGGAACAGCTAAAGGTAATCCAGAAAGAGTTGGGCTTATCGAAGGATGATAGGACCTCTGATGGTGAGATGTTTGCCGAGAGAATCGCGGACCTAACCCTGCCCGACGCGGTGGCAAAGCGCATCGAAGAAGAGATGACCAAGTTATCCGTACTGGAGACGGGCTCGCCCGAATACGGCGTCACCCGAAATTACCTCGATTGGGCCACGTCCGTGCCCTGGGGAGTCGCGTCTGAGGACAATCTGGAACTCGATCACGCGCGTGTAGTGCTGGATGAGCACCACGATGGCTTGGCCGATGTAAAAGATCGAATACTTGAATTTTTGGCGGTTGGATCCTTCAAGGGAGAAATTGCAGGCTCCATTTTGTTATTGGTGGGTCCGCCAGGCGTAGGGAAAACCAGTATTGGTCGCTCAATTGCCGATGCCTTAGGTCGCCAGTTCTATCGCTTTAGTTTAGGGGGAATGCGCGACGAGGCAGAAATAAAAGGGCATCGGCGCACTTACGTAGGGGCAATGCCTGGAAAGTTTGTGCAGGCTCTTAAGGAAGTGCAAGTTTCCAACCCCGTAATTATGCTTGACGAGATAGACAAAATTGGCGCCTCATTTCGCGGCGACCCGGCGTCCGCTCTGCTGGAGGTTTTAGATCCCGAGCAAAATAGTGACTTTTTGGATCACTATCTAGATCTGCGTGTCGACCTTTCTAAAGTACTGTTCGTGTGTACGGCCAACCAGTTGGATACGATCCCGGGTCCGTTACTGGACAGAATGGAAACGCTGCGTTTATCGGGATATGTGGCAGAAGAGAAACTGTCGATTGCTAAAAACCATCTGTGGCCGAAGCAACTGGAACGCCATGGTTTAAGCGCAGAGCAGTTAAAAATTAATGACGCGGGGTTAAAGTATGTTATCGATTCCTATTGCCGCGAGGCGGGTGTTCGGTCTTTAGAAAAGCAGCTTGCCCGTATCATGCGCAAATCGATTGTTACGCTGTTGGGTGATGATGCTGAAAAGCTGAGGGTAGGAAAAAAAGATATCGATACTCTGCTGGGTCAACCGCCGTTTCAACCGGATAAACCACTGCGCGGCGTTGGTGTTGCAACCGGCTTGGCCTGGACAACAATGGGCGGCGCGACCCTCACCTTTGAATCATCACAAGTACACACACTCAATCGTGGTTTTAAGCTAACCGGCCAATTGGGCGACGTGATGAAAGAGTCTGCCGAAATCGCCTATAGCTACGTGGTAGCGCACCTGAAAGACTACGGCTGTGATTTGGACTTCTTCGATATGTCTATGGTCCACTTGCATGTGCCCGCCGGTGCCACGCCAAAAGACGGCCCCAGTGCCGGTGTCACAATGGCCACTGCACTGGTGTCGCTGGCGCGCAAGGAGCGGATAAAACGCAATTTGGCCATGACCGGCGAACTCACTTTAACCGGTCAGGTGTTACCGGTGGGCGGCATTCGGGAAAAGGTTATTGCTGCGCGGCGAATTCGTATAATGGAATTGATATTGCCGCACGCCAATCGCCGAGACTTTGAGGAGTTGCCCGATTATTTGCGAGAGGGGATAAACGTACATTTTGCCCGATCATTTCGCGAGGTGTTTGACTATGTGTTTCATGAGCATAGAGATGAAAAATCTCTGCACTAATAGCGCACCTGTTTTCGAAGTGATTTGATTCAGTAGCGTTTTAGCAGGTGTATTTGCTATTGTTAATTGTGCGCGGTCATAATCAAACAACATGGTCGCACACGCTTTACTCTACCTTGGCTTGCTTTAGCAACATCGACACCACCATTTCAGCATGCGCCTCAACCATGCTTTCCTCGCATGGGTCTACGCCAAATACCGACTGACAATGGGGCGCAAACATAAAGATACTAGTAGCACCAGTGGCCATGATGTAATACCAGAGAATAAAGGCGTCACGCTCGAGGCCTAGTGTATCAGCCACCACTCCTTCTATGGCCTCAATACCTGATCGGACATGTTGCTCAATCACATACTCGATTCTCCAAGTTTTCAGTATACCTTCATGACTCAGCAGTAGATTCGCTTTTGGGTGTTTCGCGGTAAAATAGACCAAAAATCTAATTAACAATGTTAGAAACTCCCGCCCTGATATTTCTTTCATGATGCTAAGTCGTTTACCAAATTCAATGTCCATTTCTAGGTAAAGAGCATCTGCGCAGGCCTTGCATAGGCTCTCTCTATCGCCAAAGTGGTAAACAAGCAAATTGCGTTTTACCCCTGCAGCAGTCTCCAAATCTCTAATCGAAACCGCGTCAAAACCACGCTCAGAAAAAAGTAGTGCTCCAGCATTAATGAGCATTGTTGGCGATTACGACCAGGACGGCTTGAGTTCAATCACCTTTGATGTGTTCACCGCAGAATCTTTTAGCGGAGACTTTGATCAGTACACATTGGCAGCAGTGGATTCTTGCGCCGCGTTACAGCGGTAAATTTGCTGTAACAATGGCTCGGCGCGGCGCTGGATGTCCCTCTATCGATTTATTCGGGTCCAGCGGGTCGAGAAAATCACTCAGAGAGTGAAAGCGCATCCAGTCGCTAGAACGTTGTTCTTGTGTGGTGGTGACACTAACGTCGATTGTTTGCGCGTCCTCAAAGCCCATTTTAGTTAACCAGCTTAGCAAGGTGTCACAGCTGGGTAAGAACCACACATTGCCCATACGCGCATAGCGACCTTCGGGTACTAGGCAGTCACCTAGTTCGCCCTCTATTACCAGTGTTTCAAGCACCAGTTGGCCGCCGGGGCGCAGGCAGTCTTTGAGATCCTGGAGGTGGTCCATGGGCGAGCGGCGATGGTATAAAATACCCATTGAAAAAACGGTGTCAAAAGCCTGTGTCTTGGCGGGTACGTCCTGGATGCCGACGGGCAAAACCCAGATGTTATCGCGGCGCAAATAGGATTGAATCGCCCAAAACTGCATAACAAAAAGTGGTGTGGGGTCTATGCCTATGACTTCAGCGGCGCCGTCACCCAACATGCGCCAGCAGTGATAGCCGCTGCCGCATCCAACATCGAGTACACGACGACCCGCCAGGGGATGAATGGCAGATTGTAATCTGTCCCATTTCCAGTCGGAGCGCCACTCGGTGTCGATGTCTACGCCGAATAAGTGAAAGGGGCCTTTTCGCCAGGGGTGCAGGCCCATTAACGCTTCGCGTAATTGCCGTGTCGTTTGCTCGTCTAACGCCACATCGAGATGGGCGCTAATGCTGGCCGAGTCTAGCTCGAAGCGGTCCGGAGTGAGGGCGGGAAGATTATCCAGTGCTTCTTGCCAGCGTGCTAAATCGCCGTAGCGTTTTTTTGAAAGCCCGCGTTCAATCTGCCCGGGCAGCGTTTCGGCCCATGCATCTAGTTCTCCTCCTCGCCAGAGGTCAATCAGAGGCTGATAATCTATCATTTCAAGGCGACCAGTGAAGCGAAGTTAAAGCACTGAAACCAGACATCACAGCTGCTAAAGCCTGCAGCGGAAATACGTTGCTTGTGCTGGCGCAGTGTTTCAGGCAACAGAAAGTCCTCCAGCGCATCGCGTTTTTGCGCTATCTCCAGATCACTATAGCCGTTGGCTCGCTTAAACTGGTGGTGAAGGTCGATATTCAATTCGTCTAAATGGCTATCTTCAAAAGACACTTTTTCGGACAGAATCATAATTCCACCAGGGCGCAGACCTTTGTAGATTCTCTCGATAACCTGATCGCGTTGTTCTACGGCGATAAACTGCAGGGTAAAATTGAGCACTACAACCGAAGCATCCGTTATAGCAACATCGGTAATGTCAGCACACACCATTTTTACCGGTAGTTCGTGCGCGTCCGTGTTAATGATAGTTTGGCAACGATCAAGCATGGCGGCTGAACTATCAATTGCGATCAGTTGGCAGTCTTGTTGTTTTACTTGCTGTCTCATAGCCAGTGACGAGGCGCCCAAGGAGCAACCCAGATCGTACAGATTACTGCCGGGAAGGGCGTATTTTTCTGCCAGCAGACCGGTCATTGCAATAATGGTTGTGTAGCCCGGTACCGAGCGCTTTATCATATCGGGAAACACCCGAGCTACCGAATCGTCAAACGCAAACTGGGCTAGTTCGTCCAGCGTTTCCCGATATATTTTGTCTCGTAAGTCGGTCACGGTTTAATACTCTATGGGGCTTTAATCGGGATGGGGTAGCGGGCACTTATGGCTGAGATTCTAGCATAGAAATTGACCTTAAAATATTCTAGGTTTTACTGTCTTCCCAGTTAATTAGTGTCCATTATAGAGGTCTCTTACGGGTGATGGTGAGTTTCTATGCAAGCAACGGCTAGGGTTCGATCAACGTCTATTAGTCCACCTAAGTTGCGTTATAGCGCTCTCGAATTTAGTCGTGTTTTTTGGGAGATGGGTAGCAGCTTAATGTTGGCGCCTTTACTCAAAAACCTGCCGCGCGGCGACGGGCACAGTGTGATGACCTTGCCGGGGTTTATGGGCGCCGATGGCTCAACCGCGCAGCTGCGCAAATTTCTTAGCAAGACGGGTTACAAAGCCGTTCCCTGGAAGTTGGGCCGCAATCGGTCACAAAGCCAATCTGAGGGTTTGGATAAATTTATGGCGCACCGTATCGAAACCGAACGGTTGATTGCACTGCAAGTCGAAAAAGAATTTGACGCCAGTGGACGTAAACTGACCTTGATAGGTTGGAGTTTAGGGGGGCTGTATGCGGTGGGTTTAGCGCACCGATATCCTCAATGGATTCGTCAAGTTATTACCCTGGGCACACCTTATGGCGATCCTAGGGGAACTGCTGTGTACGGGGTGATGGCAAGGATGAATGATAACTCTCAGTCGGTGGATGAGTTGTCCATGCAGCGCTGGATTGATCACACCTACAGCGGTGGTGAATTGCGCGTACCGGTATTGGCTCTTTACAGTAAGTCGGATGGCATAGTGGGGGAGGGTATTGCGCGCTGTGAAGCCGATCCGCGCTATGTTACCAATATGGCGGTGGTTGCTAGTCATGTTGGCTTCCCTTTTAATCCCTTGGTATTTTCCGTCATAGCAAATCATATGGTACCTATCGACAAACGCTGGGCGATTTGCGGTAGTTCACGGCTAAAGCCTCTCGTTCACACAAATTGAGTTTGAAAGCATTATGAAGGGTACGCACGAATACGCGGGGGATATCCGCAACGAAGATATTTTGATTGATATTAACGGTGTTCACTTTCATCGCGCCGAGGCTAAAATTTCGGTTTTTGATTCGGGCTTTATTCTGGGAGATGGTGTCTGGGAGGGGTTGCGAGTTGAAGATGGCACGGTCTTATTTCTGGAACGGCACCTGGAGCGTTTGTTTGAAGGAATGAAAACACTCGATTTCAAGCCTGACTTTAGCCCCTCTCAACTCAGTGAGCGTATCTACAGCTTGTTGGCCGCGAACGGTATGCATGATGGAGTGCATATTCGCCTTATGGTTTCTCGGGGGGTAAAAGCCACACCCTATCAAGACCCTCGAATGACCATCACGCCACCCACTGTGGTGATCATTCCCGAGTATAAAGAAGCGCTGCCGGAAACAGTGCAAAAGGGCGTGCGACTGTATACGGTTTATGTGCGCCGAGGTTACTCCGATGTTCAAGACCCAGGGCTCAATACCCACTCTAAATTGAATTGTATTGGGGCCTGTATTCAAGCGGAGAAAGCAGGCTATGACGAGGCCCTAATGTTAGATCCGCACGGTTTTGTCGCGACGTGCAACTCAACCCATTTTTTTATCGTGCGACGCGGTGAGATCTGGACCTCAACCGGCGACTATTGTCTGGACGGCATAAC
>JBLHSI010000063.1:0-13824 GCA_047626655.1 Halioglobus sp.
GGGTCATGTGTTTAACCTTGGACACGGTATTACCCCAGGGGTAAATCCAGACCACGTTACCGCCTTCGTCGATGCCGTTATTGAGCTATCGCCGCAGTACCATCAGGTCGACTAAGCGGTCTTTTTGTTAAGCTTCTTTGCGGCCTCTTCGTCGCAACAGAAGTCGTGATCCATTTCCATCGCAGGTTGCTCGGTGGAAGGTCGGCCAACAATTTTTGCGGGTACGCCCGCCACAGTCGTGTGCGGTGGCACTGACTCTAAAACGACACTGCCGGCGCCTACTTTGGCACCTTCTCCGACACAAATATTACCCAGTATTGTAGCTCCAGCGCTGATCAACACACCGTCGCAGATTTTTGGGTGGCGATCGCCTTCATCTTTGCCAGTGCCTCCTAAAGTAACCGATTGCAGAATGGATACATTGTTGCCAACGACGGCGGTTTCGCCGATCACCAAGCCGGTGGCGTGATCTAGCATAATGCCGTAGCCGAGCCGAGCAGCAGGATGGATATCAACGCCAAATTCAGCCGACATGCGATTTTGAAAGAACAATGCCAGCGACTCGCGTCCCTGCTTCCATAGCCAGTGTGTCACTCGGTGAGTTTGCAGCGCATGAAAGCCTTTAAAATACAGGAAGGGTACCGATAGCTCAGTGCAGGCTGAATCTCTGTCTTCCACGGCTAACAGGTCTGCCCGCAGGGCCCACGGGATACATGTGTCGCTGGTAAAGGCCTCGAGGATCACTTCACGCAAAAGGAGCGACGAGGCGGCTGGGCTGTCGAGCTTATTTGCAAGATGGAAGCTCAGAGCACGTTCCAGGCTTTTATGGTTCAAAATGGTTGCGTGAATAAAGCTCGCCAGGATGGGCTCTTTATCGGCCTGTTGTTTTGCTTCGGTGCGAATGCGCGTCCACACCGGGTCTTGTTCTTCAGATGACATGTTTTACCTTATTTTTGCTGATTTTCTATTGATTACTGTACGCCTAATTGTGGCTTTCGTCACGGCGCGCCTAATTTTCACTCTCACTCAGGTAGCTCCACAAGGGATGACCACTGTCCCGATACTTTTGCTCAAATAACGTTAACGGGGGTTGCTGGCTGAGCGCCGTTAATTGGCCGCTGCGACCCGCCATCTGCATCGCTACATCAAACTCCTCTATATAGAGTTTCCAATTGGTGCGAAGTTCAATCGTGCCGCCCAATTCCAGTAGCCAGGAAAATGATCCGTTGCCATGAATTCGGCGTTGCAAATGTCCCGGCTTTGGCCAGGGGTTGGGGTAGAGTAAAAAGTGATACTCGGGCCGTATGTCGTTCTGTAGCATGAGTTGCCAGATGTCCTCACAGTTGGCCCGCAGCAACTGATAGTTAATGTCGGTAGGGCCATCGGCAGTGATGAGGTTGTGCTTGTTGATTCTATGGGCCGATTTGTCCACGCCTACGACAAAATGGTTGGGGTGGCGCTCGGCTAATATTTTCGTGCTTTGGCCTGTGCCGCAAAATGAGTCGAGTATTATCGGCCCGTGGTGATCTTTCAGCGCAGTCTGTAAGGTTGAGAATGCGGCAAGGCTATTCGCGTTGCAGGGTTTTCGATATGTGTGTTCCAGATGACGGCGCACCAAAGCTCTTAGGTTTTGGTGTACTGTGCGTTGACTGCTGCTGACGGTTTGAGAATTGGCTTGCACGAGAAGGTCCTGTCTGCCGCTGGATTACTGTAGAGGTTTTAGATAACGTAGTGGTTCGCTTAATCGTTCCACCGCTGCGATAATATAGACAGATTGTATGAGTATCCACCTGTACACCTTTAGGTAAGTTCACAACATGCGCAAAGACTTAAGACCTTTCTGGTTAAAATCGGGTTATTTGAAGCTACGCCGGCGCTATGCAGATTATTTTTTGCGCCCCCAATGTGTCTCGTTAGGATCTCACCACAACATTATGAAGCCTTGGTATGTTCATATTTCAGGGCCCAATATCACTATCGGTGACAGTTTTACAGCTATCGGTGAACCCATGCATAGAGTGGAAATAGGGGTATGGGGTCGCGCTGAAGGAGAGGGCAGAGTGGTGGTGGGAAACAGTGTTCTCATGAGTCCCGGTTCGAGAATTAGTGCGAGCGATGAAATCGTCATTGGTGATGGCGTTATGATAGCTAATGGCACCTATATTACTGATTCAGACTGGCACACTATCTACGATAGAACTGCGCGATCAGAAAAAGTAACGCCGGTGCATATTGGCGATAATGTTTGGTTGGGCGATCATGCAACCGTGCTCAAGGGCGTGACGATTGGCGAGAACAGCGTCGTGGCGGCGCGAGCTGTTGTGACCCGGGATGTTCCGGCCAATGTGGTCGTGGCGGGTAACCCGGCAAAAGTCGTGAAACAACTGGACCCCGAACGCAAATTTAAAACACGTATGGACTATTACGCTAATCCGGAAGAGTTAGAACATTTTTTCGAGCAGGTCGACAAGCAAGTGCTGGCACAAAACACGTTCTTTCGATGGCTGTTGTCTGTTATTTATCCTAGAGGCTAGAGCAACTTTAGTGGTTCTTCCCGTAATGCTGCCAGTTGTTCGCGCAACTCCAAAATGTGTTCTCCCCAGTATCGTTCGGTATTAAACCAGGTAAAACTGCGGGGAAACGCCGGATCTTCCCAGCGTTTTGCCAACCAAGCGGCGTAGTTGATGATTCTCATTGTACAAAGTGCTTCTACCCAGCGTAGTTGGCGCGGATCGAAATCGCAAAATTCACTGTATCCCTCGATTAACTCGGACAGCTGTAATTGGCGGCGATGTCTATCGCCGCTCAAAAACATCCACAGATCTTGCACTGCCGGAGCCATACAGCAATCGTCCAGGTCGACAAAATGGGCGCAATCATCGCGCCATAAAATATTACCGACATGACAGTCGCCGTGTACGCGAATTAAATCGTCGTCTTTAACTTCAGCGTACCGTTCACTCACCTCTCGCTGAATGTCTTCAGTGAGGCTCGCATAGGCTTCTTGTAGTGATTTGGGCACAAAATTTTCGAGCAGGTATGGCCTGTTGTCGCTGACCATCGTCTGCGCCGAGATGGTGATACGATCGGTGAAAACCCCGGCTCTCCCCACACCGTGAATCCGACCCAGAGTTCGCCCCAGGACCAACAGGTTGTCAAGGTTATCGAGCTCCGGCGGGTAGCCACCACGGCGAGGGAAGAGGGCGAACATGAAGCCGCCGAACTCGTGTAGAGAGGTGCCGGTGTCATCGACTAGCGGTGCCACTACAGAGATATCCGCATCGCGAAGCTCTAGTGCAAATGTGTGCTCTTCAATAATTTGCGCCCGGGTCCAGCGCTGTGGGCGGTAGAATTTTGCGATGAGCGGTGTTTCGTCTTCTATGCCCACCTGATACACCCGGTTTTCATAGCTATTGAGCGCGAGTAGCCGGGCATCGCTCAGACAACCAGTGGATTCTACGGCATCTATCACCATATCGGGCGTCAGGCTGTCATATGGATGGGTATTCAAGTGTTCTCCGGGATAACAGTTTGGCTGAGTAAAGCGACACTTTTAATTTGAGCGAAGACCTTGTCGCCTACTTTTAATTGTAGCTGCTGTACTGACTTTTGAGTAATGCGTGCGAGCAAGTACTGATCTCCCAGCGCCAAGCGCAGCAGTGTTCTGCCGCTAGTCGAAAGTTTTATCTCGACGATATTGACCGCCACGATATTGAGTATGGAGCTGTCAGTGGGTTTTTCCTTACAAACACTTACGTCGCGCGCAGGAATACGCAGGCGCTGCTGAGCACCAAATTCTACCGGTAGATGATTGACATAGATAATGTGTCCTGCCACGTCGATTTCGGTCAACTTAAATTGTTCGTCATGCCTGGTTACCGTGCCTTCCAAAATGGCGGCTGCTTGTTCTTGTTCCGAATACCCTGTGTCCAGGCGGCTACACAGTTCAACTAGGGGACCCTGCTGGACGATGCGCCCCTGCTCCATGAGTACGAGATGGTCGGCGACCTGGCTCAGTTCTTCCATGTCGTGGCTGACATAGAGTATGGGTAGGTCCACGTTATTGCGCAATGCCGTTAGGTAGTGCAGGCACTCTTGGCGCGCTGAGTGATCGAGATTGGCTAGCGGCTCGTCCATTAATAAAAGTTGTGGCGCGCACAATAGCGCGCGTGCGATGGCGACCCGTTGAATCTGGCCCCCAGACAGGCGTTCGGGCGGCCGCTCCAGTAGCGGTTGTAGTTGCAGCCATTGCACCACGTCGTGCAGGGTTATCTTGCTGTCGCTTGCACGCCGGTCAACGGCATAGTTCAAATTTTGAAGTACGGTTAAGTGGGAGAATAATCGCGCGTCTTGAAACACAAAACCGATACGGCGAAGCCAGGGTGGAACAAAGTGCGAGGACGATTGCCAGTCACTTTGAGCAAAGCGGATGAGACTGCCTTGTCCCGCTTTCCTCAGCCCCGCTATGCAGTGCAGCAGGGTTGTTTTACCGCAGCCACTGGGCCCGAAGATAGCAGTAATTCCCGTAGCGGGTATGTGGCAGTCTATGGCCAGATTAAAGTCGCCGTCTAAGTCGTAGTCCAGTTGGAGTTGCAGCGTGCTCACCGGGGCAGTCTCCAGAACGTTTCGCGGTTATTGCGATACAGCAAGAATAACAGCGCGGCCGAAAATATGACCAAGCCTGCGGCCAAGCGATGTGCCTGACCAAACTGCAAGGACTCTACTTGATCGTAGATTGCGATAGAGATGACCTGTGTTTCGCCCGGTATATTTCCGCCGATCATGAGCACCACACCGAACTCCCCCACAGTATGGGCAAAGCCTAAGCTAGCGGCGGTAATGAAACTGCGCCGACTCATCGGTAAGATTACGGATCGAAACTGATCGAACGGTGTAGCACCGAGAGTTGCCGCCGCTTGCAGAAGCCCCTCGGGTACTCGGGCGAATGCTGCCTGCAGCGGTTGCACAACAAACGGTAGTGAGTAGATCACCGAACCGATGACCAAAGCATTGAAACTAAACGCTAATTGAGTACCTGTAAGGGCTTGCCAATATTGTCCAATGGGGGATTGCGGAGCGAGCACAATGAGCAGGTAGAAACCCAGAACGGTGGGCGGCAGAATAAGAGGGAGCGCAACCAGGGCCTCCACCATCGCGGAGAAATTGTTACGCCGACGTGACAGCCACAGCGCGAGTGGGGTCGACAACACCAGTAATAAAACCGTGCTGACGCTGGCCAGTTTGATGGTCAGCCAGATTGCATCAAGTTCCCATTCGCTCACGGGCAGGGCTTATAGCCGGCACTGACTATTAGTGTTTGCACTTCTTCACTCCCTAGCCAGCGCATATAAGTTTTGGCAGCCGGGTCATCGGCGCCTTTGCGCAACATAATAACGTGCTGCTCGATTGCAGTGTACCAGTTGGAGGGAATTTCTGAGCCTTGTTTGCCAGCGATGGCGCGCGGCACTAGTGCCATATTAACAGTGCCGCTATGCCAGTGTTGGTAAGCCTGAATGGCATTGCTGGCTCGTATTAATTTCCGCTTTTTTCCCGCCGAAAACGCACTGCGAGATAATACAGTCAATGCCGCTTTTCCATAGGGCGCAGTGTTGGGGTTTGCGATGGCTATGCTGAGTAAGGGGTTCGCCAGATCGCGCTGTATGTTATCGCTGCCGACAAGAACCAGCGAGCCCAGGGCATAGCACGAGCGCAGGGTAGCCCCGTTAAGAGGATTATTTTCTAGCTTTTTGGGTGTATCGACATCGGCTGCGAAGAATATGGCGAAAGGTGCCCCATAGACTATCTGGCTGTATAACGCGCCGGTTGAAGCGCTGCTGATCGTTGTTTTGTGTCCAAAGCGGCGTTCAAATAGTGTGTTTATCTTTTTTGCGGTGGCCTGGAAATTTGATGCTGCAGCAATGTGCAACACCTGAGCGGTAAGGATGGAAGGCGTTAACAGAAGTAGAAGGCAAAAAATAACGCGCATAGAATTCTCAAAGGAGGTTTTACTTCAGTCTTGTGGTTCTGGTGTGCGCGCAATGCACCACAAATCCACGCCGCTAGCACCTGCGTCACGCAGAGCATTTGCCATGGCCCCCGCAGTCGCTCCCGTCGTTAGAACGTCGTCGATAATGGCCACGCGCAGATTGTCACAGCGTCGCCGCACTGTAAAGGCACCCAACATGTTGGCCTTGCGCTGACTGGCACCGAGGGTCGCTTGCGGAGCTGTTGCCCGGTGGCGCTGCACCCAGCGAGTGCCGAGTTCAATCTTTTTCAGCATTGGGCTTTGACGGCGAAGCTCAAGGGTCAATAGCTCCGACTGGTTCCAGCCTCGATGCCAAAATTTGCGCCAGTGTAAGGGGACAGGGATAAGAAGATCGGGAGGGTCGAACTCTGAACCAAGGCGTGACGCCCATAGGTATGCCAGCACAGGTGTCATGCGCTGATCCTTTTGATATTTCCATCGGTGTAGTAGGTAAGCCAGTTGTTCGTCATAGAGCCACGGCGCAATGACTCGATCAAATGGAGAAGAGGTTATTTGGCAATGTCCGCACAGCGGCGCTTTTTGTGGGCTTATCGCAGACAGCTCTCCGGCGGGCAAAGGAAGTGCGCAACGGCTGCAGGCAACCGTGTTTGGCGAGAGTTGGTGCTGACAAATGACACACAGCGCTATATTGGTGTGACTGCGCAGTCTGCACATAGAGCAGTATTGGGGATAGATGCCGTCCAGGGTGGCCCCTAATAATCTGTTAACCCAATACATCGAGTTTGGTTGACAGTGGGGAATGGGTGGGTATCATGTCGAGCTTCCTATATTTGACCCTTTCAAGGATATAAAAATGGCGAGTTCTGCTGTTCAGGCCCTAAAAAAGCACACTGTAGTTGTTCGTCACGACTGGTCTCTGGCTGAAGTGGAGGCGCTCTTCTCGCTGCCATTTAACGATTTGCTGTTCGCAGCTCAAACACAACACCGTGCCTATTTTGACCCAAATGAAGTGCAGATAAGCACATTACTTTCCATCAAAACTGGCGCTTGTCCGGAAGACTGCGCTTATTGCCCGCAGAGCACCCGATACGAGACCGGGCTAGAAACGCAGAAATTGATGGAAGTTGAAAAAGTGCTGCAGCAGGCCAGCGCCGCCAAAGCCAGCGGTGCCACTCGTTTTTGCATGGGGGCTGCATGGCGCTCGCCCAAACAGCGTGATATGCCCTACGTGGTGGCGATGGTGAACGGGGTGAGAAATCTCGGCCTGGAAAGCTGTATGACGCTGGGAATGCTAACGCCTGCGCAGGCCGAGGAATTAGCCGAGGCTGGATTGGATTATTACAATCACAATCTAGATACCTCGCCCGAGTATTACACCGACATCATTACCACCCGTACCTACAAAGACCGGTTGGACACCTTACAAAGCGTTCGTGATGCCGGCATGAAAGTATGCAGCGGCGGTATTGTTGGCATGGGAGAGGGCAGGGTCGATCGAGTGGGCCTATTGCAACAGCTCGCGAACTTGCCGGCGCATCCCCAGAGCGTACCCATTAATATGTTGGTGAGGGTCAAAGGTACACCGCTGGCCGATACCGAGGCACTGGATTCATTTGAGTTTATCCGCACCATTGCAGTGGCTAGGATTTTGATGCCTCGGTCTCATGTGCGCCTGTCGGCGGGCCGCGAGGAGATGAATGAGGAGATGCACGCATTGGCCTATCACGCGGGAGCTAATTCGATTTTTTACGGTGAAAAACTACTGACCACGGCCAACCCTGAAGCCAACTCCGACATGGAGTTGTTTGACCGTTTGGGTATTTCGCCCGAACGTCAATCTATCGCGCAAGAGCCCGCAGCCACGCTGCAAACTGCCCGGGCGCCCTATTACAATGCCGGTATTCAATAGCCGTCTACGGGACTTACTCGCTCAGCGTCGCAGCGAAGGACTGTATCGTCAGCGGCAAGTTCTAGAGTCGGCGCAAGGTCCCAAGATTATTCTAGCGGGTCGCCAGTACCTCAATTTTTGCAGTAATGATTACTTGGGTCTGGCTGCGCACCCTCAGGTGGTGGCATCTTTTCGCAAGGCCGCAGCACAATACGGTGTGGGTAGCGGCGCCTCCCACTTGGTGTGTGGTCATAGCGAACCACATCACAAACTTGAACTCGCGTTGGCTGAATTTACGGGTAGGCCCAGAGCACTGCTGTTTTCTAGCGGCTATATGGCAAATCTTGGGACATTGGGTGCCCTGCTCGCGGCCGGAGATAATGTCTTTCAAGATCGACTCAATCACGCGTCTTTACTGGACGGTGGATTGCACAGTGGTGCGCGTTTTCGCAGATTTCCACACAACAATAGTGCAGCTCTAGAGCGCAAGTTGTGCGATGCAAAAGGCAATTCACTGGTTGTTGTTGATGGTGTGTTCAGTATGGATGGCGACGTGGCCCCTTTGGGTGAATTGTCCCAGCTGTGCGCGCGTCAATCAGCGTGGTTGATGGTGGACGATGCTCATGGTTTTGGGGTGTTGGGCGCCAGCGGGGCGGGCAGTCTGGAGGCTGCGAATCTATCGGCAGAGGACGTGCCCATTTTAATGGCGACTTTGGGCAAGGCGTTGGGCACGGCGGGTGCTTTTGTGGCCGGTAGCGAATTGCTCATTGAAGCGCTAATTCAGAGTTCTAGACAGTATATCTATACCACGGCGCTACCCCCTGCGGTTGCCGCCGCGAGCCTTACCTCTTTACAGTTACTGCGCGGTGATGAGTCTTGGCGCCGCCAGCATTTGGCCGATTTGATAGCGCGGTTTCGCCGTGGTGCTGAGCAGTTAGATTTACCCCTTATGCCTTCTAGCAGTGCGATTCAGCCTCTGTGCGTGGGTCGAGCACAAACTGCACTGCAACTGAGCGAGCAGCTGCGCCAACGCGGGTTAATGATCGGCGCTATTCGACCGCCCACAGTAGCCCCCGGGACTTCTCGCCTGCGCATTACACTCACCGCTGGCCACAGTGTAGAGCAGGTCGATGTCCTGCTGGAGCAATTGGCGCAATGTTGGGGAAATGACTAAATTGCGCGATGCTATTGCCAGCCTGGCAGCTACCCGGCGGCCAGTGTGAAAGGCCAACACAATCTTGTGCTGTTGCATGGCTGGGGAAGTACCCCTGAAATTTGGCGTTCTGTTGTTCCCGGTTTGCGCCCTTGGGCGGATATTACCCTAATTGACTTGGCGTCTTGTCTGGACGAAGTGAGTGCCCCGCAAGACGGTTTTCCAGCTTTATTGTCAGCTATCATGAGCCGCACGCCACAATATGCGAGCTATGTAGGGTGGTCTTTGGGGGGCTCCATCGCTGCGGCATTGGCGGCTAAATTTCCAGAGCGTGTGTGTTCATTACTAACGGTGTGCTCAAATCCGAAATTTATTGGCACATCCGATTGGCCAGGTATGTCTGCAGTTAGCTTCTCCACATTTGCGGAAGAGGCGGCGACACATCCAGGCAGGGCTTTACGCCGTTTTGACACGCTGCAGACGCAGGGTGCTGAGGATCAGCGTTGGTTGCGATGCAAGTTGGCATCACTGCATACCCGATCGCCGAGAGAAACCTCAACACTATTGCCACAGCTTAATATACTAGGTGAGGTCGATCACCGGGTTTTACTGACGCAACTCACTCAGCCTCAGCTGCACTTGTTTACAGAACGGGATGAGTTGGTGCCGCAAGCGGTTTGCGATGAGCTAACTGGAGTGTTGGGCTCTACAGATAATGCTCACTGTCACTCTCTGGGTAACCACAGCCACCTTGTACCGTTAGAGGTGCCGCAACAGTTGGTAGGAAAAATAACCGATTTTGTAAGGCAGCAGGGGCTATTTGAACACCCTCGGCTGCTGGCGACACTGCCGACTAAGCGCGAAATAGGACGATCCTTTAGTTTGGCGGCGCATCATTACGATTCTGTCGCAGGGCTGCAGCGAGATGTTGGTGAAAATTTGCTGGATGGCATTCGTTTTGATAAAGGTCTTCCCTCTACAGTTTTGGATTTGGGTTGCGGGACTGGTTATTTCTATTCGCGACTAGCCAAATTGGTGCCTAATATTGACTACTTGGGGCTCGACCTTGCAGCGGGTATGGTGGAGTTTGCCAGAGATCGCTTTCCCGGCGAGGGGCAATGGTTAGTGGGAGATGCCGAGCAACTGCCTTTGGCAGCTAATTCAGTAGACTTGGTATTTAGCAGTCTTGCGATTCAATGGTGTAGCTCACCGCACCGTGTATTTGCCGAATTGGCTAGGGTATTGCGCCCAGGGGGGCAGTGCGTGTTTACATCTTTGGGTCCTGAAACCTTGCGAGAGCTCAGAGACTCCTGGGCGAGTGTTGATGACTACCAACACGTGAACCAGTTTATTTCCAGCGCGGCGCTGCAAGATGCCGCTGCGCAGTTGCCTGGAATAGCTCTGACTGTGCGTGAGCAATCATTTGCGGTGCAATACGATCGGGTGGGTGAGTTGTTGCGCGAACTTAAAGTGTTGGGCGCCCATAACATGAATCGCGGGCGTGCCGAGGGGCTAACAACCAAGGCAGCGCTGCAGCGTATGTACAAAGCCTATGAGCAATGGCGTAGTCAGGGCAAGTTGCCCGCAACCTACGATGTACAATTTGGCATGCTTGAAAAACAGAGGTGAAGCAATGAAGAAGAGCTGGTTTGTAACCGGGACCGATACAGATGTGGGCAAGACGGCAATTTGTTGTGCTTTGCTGTCGGCAGCCAATGAACGTGGCTTGCGCACCGCCGCGATCAAACCGGTTGCAGCTGGCTGTGACAGCAATGGCCACAATAGCGATGCACTGGAATTGCAAACAGCCATGTCCGAAAGGCTGGATTACGCCCAGGTAAATCCGGTTGCCTTACAGCGCGCGATTGCACCTCATATAGCGGCCAAATTGGAAGGGCGAAACCTTAAAGCGAGCCAGCTTGAGGGAATTTGTCGTGGCGTCATGTCTGGCTCGGCTGAATTTATTCTCATTGAGGGAGCCGGCGGTTGGCGAGTTCCGCTCAATGCCTCTGAAACGCTGGCCGATTTGGCCAGCCGATTACAAATCGGGGTCATTCTGGTGGTGGGTATGAAGCTTGGTTGTATCAATCATGCCCTGCTGACGGCCGAGGCCATTCGTAGAGATGGGCTGCCATTGGCGGCATGGGTGGCCAACCAGGTTGGTCCGCGCATGCCTCAACATGATGATAATGTTGAAACATTGAAGCAGCTACTTCCTGCGCCACTACTGGGAGACGTTCCCCACATCGCGCCATATTCGCCTCACGACGCGCGTAAATACCTTTCGCTAGAAGCTCTTCTGTAGTAGTTGGCGCTCACTATTACTATGCTTTGTGTTGCCTATATAACGCATCGGCTCTATTTTGGTTTAGTTCCCATCAAAAAATGTATTTGACATTGGCTCGGTTTTGAGCAAAATGTGAGCGATGAACACATAGTTTGCGCATCACCCATTTTTGTGTGGGAGTTTTTGCGCCCGACCAACCACGAGGTACACCATGCCAGAATATAAAGCGCCGTTGCGTGACGTCAGTTTTGTGATGAATGAATTGCTGGAATCAGAGAAGCTCTATCAGACATTGCCCGGCTATGAAGAAGCCACCCAGGATATGCTTGACGCAATTGTGGGTGAGGCTGCCAAGTTTTGTGAAGAAGTGGTCGCGCCACTCAATCAACCCGGCGATGAGCAGGGCTGCCAGTGGAGTGATGAAGGTGTTAAGACTCCCGACGGATTTCCTGCCGCGTATAAACAATATGTAGATAATGGCTGGCCGGCACTGTCGGCAGAAGTGGAGCACGGCGGTCAGGGTATGCCCAACATGTTGGGTATTATTGTTACCGAATTTATGGGGTCGGCCAATTGGTCATGGAGCATGTACCCTGGGCTCAGTCACGGCGCGATCAAGACCATCGAAGAGCACGGTGATGATCAGCAAAAAAACCATTATCTAACCAAGCTGGTATCAGGTAGCTGGACCGGTACTATGTGCCTGACCGAATCTCAGTGTGGTACAGACTTGGGTCTGCTTACCACTAAGGCCGAGCCGCAGGCTGATGGCTCCTACGCCATCACCGGTACCAAAATATTTATTAGTGCCGGTGAGCACGACATGGCAGAAAACATCGTCCATATCGTATTGGCACGACTCCCGGATGCTCCCGCCGGAACCAAAGGTATCTCGCTCTTTATTGTTCCCAAATTCAATCTTGCTGCCGACGGTACGGTTGGCGAACGCAACGGCGTTCACTGTGCCTCCATTGAGAAAAAGATGGGCATCAAAGCTTCAGCTACCTGTGTGATGAATTTTGACGGTGCCAAGGGCTTTCTCATTGGGCCGCCCAACAAGGGCATGGCGTGTATGTTTACCTTCATGAACACCGCGCGCCTTGGAACCGCTATTCAAGGCTTGGCGCATGGAGAGCTGTCATATCAGGGCGCATTGGCCTATGCACGTGATCGCTTGGCTATGCGTAGCCTTACCGGACCTAAAAACCCCGAGGGCCCCGCAGACCCGATTATTGTGCATGCCGATGTCAGAAAAATGCTACTTACGCAAAAGGCGCTCGCTGAGGGAAGTCGTGCCTTTTTATACTATCTGGCGCAGCTAGGCGATGTGATGCAGGCCGGCGCGGAAGAAGATGTAAAGAAAGCCGATGATTTGATGGCTTTCCTTACTCCCATTGCCAAAGCGTTTGTCACCGAGACCGGTTTTGAATCAGCCAACCTGGGCATGCAGGTATACGGCGGCCACGGTTTTATTCGTGAATGGGGCATGGAGCAAATTGTGCGTGATGCACGTATTTCCATGCTCTATGAGGGCACCACCGGTATCCAGGCGATGGATCTAATCGGCCGCAAAGTACTGGGCAGTGGCGGTAAGTTACTCATGGGTTTCACCTCTATTGTTAGTGAATTCTGCGACGCAAATACTGCAGAGGAAGATGCGGTGTTCATCACGAGTCTAAAAGGCTTTGTTGACGAATGGCTTGAAATGTCGATGACAATAGGCACCGCAGCTATGGAAAACCCCGACGCTGCCGGCGCGGCCGCGGTGGATTACCTTATGTACAGCGGCTACGTAACAATGGCCTATTTTTGGGCACGTATGGCCGTATTGGCACGGCAAAAAATCGCTGAGGCAGACGGCGATGTATCGTTCTACGAAGCAAAGCTGATGACCGCGCAGTTTTACTTTGAACGTATTTTGCCGCGTACTCGCGCCCATAAAAAGGCCTTGTTGGCTGGGCCAGAAAGCATCATGCAAATGCCTGAAGCGATGTTTGACTTCTAAACGCAGCCCGCAGGAAAGTCACACCTATGGCGTGACTTTTGGCTGTAATAGGGAGAGAATGCCACGTGGTTCTCTCCCTTTTTACATTTTAGCCCTGCTCAGAACTTAGCGAATCAGCGGCTCCAACGATGCTAATGCCATTATGACACCAGTCACTCCAGAGAAAGAAGATTCAAGCTACCAAAATCGGCTTTACCCCGAAGATCAGGCGAAGGTTGATGCCTTTGTCAGTCAGGGGATAAATGCTGTCCCGCGCAAACCCTTTCGTCCGGGACGGCTAATTTTGATGCTGATTGTGACCGTCACAGTGTTGAGTTTCCTCAGCCAATTTATTGCTCGCTGGGCCGGTATCTACTAAAGAGTCTTTGCAGTTTAATTTACGGTGTGTGGCGCAGCCTGGTAGCGCACGTCGTTCGGGACGACGGGGTCGGAGGTTCGAATCCTCTCACACCGACCAAATATACCGCCAGTAACATCCGGTAATGACCTTAAAGCCCTTAATAAC
>JBLHSI010000064.1:0-13656 GCA_047626655.1 Halioglobus sp.
TACCTGTTTCTGGATTGCGCCAACGAGCCTGCATTCGCCGCGCTTGATAATCACCAAAACGGCTACAAGAAGAGATTTCCCGATAGGTATTTTGAGCAGGCAACCAAACTTCCAAATCGTAGGTTTTGTTGGCAGCAAAACCGAGGTCGCCACCACACAAAACAACTTTCCGATAGGGTAGCTCCAACGCTTGCAAAATAGCTTCGGCGTGTCCTGTCAGGGCTTCCAATGCGCCATTGGACTGATCTGGTCTCACCAGTTGCACCAGTTCTACCTTTTCAAATTGATGCTGGCGAATCATACCTCTGGTATCTCGCCCATAACTACCCGCTTCGCTGCGAAAGCATGGTGTATGGCAGGTATAACGAATGCCCTCTTCACCGAGTTCATTGTCCTCATAAATTCGATCGCGGGCGATATTAGTGACCGGTACCTCTGCGGTTGGTATCAGGTAATAATCCTGATCGGATCTAAGTTTAAAGAGATCTTCCTCAAACTTGGGTAGCTGACCGGTACCGTAAAGAGACTCTTTATTGACGATAAAAGGAACATACACTTCCTGGTAACCGTGCACGTTAGTATGAGTGTTGAGCATAAACTGGATCAACGCTCGGTGTAATTGCGCCAGTTCACCATACATAATAGTAAAACGTGAACCGGTAATCTTACCTGCGGTTTCGCTATCGAGCTGTCCAAGGCCCACGCCAACTTCAACATGATCCTTAGCTTGAAAGCTAAATTGTGGCGGAGTACCCCAACGGGAGATCTCAACGTTATCTTCTTCGCTTGTACCGGGCGGAACCGCGGCGTCGGGCACGTTGGGCACGCTAGAAAGAAGTTCAGTTAATGCGTCTTGAATGTGTTTGGCGCTTTCTGTCAGCCCGTCGATATCAAGCGCAATCTTATCCAGTGTCTCTTGAACTGTGGCCTTCGCCTCCTCAACCTGCATTCCCTGGCCAATTAACTTGCCTACCTGCTTGGAGGCACTCTTGCGTTCAGCCAACAGGCTCTGGCTCTTTACATCCGCCTCTTTACGCTGGGCATCAAGTGCCACAAATTGAGCCACATCGAAGTCAAACCCGCGTTTCAACAGTTGCTCTGCGAGTCCTTCCGGGTCTTTTCTAACCGTCTTAATATCTAACATTTGAGCGTCCTATGATCTCTTTTTAACAGCTTAGTTTTCTAAGTAATTAGTCTTGCTAATAAAATACCGCCGCCCGCTGCCAACACACACAGCATTACACTCAACAGCATATACCCGAGGGCATGCGTTATATGTCCCGCTTCCAACAAGACAATTGTCTCCAGCGAAAAAGTAGAAAATGTGGTGAAGGCGCCTAAAAAACCCACCATCAGCACACCTCTCCAGTCGGGATGAATGAATTCCTTTTCAGCGATCAACACAAACAATAAGCCAATGGCAAATGACCCCAGTATATTGACCAACAAGGTCGCCAGTGGAAAATGGCCCTCCCAACCTCGTTGAATCCATAGTGCCAGCGCATAGCGAGCGACAGCACCTGACGCACCACCCACCGCAATAAATAATAGATATTTCATAAATAGCGGCGCATTGTACTGCTTTTGTCTCGTTCGCGCAGGTATTGCAAGCGAGCCGAAATTTTTGCTTCCAGCCCCCGATCAACCGGAAAGTAGTAACGCGTATCTTTGAGCGACTCGGGAAAATAGTTTTCACCCGCACTGTAACCACCTTCCTCATCGTGGGCATACCGATAATCAGCGCCATGGTCCATACTTTTCATGAGGTCTGTCGGGGCATTACGCAAATGCAGAGGTACCTCATCACTGCCTTGGGCAGCCACATCGGCGCAAGCGGCATTATAGGCGGTGTATACCGCATTACTTTTTGCCGCACATGAGAGGTACACAATAGCTTGAGCAATGGCCAACTCACCCTCAGGGCTGCCAAGTCGCTCTTGCACTTGCCAGGCCTCCAGGGCAACTGTTAATGCTCTAGGGTCAGCATTACCAATCTCTTCACTGGCCATGCGAACCACTCGACGCGCGATATACAGTGCGTCGCAGCCACCATCGAGCATGCGACAAAACCAGTACAGCGCAGCATCTGGCGAACTACCCCGTACAGATTTGTGCAGCGCGCTGATTTGGTCATAAAACAAATCACCACCTTTATCAAAACGGCGCAGAGAGGCTTGTAGTACTTCTTCCAGAACCGCACGGGTAATAGTGCTCGGGCCGTCATCTGTCTCTCTAGCCAAGTCGGCGGCCAATTCTAAAAAATTTAGTGCCCGCCGGGCGTCACCGTCGGCCTGTTCTGCGATCAACTGCAGATTGTCATTGTCGATGTGAACATCGCTGCCTAACTCTTTCAGCCCACGCTCAAGGACGCCTACCAGGTCGGTCGAGTCTAAAGAGCGCAGCTTGTAAACTCGCGATCTAGAGAGCAACGCGTTATTGAGTTCGAAGGAAGGGTTTTCGGTGGTCGCACCAATAAACACCAGTGTGCCATCTTCCACATAGGGAAGAAATGCATCTTGTTGCGATTTATTAAAACGATGCACCTCGTCGACAAACAGTAAGGTGTCTCGGTTGTTTACTTTGGCTTGCTGTGCCTCGGCGACCGCAGAACGTATATCTTTAACGCCCGACAACACTGCCGACAACTGAACAAAATGGGCATTGGCTGTTTGAGCAATAATGCGGGCCAGCGTTGTTTTTCCTACGCCTGGCGGCCCCCACAAGATCATTGAATGTAATTGTTGCCGTTCAATAGCCTCGCGTAGAGGTTTACCTTCACCGAGAAGATGACGCTGTCCGGCATATTCACTGAGCGTCTGCGGCCTCAATCGTGCGGCGAGCGGTTGATAGCCCACGCCCGTTTGGCTGGCGAACAGGTCAGTCGTCATAGTAGAACAAGTCTACTCCCGCGGGAGGAGCAAAGGAGAAGTCCTCAGCTGTCAACGCGGGTGTGTCTGTCACGCCATCAAAACGAATATCGATCCGCTGAGAAAGCGTATCGATAATGTCTAATCGTGAAATATTGTCGCCATCGAATGTTAATGTCAGGCTTTCAAATACCGTATCAACATCCAGGGCGGTCAGTGAAAAAGTGCCAGAGGCCATTTTTTCTACACTAAAGCGCAACGCCAAGGCGCTGAGATCCCCGCCGAGAATTTGCAGGGGGGACATCATGCTGCTGTCGGTCACGGGACGCCGCGTCACTGTCTCCAAATCCAAGTCGTGGTGCCACAAATACTTGGGGTTAGCGATAATAGATTGGCTATCAGGGGATTCTATGTGCCAAAAAAAATAGCCCGGGCGCAGCAACCCAAAACGGCCGCTCGATTCAGACAATAGGACGCCCTTATCATCATACTGACGTTGACTAAACAGGCCTTGCAACGTCGTTGTGCGACTCAGAATTTCGGACAGCTCAGCACTCTCTTCCGCGCCCTCCGCCGCAGCTGATATATTCAGACTCACCGCACACAGCGCCGCCAGTGTAATTTTCCACAATTGATTCACAGCTGGGTATATTGAAATCTTCATGTGCTAATCCCCTACCGGAGGTGGTGCTAAAACTTCACGTTGTCCATTGGTACCCATTTCAGTCACAACGCCAGAGGCTTCCATCGCTTCAATCAAACGGGCTGCCCTATTGTAACCAATACGTAATTTGCGCTGCAGCGATGAAATCGAGGCGCGCCTGCTGGACGTAACGTAGTGAATCGCCTCGTCATACAAGGCATCAGTTTCGTCGTCATCGGTACCGCCCGCCTGCAGTTCGTTAGCTGTTACAGCCGTAGCGCTGCCCTCGTCCAGTAAGCCGTCGATGTATAATGGGGCTCCGCGGCGCTTCCAGTCAGCGACCACACGGTGTACTTCTTCATCAGAGCAAAAAGCGCCATGTACTCGAGTTGGCATACCGCTACCGGGCGGAAGATAGAGCATATCGCCGTGACCCAGTAGCTGCTCCGCACCACCCTGATCGAGAATCGTTCGTGAATCTATCTTGGATGACACCTGGAACGCGATTCGCGTAGGTATATTGGCCTTGATCAAACCTGTAATAACATCAACCGATGGCCTTTGCGTGGCAAGCAAGAGGTGAATGCCCGCCGCTCTCGCCTTCTGCGCAATACGCGCTATAAGCTGCTCGACCTTTTTGCCGACTATCATCATCATGTCGGCAAACTCATCAATGACCACAACAATAGCGGGCAGCTTTTCAAGATCTGGCGGTGTTTGCTGCTCGTCAGTCTCAGCAAATATAGGGTCTGGTTTCCACAGTGGATCAGCGATAGGCGTACCGGCTTTTATGGCGTCTTCGACTTTACGGTTATATCCCGCCAGATTACGCACACCCATAGATGCCATTAACTTATAACGTCGTTCCATTTCGGCAACGCACCAGCGCAGACCATTCGCCGCATCCTTCATATCGGTTATCACCGGCGTGAGCAAGTGAGGGATGCCGTCGTAAACCGACAGTTCCAGCATTTTGGGGTCAACCAAGATCAGGCGAACATCCGCTGGCCCCGACTTGTAAAGCAGACTGAGCAACATGGCATTCACACCCACCGACTTACCCGATCCGGTTGTGCCTGCCACCAACAAATGCGGCATTTTAGCGAGATCAGCGACCACCGGTTGCCCCGAAATGTCATGTCCCAGCGCCAGTGTCAACGCAGATTTAGATTGATCGAAAGCCTTAGAAGACAACACATCACGGAAGTTGACGATCTCCCTATCTTCGTTGGGTATCTCAACCCCAACCACTGATTTCCCTGGAATAACCTCAACCACTCGAACACTGATAACCGCCAGAGAGCGCGCCAAGTCTTTAGCCAAATTAGTAATACGCGACACTTTCACGCCAGCCGCTGGCTGTATTTCGAAACGAGTAATGACCGGACCCGGATAGACCGCCACCACCTCGGCCGTCACACCAAAGTCTGCCAGTTTCAGCTCCAGCAGTCTCGACATGCTCTCTAACGCTTCCTTGGAATAGCCGCGAGACGGATCTCTCTGTGCGGGATCTAACAGATCGAGGTGCGGTAACTCACCACTAATTGGCGCATCAAATAACGGTTGCTGCCGTTCTTTTTCAGCCCGCTCACTCTTTTCTGCTTTGACCTCCAAAGACTTAATTTTGGGCGGCTTACGTTTCCTGGTTTTTTCGACATGTTCGTTTATAACAACCTTACGAGCTTCTTGCACCTTGGCTTTGTCACGTTTACTGCGCTGGTTCGCTAAGGTCGTTTGCAGCCATACACGGCTTTTAGTTACCGCCGTAATGCTCCAATAGCCAATGCGCTCCATCAACCTTAGCCAGCTCAAATCGGTAAAGATTGTCATGCCGAACAAAAACACCGACAACAAGATTAAGCGACTTCCTACACTGCTAAAGGCCGTGGTGAAAGCATCACCTATGGCCTGACCCAGAATGCCGCCAGCGCCCTGCGGCAAACCCGAACCGCCCTGATCATTCATGGCAGCCAAGGTCGTGCCAGCAATCATGACCAAAATTAGACCCAGTATCCGTATCCCGAACATCAACCAATCAAAGCGCTTGTTAACATGGCGCTCAATTAAAATAATGAGTGCACGGTAGGCCAACAGCAGAGGAAATAGGTAGGCTGCGTAGCCCACTAACGACAAAAACACATCCGCCAGCCAAGCGCCGGTAATGCCGCCCGCATTTTCGACCCCACTGTTTAAACCAGTGGCAGACCATCCGGGGTCAGTGGCGCTATAGGTGAACAAGGCGAGGAGCAAGTAAGCGCAAACAGCGCTCACACCTATGAATGCACCCTCTCGCAATCTAGGGGTCAAAATATTGTCCGTTTCGGTAGTTGGCGGCACCGGTTAACGTCCTCGCTGGCGGCACTATCAGCCATCTGATAAAGTGCCGCTGTGTGGATTATAGAAAGAAGCAATTGTGTCAATATTTAGCATATAATTCAATAGGTTAAGGAGCTTATTTAAAATAATCCTAGGCTTTGCTTGAATCGCGTGTTTAATTTACCATAGTCCGCCACTATCTTAGAACAACAGCCATCAGGAAATATCCAAATGAGCGACGCTATACACCATCAACTGATCATTCTGGGTTCAGGCCCGGCAGGCTACACGGCCTCAATATATGCTGCCAGAGCTAATCTCAGCCCGGTTGTTATCACTGGAATACAGCAAGGAGGCCAGTTAACGACTACTACCGACGTTGAAAACTGGCCGGGCGGTATCGCCGCATTGCAGGGACCCGATTTAATGCAACAGATGCAGGAGCACACAGAGCGTTTCGATACCAAGGTGATCTTTGATCACATAGACTCCGTAGACCTCAAGGCGAGACCCATCAAGCTCAAAGGTAGCTCCGATTATACCTGCGACGCACTTATCATCGCGACCGGAGCCTCGGCTCAATATTTGGGCTTGCCCAGCGAAGAAGCCTTTGCCGGCAAAGGTGTCAGCGCTTGCGCCACCTGTGATGGGTTTTTCTATCGCAACCAAGAAGTCGCTGTTATCGGCGGCGGTAATACTGCGGTTGAAGAAGCACTCTATTTGTCTAATATTGCCTCAAAGGTGACGCTCGTCCACCGTCGAGATTCATTGCGCTCAGAAAAGATACTGCAGGATAAGCTGTTCGCCCGAGAAGCTGAGGGCAAGGTGGAGATATTGTGGGATCATACCTTGGAGGAGGTACTTGGGGATGACTCAGGGGTGACAGGAATGCGCATTGCCTCCACCAAAGACGGCAGTATAAAAGATATCAGCCTGGCGGGCGTGTTTATCGCCATCGGCCATAAACCCAATACCGACATCTTTGTCGATCAACTCGATATGGCCGATGGCTATATCACTATCGACAGCGGCACCAAGGGGAATGCCACAGCCACCAGTATGCCTGGTGTCTTCGCCGCCGGTGATGTAGGCGATCATATTTACCGTCAGGCGGTGACCTCTGCTGGCTTTGGTTGCATGGCAGCCTTGGACGCAGAAAAGTATCTCGACGATTTGAGCAGCTAGTGCAGCAGCGTCACGACCTGGGGAGCCAGTTCCCTCCTTCCTCGGAGGCGCTGAACAATCCAAATGGATTGCTGGCGGTAGGCGGCGAAATGTCCCCGCAGCGACTGATTGCCGCCTATCAAAGGGGCATCTTCCCGTGGTATGAAGAGCCCCAACCCATCATGTGGTGGACCCCGGACCCTCGCTCTATCTTAAAACCTCAGTGGCTGCATATCTCGCGATCGCTGGCAAAAACGCTCCGGAAAAATGAATTCAAGCTGTCAGTAGACCAACACTTCGGGCGCATAATGCAATCGTGTGCCGCAACGCGATCAGACGGGCTGGGCACCTGGATTGGTACACAAATGTTAGAGGCTTACGCTGAACTGCACCGCCAGGGCTTTGCTCACTCTATAGAAGTACTCGATTTGCAGGATAATTTGATAGGAGGACTGTACGGCGTTTCTTTGGGGCAGGCCTTTTTTGGTGAATCTATGTTCAGCACACGCACTAACGCATCTAAAGTCGCGCTGGTGGCGCTCGTTCATTTGGCAAAAAATGCCGGAATAAAATTTATCGATTGCCAAGTAGAGAGCGATCACCTGAATTCTCTTGGCGCCCAATCCGTTTCTCGATTGGACTTTGAGCGCCTGCTTGCTCACACTGTACACCAAGCTACCGGGATAAATACTTGGACTTTGCCAAGTACATGTGGAGAACTTCTGTGACTGCCTCGTTAAGAGACATTAAGGTGTACACCACATATCCTCACGATTGCAGCTATCTCGATGACCAGCAGGCTATCACCCTGTTCGTCGACCCCCAGCATGAAATCGACAAGTCACTTTACAGCCGACTCTCCAATATAGGTTTTCGCCGCAGCGGATCACACATTTATCGACCCAGCTGCGAGCAATGTAACGCCTGTATCCCCGCCCGAATCCCCATAGGTGATTTCCAGTTGTCCCGCAGCCAACGCCGGGTATGGAATAAGAATCAAGATCTGATTGTCGAAGAGACCATGGATATCAACGACAGCTCAACCTATGACTTATATCGTCGCTACATAGAGCAACGTCATTTTGATGGTGACATGTACCCTCCCCAAAGGGAGCAATACGAGAGCTTCCTCAACAACCCCTGGGGCTGCACACGCTATTATCGCTTCTACAAACCCGGAAATGATAATGGACACGTGCTAATAGCAGTAGTAGTGGCCGACATTTTAGAAGACGGCCAGTCCGCCATCTACACGTTCTTCGACCCAGAGGAAAGTAAGCGCAGCCTTGGCACTTACACCATCTTGTGGCAAATAGAGAATGCCCGATCACTGGACCTCGAATACCTCTATCTGGGCTACTGGATTCGCAATTGTCAGAAGATGGCCTACAAATCATCATTTAGGCCACTGGAGCTGCACATTAACAACCACTGGAGCGCGGTCTAATTTAACCCTTTTTCCACTGGACACTCGCCATTCAAATCAGGCAAAATGCGCCCCTCAAATTCCATAGGACTACCGCCGGATGGCAAAAGAAGAACAGATCGAAATGGAAGGTGAAGTAATAGACACCCTCCCCAACACGACATTTCGCGTTGAACTTGAGAATGGGCATGTTGTTACTGCGCACATCTCGGGAAAGATGCGCAAGCACTACATTCGCATACTGACAGGCGACAAGGTGCGGGTCGAACTCACGCCTTATGACCTGACTAAAGGACGCATTACGTACCGCGAGCGCTAACGCCAGCCAATCTCGCTAAGCTGGGTTAGCACCTATCCGCGGCGGCTGGAGGAGTCTCTCTAAACTTCTTGCAACTCAGTCTCTGATTCTTCCACTGAGACTTCAAGCTTGTTTGACGTTTTGTCTAGGCGCACCAAGGCTGTCCCGCCGGATTTAGCGAGAGAGCCAAACAGAACCAGTTCTGCCAGTGGCTTCTTAATGTGCTCTTGAATCACGCGTTCCATCGGTCGAGCGCCCATGTGCAGATCATAGCCCGTCTCTACCAACCAAATACGCGCGTCTTCGTCAACGTCCAAGGTCACACGCTTCTCATCGAGCTGACCCTGTAGCTCCATCAAAAACTTGTCTACCACAGTGAGAATGACGTCTTCGCCCAACGGCTGAAATTGCACAATGCTGTCTAGCCGGTTGCGGAATTCAGGCGTGAACATTTTGTTCACCGCCTCAAGACCGTCAGTGCTATGGTCTTGCGCAGTAAAGCCAATAGTTCTGCGGCTAATACTTTCTGCTCCAGCATTGGTCGTCATCACCAGGATCACATTTCGAAAATCTGCTTTGCGGCCATTGTTGTCGGTGAGCGTACCGTGATCCATTACCTGCAATAGCAGATTGAATACATCGGGATGCGCCTTCTCAATCTCATCCAACAACACGATACAGTGAGGCTGCTTGGTCACCGCGTCGGTTAGTAGACCACCTTGATCAAAGCCCACGTATCCAGGGGGTGCGCCAATTAATCGAGAGACCGTATGCCGCTCCATATACTCAGACATATCAAATCGGACCAATTCTACACCAAGAATTTTGGCCAGCTGTCGGGATAATTCGGTTTTTCCCACGCCGGTGGGACCCGCCAGCAAGAACGAGCCAATAGGCTTGTCGCCACTGCGCAGGCCAGCCCGCGCGAGTTTAATCGACGTTGCCAGACTGCCTATGGCCGCGTCTTGACCAAACACAACCATTTTTAAATTGCTCTCTAACTTAGCCAACGTATCTTTGTCGTTGGAGCTAACCGATTTTGGCGGTATACGAGCGATTTTGGCAATAACGGCTTCGATGTCCGAAACACCGATTTGCTTTTTACGCTTCGCAGGACTTTGTAGCTGCTGATAGGCACCTGCCTCATCAATCACATCAATCGCCTTATCGGGCAAAAATCTATCGGTGATGTATTTCGCCGAGAGATCTGTCGCCACGCGCAACGCTTTGTCGGTGTAACGCAGACCATGATGCTCCTCAAATCGAGACTTCAAGCCTTTGAGAATTTTGTAGGCGTCATCCGGTGACGGTTCCAGTACATCAACTTTCTGAAACCGCCTGCTCAGCGCTTTGTCTTTATCAAAGATACCGCGATATTCCTGGAATGTCGTTGACCCGATGCAGCGCAACTTACCCGAAGTGAGCAGTGGTTTAAGCATGTTGCTAGCATCCATGACACCACCGGAGGCTGCACCGGCACCAATGATTGTATGAACCTCATCGATGAACAAAATGGCATCATCACGCTTCTTCAGTTCGGCCAACAGGCCTTTGAAACGCTTCTCGAAATCGCCACGATATTTAGTACCCGCGAGCAAGGCACCTAAATCAAGGGAATACACAACGCTGTTTTTGAGTGTATCCGGCACCTCCCCGTCAACGATGAGCTTAGCTAAGCCTTCGATAATTGCCGTTTTCCCAACGCCTGATTCTCCCACAAGCAAGGGATTGTTCTTGCGCCGACGTGCCAGTATCTGAGCAACGCGCTCAACTTCAGGGATGCGCCCAATGAGCGGATCTATATTGCCGGCCAGCGCCTCTTCATTCAAATTAGTGGAGTAACTGTCTAGCGGATTAGCTTCGGCCTCTCCTGTGGGAACGGCATCTATGTCAAGTGATCCACCTTGTGAAGGCTCACCATCATCGCCGACTTTAGATATACCATGAGTCAAATAGTTAACCACATCGAGACGAGCAACAGATTGCGTTTTCAAGAAGTAAACGGCCTGACTTTCCTGCTCACTAAAAATAGCTACCAGCACATTGGCGCCGTTAACTTCGTGTTTACCAGAAGACTGAACGTGAAATACCGCCCGCTGCAACACTCGTTGAAACCCCAATGTTGGCTGAGTCTCACGATCTTCCTCGTCTTCCGGGATTAGCGGAGTGGTCGCATCAACAAATTCGACGAGATCACCACGCAGTGCTCCGATATCAGCACCGCAGGCATTTAACACTCGAATGGCGTCATTATTATCCAGCAGAGCAAGTAATAAATGCTCAACCGTCATGAACTCATGGCGCTTAGAACGCGCGCCACGGAAAGCGTCATTAAGCGTTTGTTCCAGATCTTTACTTAGCATGTTTTCGCCTCTAGGCCTCGGATGCTTCTACTTCGCACAATAGTGGATGTTGCTGTTCTCTGGCGTACTGATTGACTTGCGCCGATTTTGTCTCGGCAATATCGCGGGTGTAAATACCGCACACTCCCTTGCCCTTGGTGTGGACATTGAGCATCACATGGGTCGCTTGCTCCCTGTTCATTCGAAAAAACAGTTCCAATATTTCAACTACAAACTCCATAGGAGTATAGTCGTCGTTCAGCAATACTACTTTGAACAGCGGCGGCGGTTTAAGTTCCGGCTTGGCATCCTGCAGAGCCAAACCACCGTCGGAATCCTGTTCGTCGGCCGACATTTGCCAATTTTGTCTTTGTGCATTCAAATTCATAATCAAGATTGTATCTGTGTGTGAATACTATATGGAATCATTATAAGGTATTTCAAGGCTTGACAGTGATGCCCAGCCATAAAAAAAGGCCGACATCACTGCCGACCTTGCCCTGAAACGACTGGCAAGCTACATGCTTGCTACAATCGCCTCGCCAAATTCTGAGCAACTTAATAATGTTGCCCCTTCCATTTGACGTTCAAAATCATAAGTTACCGTGCGTTTTGCTATCGCGCCGTTAATACCGGTAATAATCAGATCTGCCGCCTCATTCCAGCCCATATGCCTGAGCATCATCTCTGCTGACAGAATCAGCGACCCAGGATTAACTTTATCTTGACCGGCATATTTTGGGGCCGTTCCATGAGTTGCCTCAAATAGCGCAAGGGTATCATTCAGATTGGCACCCGGAGCAATACCAATACCACCTACCTGGGCCGCTAGCGCATCCGACAGATAGTCACCGTTCAAGTTGAGCGTAGCAACGACGCTGTACTCTTTCGGCCTTGTCAAAATCTGCTGCAACATGGCGTCGGCGATGACGTCTTTGATGATAATCTCCTTGCCGTTATTGGGGTTCTTAATCGAAACCCAGGGCCCACCGTCTATCAATTCGCCGCCAAATTCTTGTTGCGCCAACTCATAGCTCCAGTCACGGAAACCACCCTCCGTAAACTTCATAATATTACCCTTGTGAACAATCGTCACCGAGGGCAGATCTTGATCTATGGCGTATTGAATGGCTTTTCTCGTGAGTCGTTTGGTGCCCTCTTCAGAGACAGGCTTTATACCAATACCTACGTTTTGAGGAAAACGTATTTTGGTGACGCCCATTTCATTGATAAGAAAGTCGACCATCTTTTGAGCTTCCGCCGTACCAGCTTCGTACTCAATTCCCGCATAAATATCTTCCGAATTCTCTCGAAAAATAACCATATTGCAGGCTCCGGGGTCTTTAACTGGGGATGGGACGCCTTCAAACCAACGTACCGGACGAAGACAAGTATACAAATCCAGCTCTTGCCTCAGCGCCACATTGAGGGAGCGAAAACCACCGCCTACTGGCGTTGTGAGCGGCCCCTTAATAGCAACCGAGTATTCCTTAATGGCATCGAGAGTTTCCTCGGGGAACCAGTCGCCATCATAAAGCTCCGCTGACTTTTCGCCGGTGTAAATTTCCATCCAAGAGATTTTTTTGCTATCGCCGTAAGCTTTTTCGATAGCTGCATCAACCACAGACATCATAACTGGGCTAATATCGACCCCGATGCCGTCGCCTTCGATAAAGGGAATAATGGGGTTGTTGGGGACGGTCAGGCTGTTATCGGCGTTGACGATGATTTTTTCGCCCTCGACCGGCACCTGAATATGTTTGTATCCCATAGCTTTCTCCAATATTTGTAGTGGATTTCTAGAGTGTGAATCGTGGTAAAATCGCTGGCAAGTGTAGCATGATTTCTATGGGCACCTGCCTTGCTGTAGCTGCTAATTTAAACTCCCAGACTCCCAAAAACGATTGCAATGACTAAGCTAATACTATTCAACAAGCCCTTTCATGTCCTCAGTCAATTTACCGATTCCGAGGGTCGTGACACACTGGCCAACCACCTCAGCGCTCCCGGGTTTAGACCTGCAGGACGACTCGATTATGATTCCGAGGGATTAATGGTTCTAACAGACAATGGTCAACTGCAACAGCGTATTGCAAACCCGAAACACAAACTATGGAAGACCTACCTCGTGCAAGTGGAAGGTACCGTAGACGCGCCAGCGATCGCTCAACTAGGTAAAGGGGTCATGCTGAAAGATGGGCCCACCCGGCCCGCGCGATGCAAGCCGGTTCAGCTACCCAGCGCGTTGTGGCCTCGAGTACCGCCAGTCCGTGAACGCAAAACAGTGACTGATAGCTGGCTCGAATTATCTATTCAAGAGGGCCGTAACCGCCAAATACGGCGCATGACTGCAGCCGTGGGTTTTCCCACCCTGCGATTGATTCGTATGGCTGTAGGCGATTGGCAGTTGGACGATCTTCAACCGGGTGAGAGCCGGGAATTGCGTGTACAATTGCGCTCATGAAAGTCAATTCTACCCAAAAAGTAATCGTTGGTATGTCCGGCGGTGTCGACTCCTCCGTCGCGGCCCTATTGCTGCGAGATCAAGGCTTCCAAGTGGAAGGTCTTTTTATGAAAAATTGGGAGGAAGACGACGGCAC
>JBLHSI010000065.1:0-13603 GCA_047626655.1 Halioglobus sp.
TGAGTTCTGCATGATTATTAGTGGCGATCGCAAGGCCTCGTTGAATGATGGCTGTTGAATCATCACTGAGGTCTATGGCGACCAGTATTTTCGTGTAGTTGGACATAAAATCACTCTTCGCTGGTTAGGCACGGATAGAGTATGTATAGCATATATCACCGTAATGCATGCAATACTTTGAGGTCGACTTGATGATTTACTCAGACAATATTGACTTGGAGCAATGAATAAACCGACATGACTGCGTTTTTAGTGATTACCTTTATAGTAGCTCTGGCCTTAGCGCCGCTGGCACATTTTGTGCCGACCAAGTATCAGCGCCGAATAGCCGGACTTCGCGAGTATGCTGCTTTGCAGGGGTTGTTTGTTGAGTTCCGCTCGCCGCCCCTGTCCGTTCCCTCGGCTGCTGAGCGTTATAGGCCAGGGTCCACTCTTTACTATGGTTTGAGACTCCCCATCAACCGACGCAAAGAGCCGCCCGATCAAGTCTGGGTGCGCCGCGAACAGGAGTGGCGGCCCAGCGCGGGACGAGCCGCTAGCCCGGCGCAGCTGGCGGCGTTGCCCGATGATGTGTTTGCGGTTGGTATCGATAGCTATAGCTGCGGAATATACTGGCAGGAGGGCGGTGAACAGGCGGAAATTGATGAGATAAGTGACGTTCTGAAAGGGCTTGTGAAAGAACTTACAAGCTGACTTTTTGAATTTTTGCTTGACCCGAGCCGATTTGGGTTTTATATATGCCACCCTTTGACGCGGATATTGCAGTTCATCTAAGACTAATAAAGGAATTCATGGGTAAATCATTAGTTATTGTCGAGTCGCCAGCCAAAGCCAAAACAATAAACAAATATTTGGGGCCGGACTTCATCGTAAAATCAAGTGTTGGCCACATACGGGATTTACCTACAGCGGGCAGTAGCAAAGCCGCCGTCGACCCTAAGAAACGCGCTGCACAGGCTGCCAAGACCCGCAAAATGGCCCCCGGCAAGAAGGCCGCCTATAAAAAGAAGAAGTCTCGCGAACAATTGATTCGCAGAATGGGCATAGACCCAGAGAATAGCTGGGATGCCAGCTACCAGATTTTGCCCGGCAAAGAAAAAGTGGTAGACGAACTGGTCAAAATTGCAGCCAAAAGCGACGCCATTTACCTCGCGACCGACTTGGATCGTGAGGGAGAGGCCATAGCCTGGCACCTGAAGGAAGCTATTGGTGGAGACCCCGATCGATATCAACGAGTGGTCTTTAACGAAATCACCAAAAAGGCGATCACCGAGGCCTTTGAACGGCCCACAGAGCTGGATCAAAACCGCGTTAATGCGCAGCAAGCGCGACGATTTTTAGATCGGGTAGTGGGATACATGGTATCCCCGTTGTTGTGGGCTAAGGTGGCCCGAGGGTTATCTGCAGGCCGCGTCCAGTCAGTGGCCGTGCGTTTGATTGTTGAGCGAGAGGCCGAAATTCGAGCCTTCGATCCGGAAGAGTTTTGGGAGATTCATGCCAGCTTGGGCGCGAAGACGGGCGAAGAAATTCGCTTTCAGGTACGCAAGCACAAAGGGGAGAATTTCCGTCCCGATAATGGCGAGACTACCTCGATTGCCGTGGCTGAGCTGGAAAAACATTCCTATGCGGTAAGCAAGCGGCAAGATAAGGCGACTAGCTCAAAGCCTTCAGCTCCTTTTATCACCTCAACCCTGCAACAGGCGGCGAGTACGCGGTTGGGTTTCAGCGTAAAGAAAACGATGATGATGGCACAGCGCCTCTATGAAGCGGGCTACATCACTTATATGCGAACCGACTCTACCAATCTTAGCGCCGATGCTGTGGGGGCCTGCCGAGATTATATTGCCGCTAATTTCTCGCCTCGCTATCTACCCGAAGCGCCTATTCGTTATTCATCCAAAGAAGGCGCACAAGAGGCACACGAGGCCATACGTCCCTCTGATGTCACTGTGCTGCAAGGCTCGCTCAATAAGATGGAACGTGACGCCGAGCGGCTCTACGAACTTATCTGGCGGCAGTTTGTGGCCTGCCAAATGACGCCTGCGGAATATACCTCCACGGCAGTGACGGTTTCAGCGGGCGACTATGACTTAGCAGCTAAGGGCCGCATTATTCGCTTTGATGGCTATACTGCGGTGTTGAGTCCAGGTGGACGCAAAGGCGACGATAGCGTCTTGCCTGATATTCGCGAAGGCGATGTTTTAGACCTTAAGCAGCTAGATCCAGCACAGCATTTTACCAAACCTACGGCGCGCTTCGGCGAAGCTAGCTTGGTTAAGGAGATGGAAAAACGTGGTATTGGTCGTCCGTCTACCTACGCGTCGATTATTTCTACCATTCAAGATCGAGGCTATGTAAAGCTAGAGAACAAGCGATTTTATTCAGAGAAAATGGGCGACATTGTTACGCAACGACTGCAAGGTTGCTTTAGTGAGTTGCTAGATTATGGTTTCACCGCTTCCATGGAAGAGCGACTGGATGAAGTGGCTGAAGGGAAACTGAACTGGCGCGATTTACTGGATGACTTCTACGGTGATTTCAGCAAACTGCTCGAAAGCGCTGAGGAGCCGTTGCCTGGCGGTATGCAGCCAAATGATCCCACACTCACCGATATTTCGTGTGGAACCTGCGGTAGACCCATGCAAGTTAGAACTGCCAGTACAGGGGTGTTTTTAGGATGTTCGGGCTATGCTCTGCCTCCTAAAGAGCGCTGCAAAACCACGATTAATCTCACTTCAGGTGATGAAGCGATTCACGAAGATGCCGATGATGAAGCCGAATCACGTTTGCTGCGTGATAAGCACCGCTGCAATATTTGCGGCACAGCAATGGACAGTTATCTGATCGATGAAGAACGAAAACTGCATGTCTGCGGAAATAACCCCGATTGCTCTGGCTTTGAAGTTGAGCGCGGCAAGTTTATTATTAAAGGCTACGAGGGCCCGACCCTAGATTGCGACAAATGCGATGCCGAGATGCAACTTAAAAATGGTCGCTTCGGCAAGTATTTTGGCTGTACCTCCGAGACCTGTAAAAACACCCGCAAATTACTGCGTAGTGGCGAAGCTGCACCCCCTAAAATGGATCCGGTTCCCATGCCCGAACTGGAGTGTGTAAAAGTTGAGGACCATTACATCTTGCGCGATGGCGCCGCAGGGCTGTTTTTGGCCGCTAGCCAATTTCCTCGCAATCGAGAAACGCGAGCACCCCTGGTTGATGAGATTTTGCCACACCAAAAAGAAATTGATCCTAAATATGCCTTTTTGTTTACTGCTCCGGTTACGGATGGCGCCAAAAACAGGGCCCAGATACGCTATAGTCGTAAGACCAAAGAACAGTATGTAATGACTGAAAAAGACGGCAAAGCCACAGGTTGGAAGGCCTACTATTCAGGCGGTAAGTGGGTTGAAGAAAAGCCTAAGAAAAAAGTGGCCAGTAAACGCAAGAAAATATGAGTAACGCCCGAGCCAGAGCTAACCAAAAGCTCTATCACGCTAATATTTTGATTGATACTTGGCGGTTGGCTTTACAGCAGGAGCAAGTTGCAAGCAGTGTGTTGGAAGGGGCATTTGGTGAGGCTGTATGCAGTCACTTGGCAGCAGCCTATGGCTGGTTTTTACTGGAAGTCGCGCAGCCAGCTGCGATCCCGAAAAAGCTCCCTCGTAGATGCAGCGAGTTACCTCCGGTAGACGAGGGGCTGAGAACCGCTCCTGAGATTTTGGAGTTTGCCCAATTAGAGCGGGAGCCCTGGCTTGAGTGGATATTACAGTCGGCCGGTTCTAACCGACTATCATCGGATAGCGCGGCTGTTAAGGCTCCTGTATTGCAAAGCCTCGCAGTGGCCTCGGTTGACAACCGCTTCGATCCCAATGAGGCACAACTGGCCCACGACAAACTGCACATCCTGTTTGATCGTATGACAGATTCTCTGGATGAGTACTGAGGCGCTAGCCTCGCTTAAATCCTGCTGATAGAATAGCGCTGTGAGTTCACAATAGAGAGTATCCACGTGCCCGCATCCTTTTTGGAAATAGTAGAGTTAGACGACGGTGAAGTTGTTTTGCAACGCGTTGACGATGACGCAGAACCGTTATTACGGATCAAATTCTCCGAGGAGTCGCGCTTGTACATCATGGACAATGGCCTTGAAATTGCCAAAGTCATGATTCAGTCGGGGATTCAGGCTGCCGCGGCAATGGCGGAGCAGGGTGAGATTGACATTGAATCTGAACGGGAAGGCACCACTCACATTGTGCATTGAGCAGGGGACACGCTCTAGCCGCTAAAGGCCTTTTCTCAGTACACCCACACTTAGCCCTTCAATGGCGAATTCTTGTTCTCTCAAGTCGACTTTAATAGCCTGGTAGTCTTTATTTTCAGGTAACAGCTCTATCAGGTGTTTTTGTTTAGTCTTGCGCAAGCGCTTTACTGTCACCTCATTGTCAATGCGGGCGACGATGACATCTCCATCGTTGGCAAGCGTCGTGCTATGGACCGCCAATAGGTCATCATCGAAGATTCCTATCTCTATCATGCTGTCTCCCTGCACGCGCAGGAAAAAGTCGGCTCGTGGCGAAAAAAAGCTATTGGGGAGGGTGCAGTAATCTTCTACATGCTCCAGCGCCAATACGGGACTACCTGCGGCAACGCGACCGATTATCGGGATACCTAGTGACTCTGGCAGTCTAATACCTCGGGAGGCGCCGGCGATCATTTCAATAGCACCTTTGCGCGCTAAGGCTTTTAAGTGTTCTTCGGCGGCATTGGCAGATTTGAAACCCAGCTGCTGTGCAATATTTGCCCTCGTAGGCGGATAGCCCGTGTCTTCAATATATTGACGAACGACATCGAGTACTTGTTGTTGTCGGGCTGTAAGTTTTTCCATGTTGCATAGACCTGTTTTTTTGTACAGTACAGGGATTATATACAGCATAAGATAAATTGCAAAGCCTGTTTCTGGTTTAGAATTCCTCCAGGCAGTGAACAATCTCGGGTTCTATGAAATGCAGCGGATTGCGCCAGTCTTCGGGATGCATAGGAAGGTCGGGATCAAGTCTGTCCTCGTCGACCAGCTCAAAGGGTGTGCGCCAGTCTTCGGGCGGTTCCGCCGCTTCCAGTAGCAGTTCACACCATGTGTCCAAATCGTACTCGGTAATTTCACCATCGAGGTATTGGGTTTCTATGGTGAGCGCCGTGTCGTCCCGAGCGACCACTTCAAATAGCGCGCCCGTTTGTACATCGGCGTACCATTTACCTACCGTTGGACTGAGAGTTTTCATCTTAAATCGCCTCCTTTGTGCCTAGTAGCACCAACATATCATGTAGGCTTTCTCTGTCCATTATGTGAAATGGTTATTAAAATGATCGCCAAAATTACTTTTAAATGAGGTTAAAAATAATCCGCTTAAGATCAAACAGTTGCATTGCTTTTCAAGAGTTGACTTCAGACCGCTCAGGCCTTTATATAGCCTTTCATATAGATACTTTGGCTAGTCAAATGAATAATTCGTCTAAGCCTCGCGATATTGATGATCGCGTGCAGGGTGGGAGTTGGTCGTGAAAATATTGGAAATGTTAAACAATCTAGTGGGCGATTATATCCAGGTCGACGCCCCGTTATTTATGCTGTCATTACTACTGTTGCTGGGAATATGCGCGCATTACACGTTGGCGTTCGTCGTGGCGCGAATGACTCGGCTAGCTGACGAGTCGGCACAGCGTTGGGATGATGTGGTGGTACAGGCTATCGAGAGACCGGTCCGCGTGCTTCTGTGGATTGTTATCATCTATTTTGCCTTGGGCGTGTCGACAGGACTGCAGTACATTCAGGATAAAATTCATCCAGCCTATGGCACGATGTTGGTGCTAATGCTGGCCTGGTTTCTCCAGCGCCTGATTCGCGGCACCGAAAATGAGTTGCTCACCGAGGATAGAGGCGCTACTTCTTCGCTCGACAAAGCCTCGATACATGCTACGGCTAAATTACTTCGTATTACTTTGTACGTAGTCACCGCGTTAATGGTGCTGCAGGCGCTGGGTGTGTCGATCTCGGGTTTGCTGGCTTTTGGTGGTATCGGCGGTATCGCCGTGGGTTTTGCTGCCAAAGATCTGCTGGCCAATTTCTTTGGTGGTTTGAGTATTTATTTAGACAAGCCTTTCACAATAGGGGATTGGATTCGCTCTCCCGACCAGGAAATTGAAGGGACTGTGGAAGATATCGGTTGGCGCCTCACGCGTATAAGAACATTTGATCAGCGGCCGCTATATGTGCCCAACGCGGTATTCAGTCAGGTCTCGGTTGAAAATCCATCGCGTATGCTCAACCGGCGTATCTACGAGACGATTGGTGTGCGATATGAGGATTCACATAGCCTGGATACGATCGTGGCTCAGGTGAGGTCCATGCTGGAAAATCATGAGGAAATTGATCGCTCACGCACCCTGATCGTTAACTTTGTATCGTTCGGCCCATCCTCCCTCGACTTTTTCATCTACACATTTACCAAAACGACTAATTGGGTCAAGTTTCACCACGTTAAGCAGGACGTCTTAATCAAGATACTGGCGATAGTACATGACAACGGCGCAGACGTTGCTTTTCCCACTACTACGCTGCATATCTCAAAGCCGATGGCAGAGCCCGAACCTCAATCGTGAAAGTATTAGGGATAATAGGGGGTACAGGATTGGCACATTTGGAGGGTATTGAGCATGTGCGCACGCATCAAATTGATACTCCCTATGGCTCCACCTCTAGAGAGATAGAAGAGGCGCGACTGCATGGCGAGGATATTTTTTACCTGCACCGTCACGGCGCACCTCAGCAAATTGCCCCGCATGACATCAACTATCGCGCCAACCTATGGGCGTTACATTCGCTGGGTGTAAGCCATATTATAGGGTTTAACGCGGTGGGCGGTATTCATCCCAAAATGCAGACAGGTGCGCTGGTGTTGCCAGATCAATTGATTGACTACACCTGGGGAAGAGAGCATACGATAGCCGGTACCGATGGGGCAGGACTGCAGCACATAGACTTTACACAGCCGTATGACGATGGCTTGCGAAAATCGTTACAGCGAGCGGCAAACGCGGTCAATATTGCGCTGTGTGGATCGGCGGTGCATGGCGTAACCCAGGGGCCTCGCCTTGAAACGGCGGCCGAGATACGGCGCCTGGAACGTGATGGCTGTGATGTTGTGGGTATGACCGGTATGCCGGAGGCGGCGGTGGCGCGGGAGTTAGGGATAGCCTATGCCTGTGTGTGTATGGTGGTGAACTGCGCTGCTGGAAAGGGCGCTCAGCCACTGTCTATGAGTGATATCCGCAATGCCCTCACTGCGCATACTGTCGTTGTAGATACGCTGCTGGGTCAGTTTCTCAGCGAACCATTTTAAAGTAATGCCTGGGCGGCCTCCTGCTCTGCTCGCAGTATAAGTTCTTCCTCCTCAACCGGTGTAATCAAGATAACCACACCCAGAGCGGGGTGGTCGATATAGTGAACCTCGGTACTGCGCATTCGCCGGTTTTGTTCTAGCAACAGCGCGTGTCGCCACGGGTACACTGGAGGTGGCTCCGCCGCAGCCAGTTCGGGAGTCTCTAGCTCTTCGCCGTACGTGAATGGGAGTTTCTCTGTCTCTTCAAGGTCTATTGCTACATCAATCTCATCCAAGTTTGGCATCAGGTCGAGATCATAGATTACGTGTGACACAGGCCCCAGAGGTGGGGTAGGCATTTGCCAGCCTTGGGGCAAATAATGGCCATCGGTATTGAGCCAAAGATTTGTCTCAACGTGTAAGTAGCGTGAGATGTAAAACTTAATGCTGCCCTGTAACTCTGGCCACTGCGCATTGTCGCCTGAATAATCGAGCACTATATCTGTGGCAGTGGCCTTGTCGGCCATCGGGTGTAACCAGTTTTCATGAAACAAAATTTTGTACTGTCCTGAGCGCTCCATTTTCCGGGCCTTACTTTGGAACATCATTTCCGACTCCGCTAACAGGGTAAACGGGGTCGGTCGCGCAGGCGTATCGGTCTCCTCAATGACTTCAATGGGTTGATTGGGTTCCGGGTTTACCTGGTTTGGATCAATCTCGACTTCAGCGATTATCAGTTTGTCCGGGTCGACCAGGAACTGGTAGTTCGAGGGGTACTCAAGTGTTGGTGTTGGGTCCCATGTTTCTGTTTCCTGGTCAGCATGTTGCGCTCGGGAAAAAATCAGGAGTTCCACCTTATACCAGCGCTCCTCCTGTGCTGGTTGAGACAGGGTCACCCCGCTAAAGGGAGCAAGCAGTAGCGCACAGAGCAGACGGGTGAGCGTAGTGATCATAATTTTGGACTCTGGGTTGCTTGAGATTCAAAGGTCTGCAGTAGTTGGTCTATAAATTCTTCGCGCTCTGCCGCGTCAGCCAAATCGTACTCGAACCGCATACGCGTTGCCCCCGCCAGTTTATACGACCTGGGCTTTGATTGAACCAGATTCACGAGGGTGATGGGGTTCACCTGAGTGGTCTCCTTGAACTCTATGAAGCCGCCACTGACGCCTGCATCGATCCCGGCTATTCCGATCGCCTGTGCTCGAATGCGAAATTCCGCCAAGGTGAACAGATTGACTATTTGCGGTCTCAGCAAGCCAAAGCGGTCAATCATCTCGACCTTAATTTCGCGTAGTTCGTAGGCACTATTTCCAGCCGCTATGCGCTTATACAGTATGAGGCGTGTATTGACGTCTGGCAGATAATCATCTGGGATAAGCGCCGGGATATGAAGGTTTACTTCGGTACCCTGGTCTAGAGGGGCATCAATGTCTGGAATTTCTCCACGACGCAATGCTGCCACTGCACTTTGCAATAACTCCATATACAGTGAGAAACCGACACTGTGTATCTGTCCGCTTTGTTCTTCGCCAAGTAACTCTCCGGCGCCGCGAATTTCCAAATCGTGGGTCGCTAGTAAGTAACCGGCACCGAGATCGCTAGCGGCCTCGATTGCGTCAAGCCTTTTTTCGGCATCGGTGGTGATAGAGGAGATGGGAGGGCGAAATAAATAGGCGTAGGCCTGGTGGTGAGATCGGCCAACCCGGCCGCGTAATTGATGCAGTTGAGCTAAGCCAAATTTATCGGCTCGCTCCATAATAATGGTGTTGGCATTGGGGATATCAATACCTGTTTCAATGATGGTCGTACACATTAGAATATGATGTTTCTGGTGGAAAAAATCCGACATCACACGTTCCAGTTGCGCTTCTTGCATCTGACCATGAGCTACACCGACACTGAGGTCTGGCAGTAGTTCACGCAGTTTTCGCGCAGACTCTTCAATACTCTTCACTTCGTTGTGTAGGTAGTAAACCTGGCCGCCGCGCAATGTCTCGCGTAAAATGGCCTCTTTAATTAACGCTAAATTGTGCTCGCGTACAAAGGTCTTTATCGACAGTCTTTTGGCTGGCGGCGTGGCAATAATCGAAAGGTCGCGCATACCGCCCAGCGCCATGTTTAACGTTCTCGGGATAGGTGTGGCGGTGAGCGTTAATATATCTACCTGCGCCCTAATAGCTTTAATAGCTTCTTTTTGCTTCACGCCGAAACGGTGTTCCTCGTCGATGACCAGGAGGCCAAGGTCGTGAAACTTAAAGTCGTTTTGCAGCAGTTTGTGTGTCCCCACCAGAATATCGATTTCACCATTGGCGACTCTCTTGGTGATGTCTTTTAACTGTTTCGCCGACTTGAATCGGGATACGACTTCTACTCGCACAGGCCAATCGGCAAAGCGATCCAGAAAAGAAGAGTAGTGCTGCTGTGCGAGCAGCGTGGTAGGCACTAATACAGCGACTTGTTTCTCGTTTTGAGTGGCAATAAATGCCGCCCTCATAGCCACTTCGGTCTTGCCAAAACCCACGTCGCCACAGATTAAACGGTCCATCACTCCCGGGTTGCACATGTCAGATTTGACCGCGCGTATCGCCTCTTCTTGATCGGGCGTTTCTTCGAAGGGGAATGTCGCCGAAAATTGATCGTAGCTGAGAGCGTCCAGGGCAAAGGAGAACCCTTGGCGGGCTTCCCTTCTGGCGTACACTTCTAACAATTGTGCAGCAACATCGCGCGCTTTTTCGCTGGCTTTGCGGCGTGCTTTTTCCCACTGATCCGATCCCAGACGATGCATGGGCGCAGATTCGGGGTCGCTCCCGGCATAGCGTGAAATCAGATGAAGAGACGCTACCGGTACATACAGTTTTGATTCTTGTGCATATTCAAGGGTGAGGAACTCCGTCTGCTGGTCATCAATAGCTAATGTTTGCAGGCCTATATACCGACCCACGCCGTGCTCAAGGTGAACAACCGGCACGCCGGGTCGCAATTCGTTAATACTCTTGAAGGCGTTTTCGGTTGTGTTCTGCTCGGTACTTTTACGTCTGCGACGTTGGGCGACTCTGTTACCGAACAGCTGTGACTCACACACCATTGTGGGCATGCTGGCGCCGAAGTAAGTGCCGCGGTCTAATGGCGCTACAGTAATGGCAAAATCTAAACCCGAATCGGCAAAGGCCAGCCAGTTACTAACGGTTTCCGGGTAAAGGTCCAGTGCATTCAGAGACTCCAGTAGCACCTCTTTTCGACCTGGAGATTCTGCACATAACAGTATCGGCCCCTCATGCTCGGCCAAAAAATTGGCAAAGCTCTGGGCCGGTGACTGGCCATCCACCTTTCCAGCGAGCTGAGGCGGGGGCTCGCTCAGCGTTTTAAAATGAACAGGCGCGTCTGCATTGTGGCGTAGCTCGAGTACTGAATGTTCTCCCAGCCCTTTATACAGCTCTTCTACTGGCAGGAAGCACCGCTTTGGTGGCAGTAATGGTCTTCTCGAATCGATACCGTATTCTTCAAATCGAATACCGGCTTCTTTCCAAAAACTCTGGGCTGCGCTGTGGTGGTCGCCCACGGTAATAATTGCGGCGCTGTCAGGTAAGAAGTCGAATAGCGAGTCGCAGCGATCAAAAAATAACGGCAAATAGTATTCGGTACCACCGGGTGCTCTGCCAGCACTGACTTCGTTGTAGGTGGAGCAGGCTTCGTGATCAACATTAAAGCTGTCGTGCCAGTTGAGCAAAAAACGCTTTATCGCGGCGGCGTCTAATGGGAACTCGCGCGCCGGTAGAAGGTTTATTTGGTCAACAATTGCTTCTGTGCGCTGTGTTTCTGGATCGAAGGTTCGCAAGCTATCCACTTCATCGTCTAATAAGTCGATGCGATAGGGCATATTTGAGCCCATCGGAAACAAATCGAGTAATGAACCGCGCAATGCGTATTCTCCACGATCGAACACCGTTTCAACGTTGAGATACCCATTGCGCTCAAGATTTTGGCGGAAGCTGTGTAAATCCATGGTGTCCCCGGGGGCCAGCACTAGACTGGAACCCGCGACATACTCGGTGGGAGGCAAGCGGTGCATTAATGTCGATATAGGTACGATCAAAATGCCGCTGCTCATTTGTGGCAGCTTGTGCAGAGTACTCAAGCGCTCTGAAATAATGTCCTGATGTGGAGAGAAGTTGTCATAAGGCAGCGTCTCCCAGTCGGGAAAGGTGAGTACCTCGACCTCTGGCGCCGTATAAAACGCCAATTCTCGCTCCAGCGCTAGCGCGCCACTAGTGTCGGATGTGACGACTAACAGCAGGCGTTCGTTGCCGGCCAGTTCGGCTATGCAGCGCGATTCGGCACTGCCGTAAAATGGCCCAACGGCAGTTCGAGTGGCTGCCTTGGTAGGCCAGGGTGATTGTGCGACAAGTTGCTGAAACATAGTAAGCGGTATGGGTCCGGTTTGGGGGAGCGGGTGGTGCATGACAGGGCATTGTAAAGCCAAGGTCCCTTCAGACTCCAGTGTCCTTTGACTAAGTGGCATTTTGACGCACCGGCTTGCGCTAATCTGGCCATAAGACGATAATAACGGCCTCCGGAATCTGCTCAGACTGAAACAGGTATACACACAGTGAATGATCGTAAACGAGAACGCCCGAGCGACTACTTTAGCGATTGGAAAGAGCGAGAAGCACTCGCCGAAGGTATGATACCGCAAGTTGGAACATTATCTCGCGAGAGAAATGTCAAATGCTACATCTACGGCCAGTCTCTGGTTAACCGATCAGTGCTTGAGATCATGAAAGATCACCGCTCTGTTCGTCAGGTTGAAGAAAACGAACTGTCTGAGTATGAGACCGCACCGTTTTTGACTGCGATTTCGGCTCTGGACCTGGCGCCTGCGCATATCGACATTGGTCGTATGGCGGTCAATTATTATGATAACGGCGCAGGCAATGGCCTCAGCGTTGAAGAGTACGTGGCGCAGGAAGTTGCCGACCTGGTAGGGTCCAGCGGTCGATCAGTTGGCGAGCCAGTAGACGTGGTGTTATACGGTTTCGGTCGAATTGGCCGGCTCATGGCCCGTATTTTGATAGACAAAACAGACGGCGGCGATTGCTTGCGACTCAGGGCGATCGTTGCGCGCAAGGGCAGTGCACCTAATGATTTGGTCAAGCGCGCGAGCTTGTTGCGAAGAGACTCGGTCCACGGTGCTTTTCAGGGCACTATACGCGTGGATGAAGAGAATCAATCTATCGTTGCCAATGGCAATGAAATTAAGGTGATTTATTCTAATTCGCCGAGCGAGATCGACTACACCGAATACGGCATCAACAACGCTATCATCGTTGATAATACCGGTGTGTGGCGCGACGAAGAAGGACTGTCTCAGCATTTACAGTGCAAGGGCGTGAGCAAAGTACTGCTGACGGCACCAGGCAAGGGCAACCTTAAGAACGTAGTAGCGGGTATTAATAACGACATCATTACCCCCGAAGATCGAATTATTTCTGCCGCGTCATGTACAACCAACGCCATTGCCCCGCCTTTAAAGGCACTCGATGACGAGTATGGCATCAGCACAGGGCATGTAGAAACCGTGCATGCCTACACCAACGATCAAAATTTGACCGATAATTACCATAAAGCTAATCGGCGTGGACGCAGTGCGCCGCTTAATATGGTGATTACCGAGACCGGTGCTGCCGTAGCCGTGGGTAAGGTGCTACCTCAATTTGTGGGTAAGCTCACTGGCAATGCTATACGGGTGCCCACCCCGAATGTATCCATGGCGATACTCAATCTTACTTTGAAGCGCGCCACGACAGTGGAAGAACTCAACGAATATATGCGGAATATGGCGTTGCGTTCGAGCATGCGCAAGCAAATTGATTATTCCGGTTCGCCCGAGGTGGTTTCCAGTGATTTTGTGGGTTCGCGACACGCCTGCGTGTTCGATGCTCAGGCTACTATCGTCAATGGCACTCAGGCAGTTGTCTACCTGTGGTATGACAATGAGTTTGGCTATAGCTGTCAGGTGCACCGCCTATTGGAGCAAATGGGCGGCATAGAATTCCCCGCTTATCCAAAGGAAATTTGATTGTTGCGGATAAACAAACAAAACGTCTTCTAAATCAATGTACTCTCCTCTTAAACTCCCCCCTGCGGGGTAGTTTTTTAGGATGTGGTTCCGCTATAATGCGCGACTTGAATTTTTCAGGCAGGTCCTATGATCAAGATCAAGCAGGGCT
>JBLHSI010000066.1:0-13588 GCA_047626655.1 Halioglobus sp.
CGCAGACCGGTTGAAAGCCGCTGTAGTGCAGTATTGAAGTCGCCCTGCGAACTACTGAGATTACGCTGGGCATTTAGAGAAGCCATATTCGTATTGATTACTTGAGCCATAAGATTATTCCCTTGTTTCACCGGTCGGCCAAGATTAGCCAGATTGTGCCGTTTGCCTACTCGTTTTAACTTACCGACCATTTGTGTTACTGCCGATACCTTACTTGTCGGCCAGCGTCCGGATAACTTTAGATAAATATGTCTTTTTAACCACTAATTCCATAAACAAAGGCTTTAACCGGCCGATAATGCAGGAATTAGGCTTGCTAGACAGGCTTTATATTAGTGCGCAGGGGATTGGTTGCTGGGGATAAGAGTGAGTTCGTGATCAGATAAAAATAAGCTGCGTCGCTGGGGGAAATGTTATGTGGAGCTTAGGCGCCCTGTATAGAGCAAGCCTCTAGATGTTGACCTTGCGGTCTTCACCGCAGGCTCACTGTAAAATTTGCTCAGAGAAAGTTGAACAACGACAAGCCCTGCAATTTGATGTACGCCTGCTGCGAAGCCTCTAGGGTGGTCAATTGCAGGTTGAAGCGGCTAATCGCCTCGGCGTAGTCCAAATCCTGAATTTCCGAAAGTGTCGCCTCTAGCTGGAGATTGAAACTGTCGTTGATATCCAGCTGGCGGTCTACGTGATTCAATCTCACGCCCACATCGGCCCGCAGGTCCAAAACATGGCCCAGTGCGCCGTCTATATTATTGAGTGCCCGGCTCATTCCATTATTGAAAGCGGCAAGCTCCGACGGGCTTGAGGCAGCATTGTTGAGGTGACTAACGGCGTCCTGCAAGGTAGAAAACATGTCTTGGCGCGGCGATGACAATACTTGAAAGCTGTCTCCATCTGCCGGCACACCATTAAGGTTGATACTTGCCCCGGCGAAATCGATGCTATCGCCTGAGACATAGGTACCACTGGCCACAACGCCAGAGGCTGAACCGGTCACCTGATACGTCACCGGATCGGCTGGGGTTGGCTGATCAAAAACAATATTATAGGTATCTTTTACATAACCACCACTGGCTGAAGTGGCCCCTATCACCGCCGTACCCGCATTACTCACATCCGGCTGAATATCGAATGAACCGTTACCTGAAGGAACGGATACAAACACATCAAAGCCCGAATCTCTCACGGCTATTTGCGTGCTTCTGGCCAATTGGAGCATGCGCTGACCATTATCGCCGTTGTAAGAATACGATCCACTTTGCAGTGAAAAAGGTTCGGTGCGAGATTGAAAGCCTGCAAAAATGTACTCTCCAGATGCGTCGCGAGTATTTGCCAAAGACTGCAATTCATCAAGCTTGGCAGCAACCTCCGTACCAATGCTTCGGCGACTTTCAGGGCTTTGACTAGCATTGTTCGCTTGCACGACCAGTTCGCGTACTCGGTTGAGCACATTACCAACATCTGCTAGCGCTGTTTCTTCCTGCGCCAACTGTCCCTCTGCGATATTGCCGCTGCGTTGATACTGATCAATAAGCTTCATATCTTCGGTGATAGAAAGAACCTGAACTGCCCCTACAGGATCATCAGCGGGCGTCAGTATGCGGCGGCCTGTGGCCAATTGCTGTTCGGTTTGTTGAAGTTTACTTTGCTGCGCGAGTATCGATGAAATACCCTGCTGAAATATCTGTGCGCTTGATAGTCGCATTATGACCCCCTATCGCCGCGTTGCGTTTAACAGGGTTTGAAACAACTGATCTGCTATTGATATCATTTGCGCCGCAGCTTGGTAAGCCTGCTGAAATCGAATCAAATCGGCTGCTTCTTCATCTAAATTTACACCAGAGACACTTTCTCTTGCACCTACGGCCTGATCCAACAGCACAGCCTCGGTTGCAGCCCCTGTTTCTGCCTGCCTGGTTTGAACCGCGATGGCGGCCACCAAGCGACTATAGGTCTCTTGATAACTAGCCGTGCCACCGGTTAATTGTTGGGCTGTCTGCAAACCTGCCAGTGCCAGTACATTGCGGTTGTCACCGCTTCCCCCAATATTATTGCCAATACTTAACTCATCCCCTGGTGCGGGGGTACCGTTTACCGAAAAGTCAAAGCCGCCTATTGAGAATGTTGCGCCCTGGCTCTGAGTGGCTGGGTCGTAGGCCAGCGGTCCGCCTGCAATACCGGCAACATTAAAGCCCGGAACGCCGGCTCCCAAAGCATTGGGACTGTACGTTAACGTCACCGAGGTCGCTAAAGGCAGACCCGCAGTGCTTGTAACAAGCAAATCGTCTATCTGTGCGGAGCCTCCATTAGCCAGCGCAGCGGAAGAGCGCAAAGGCGCTGCAGCAGCGAAATCTTCTGGCTGCTGCAGCACAAGATCAAACTGTGATGCACCTTGCCGTGTTGGCTGAACGAGAAATGAATCGCCTTCGGCGGCAGCACCTGAAACGCTAATAGTCAAGCCGTCAACTACGAAAGAGCCAGCGCTGGTCTGAGCGACCTTGGTGCTGAGGTTGGTTAACGTCCACTGCCCACTAGCAAAACGCAGGCTATAGTCGTCGCCCGTGAGGCCGGCTACATCGGTGATGCCAATCGCTGGCGATGCCGTGCCAGTATTGTTTGGGCTGGTAGCAAATGTCGCATTCAACTCGAGGAAAAAATTGCCCCCTGGCTGACTATTGAGATCTAGACCTAGTGAGTGTTGCTCATTCATCGTCGATGCAATACCTACGGCCACCAGTCCCAGCTGATTCATCGCTGGATCTAGCACACGCTCTCGAAAATCGAGGGCCGCTCCAAGCTCACCCCCACTGAGAAAGCGACTGAGATCGGTAACCCCACCCGACGGATTAGCAGTGCCCACATAAGTCTGGGTGCCGTCTAACGGGTTGGCCGCCGTCTGAAGCTGCTCGGCGGTAAACCCAACCACCAGTGACTGCCCCTTGCCGACCACGACGTTAATCGAGCCATCCGATTGTGCGACGGTGGTGACTCCGATCTTTTGCGAGAGCTCGTTGACTAACTGATCCCGAGCATCCAATAAGTCATTGGGCGACTGACCTCCCGACCTGGCGGTTGCACTCACCACCTGCTCGTTAAGATCGGCAATACTACTGGCAAGTGAGTTAATTTCACTGACCGCCGCCTCTATCCTGAAATTCAACTCCTCGCCCATATTGCGCAGGTTGTCATCCAGATAGTGAAATCGATCTGCAAGTACCTGTGCCTCGCCAAGCAGAACCTGTCTCTCAGGCAGAGATGAAGGACTATTAGCCACGTCTTGCATCGCACCAAAAAAGCTACCAAGGGCGGGGGACAGACCCGCAGCAGGGTCGGCCAACAGACCATCAAGCCTGCTAGACAACTCGTAAAAGGTTTGAAATCCACTTTGGGAGGCTGTTCGCGAACGCACCTCCGAGGTCAAGAACTGATCATAGGAACGCTCCACCGATGCCGTGTTCACACCATTACCAATATAATTACCGCCGTTAAATTGGGCGGGCAACGTCTCGAAATTCACGCGCTGACGGCTATAGCCCTCGGTATTAACATTGGCAATATTGTGACCAGCCGTGCTTATTGCACGCTGCAGCGAAAGCAATGCCGATGTCCCTACATTTAGTAAATCTGCCACCTTACTTCACCTAGTATCGTGTGTATAACGAGAACCTGCCGTTAACTTGGTAGCGGCAGAACCTGCGATTTCTTTAGCTCATTTATCACCGGGCCTGTGCTGCTCTGACCTACTATGGCCATTATTTTTTCTGCATAGCGGGGGTCAGTGGCGTATCCAGCATCTTGTAATTCGGTCAAAAACTGCTGGCTATCACCCACTTTTTCCAACGCCTGTTGGTAGCGAGGATTGCTTTTCAAAAATGCTACATAGTCCTCGAAGCTCGCCCCAAGAGATTCGTAGACGCGAAAAGAAGAGTTTTCTTTCACCGCCACCCCGTCGCGAAACTCAAGGGAATTGACGGCGGCTGATTCACCCTCCCAATTACCACTGGCTTTGATGCCAAAAAGATTGAAACTGCTATTGCCACTGTTCGCGGGAATAAGCTGCTTACCCCAACCCGTTTCAAGCGCCGACTGAGCCACCAATACCACGGGGTCTAGACCCAACTGCTCCGCCGCATCAACGGCAAACGGCCATATACTGCGAATAAAGTCCTCTGGGGTTTTTGGACTCCATTGCGCATCTACGCCCACACCCAGATCATGGGAAGATTGATTGGCAGCGGCTACCGGATCTACCGAGTCAGGGGGCGTCGTTGCATACAGGTTTAACATTTGGCGCTTAGCGTCTTCATGTACCCTGGAAAAGGGCACTAGGGGCTGCGGGTTTTCCGCCGTTTCGACCAAAGGCTGATTTCCGCCTAACTGTTCTACCAAAATCTCTGACATCCCCATTCCACCGTTAGTGGACAGATCTAGCGATATTTGCTGATCAAACATACTCTGGTAGTGCTCCATCTGCTTGGAGTCAAACAGCCCCCCGTCAAGGGTGGCGGTGGCGTCGCGCATAGACTTCAACATCATCTGTAGAAATAGCGACTCAAACTGTTCTGCGACTTCTTCGATGGCCGCATTGGGATCACTGCTCGCGCGCTGGCGCAACGCCGACAAGCTCTGAAGGTCATGGTAAATCGGCGTTGTATCAACATTCATGCTCGCCTCCATGCTAGATGACTATCAGCTCAGCGCGCAGCGCACCGGCTTGCTCCAGAGCCTCTAAAATGGCAACAACATCACCGGGCGCGGCGCCTACCCTGTTCACCGCGTCCACCAGGTCTCTGAGGGTAACGCCGGGGTCGATATAAAACATGCGACCGCCTTCCTGCTCGATAGTCACATTTGACTGTGCTGTTACCGCGGTATCGCCGCGCCGAGCAAAAGCGCCCGGCTGGCTCACCTGAGCGTTTTCAGAAATACTCACTGTCAGGTTACCGTGAGCTACCGCTGCAGGACTGACCCGCACCTGACTTCCTATCACCACCGTACCGCTACGTGAATTAATGATGACTCGCGCGGGTGCCTCACCAGGCTTGACCAACAAATTCTCTACTACCGACACAAACGACACTTTGTCGGCCGCATCAAGCGGCGCCCTAACTTCAATAGTACCGCCATCGAGAGGCCTGGCTGCGTCTCCTCCGAGGTGATCGTTAATGCTAGCTGCGACTCGCTGGGCGGTCGTGAAGTCGGCAGAGTTGAGGCTGAGGATCAATGCGCCCCCATCATTAAAAGGACTGGGCACCGCGCGCTCGACGGTAGCACCATTGGGAATGCGACCGGAATTGAGGACATTGACGACAACGCTCGATCCATCAGCACCCTCTGCACCAAAACCACTGATCACCAAGTTGCCCTGTGCCAGAGCGTAGAGCTGACCATCCACGCCCTTCATCGGCGTCATAAGCAATGACCCGCCTCGCAGGCTCTTGGCATTGCCAATGGATGACACGGTAACGTCTATGGACTGCCCAGGCCGGGTGAAAGCCGGTAATTCCGCCTGAACCATGACCGCCGCGACATTTTTGAGCTGCGGGTTTACATTTGCATCGACCAATACGCCGAGCTTTGCCAGCATATTTTTCATACTCTGAATGGTAAAAGGCGTCTGGGTAGTTTGATCGCCCGACCCATCCAAACCAACAACTAAGCCGTATCCAATCAACTGATTGCTCCGCACGCCTCCAATTGTTGCAATATCTTTTATACGCTCTGCCACCGCTATCTGTGACTGAATTATCAGTAGTATGACAATCACGGCGGACTGCAAAGATCTGGCGTTAAGCATTGGTCGCATGTTGGTCATCCTCAAAATGGCCATATGGGGCTCATAAAGAATCGTGACAACCAGCCCACTCCGTTGACTTCCGCTGTCGCTCCTGTGCCACCGTATGAAATACGCGCATCAGCCACTTTGGTCGAAAGAACCGTATTATTGGTAGAAACATCGACTGGGCGAATGACCCCGCGCAACCGGATGTACTCATTACCTTGATTAATATGAATCCATTTCTCGCCCTGCACGTAAAGATTTCCTCCCGGCAGAATTCTGGCCACTGTCACCGTAATACTACCTTGCAGACTATTGCGCTGATTACTGGCGCTTTCTCCGCCAAAAGAATGATCAGAGGACAGGTCAAACGCAAGACTGGAGTCGATGCCCAAAACACGTGTTTGGCCAGCGAGTACCGGATCGATGATTGAATTGGAATTGCTCTTATCAAGCGAGGTATCGCTGCTCTTCGCGGCGTTAGTCGCTTCAGCCAACACAATGGTGACAATATCACCCACCTGACTAGCCCGAATATCCTCAAACAACGTCAAGCCACGGCCCTCGACATAAATCGCGCCCGTGGGAGCAACAGTCTGCGCTTCGGGATACTCCATCGCCATAGGAGCATAATTTGGGTCGCTCTCTATTGGAACAGCTGCGCAGGCCACCAGCAAAACGGGGAGCAATAAGCAGATAGGTCGTTTAAGTAAGTTAGTCATACGGCCACTACATGTTGTTCGCTACATATTGCAGCATTTGATCGGTGGTGGAGATGGCGCGAGAATTCATCTCGTAAGCTCGCTGCGTTTCGATCATGCTCACTAATTCTTCGACTACATTGACATTGGAGCTTTCGACATAGCCCTGAACCACAGTACCCAAACCATTCAATCCGGGATTGCCCGATTGCGGTGAACCACTGGCATTAGATTCTAAAAACAAGTTGTCGCCAATGGGCTGAAGCCCCGCCGGATTTATAAAGTCTGCAAGCTGCACCGTGCCAACTTGAGTGATCGCTGACGAACCTGCCTGGCGAACCGAAACCGTACCGTCAGTACCTATTGTTACCGACTGCGCGTCTTCCGGAATGGTCAGCGCGGGCTGCATTTGATAACCGCTGGAGGTCACCAATTGACCTTGATTATCGACCTGAAACGATCCGTCTCGGCTATAAGCTTCCGAACCATCGGGTAACAGCACCTGGAAAAAACCATTCCCCTGAATAGCCATATCCAACTCGTTGTCAGTTTGGGCAAGATTTCCCTGGGTGAATAGCTTTTCGGTAGCGACCGTGCGCACACCGGTGCCAATCATTAGGCCCGAGGGCAGTTGGGTGTCTTGAGAAGATTGTGCACCCGGTTGCCGAACATTTTGATACAAGAGGTCGGCAAAGATTGCTCGGCTTCTCTTGTAACCCGAAGTGCCCGCGTTTGCCAAGTTGTTGGCAATATTGGCCATCTTAGTTTGCTGGGCGTCCAGCCCGGTTTTAGCAATCCATAGTGCTTGACTCATTATTCAATCCCTCAACTAAGACTCATCAATTCTGTTGACGCTGCGTCTAGCTGCTCCGCAATTTTCGTCATTTTTATATGGTTTTCAAAACCTCGGGCTAGCTCGATCATATGCACCATCGCCGAGACAGAATCCACATTGCTCGATTCCAATGACCCCGAGATCAGTTTCACTGCAGCATCAGCCGCGGCCACTTTGCCTTCGGGTAATTGGATCATGCCATTTTCACCCTTAGTGAGAAGCGCTCTCTCTGGGTTAACCAACTTGACACGATCAACCACGGCCAGCGTGCTAGGGCTCTCGCCCACAGGCACAATGGATATGGTGCCATCGGCCCCGATGTTAATACTCGAAAAGGGTGGTAAAGCAATAGGACCGGAGTTACCTATTAACGCTTGACCAGCGCCATTCGTTATCTGGCCGAGTTCGTTTACTCTCAAGTCGCCGCGACGGGTATAGGCTTCACCGCCATCAGGCGTCTGCACCGCCATCCATCCAGAGCCCTGAATAGCAACATCTAAATCGCGTCCAGTGCTGTTTACTGCGCCCTCTTTGAAATCGAAACCTGTGTTCTGCATACCTGCATAAGCGCGGGATTGGAGCCGTTGAGCAGATTCTCCAGCTTGCTGAGCCATCATTAAATCCGCGCGGAACCCCACGGTAGAGGCATTTGCCAGATTGTGAGAGTTAGCGGCCTGGGCAAGCATGGATTCGCTAGCCCCGGAAGCTGATACATAAACTAGATGATCCACAGCTCAGCCCTCAATATCTAGCGCAGGTTTATCACGGTCTGGGTGATCGTATCTTCTGTCTGGATCACCTGAGCATTGGCCTGGAAGTTTCTCTGGGCGACAATCATATCGACCAGCTGCTCGGTAATATCCACATTAGACCCCTCCAAAGCGCCTGACTGAAGTACACCCAGCCCGGAACTACCCGGCGCTCCTAACGTTGGAGCTCCCGACGAAAACGTCTCTGCCCAGCCAGTACCGCCCAGTGGCTGCAAGCCATTGGGGTTTGAGAAGCCCGCTATAGCAACCTGCCCCAGCGCCCTTGCCTGCCCATTGGTATACCGGGCAAAAACCACGCCAGTGTCATCGATCTCTAAACCAAACAACTGCCCGGTTGTGAAACCATCCTGCACGAGGCTACTGACGGCAAATTCCGCCCCAAACTGAGTAAAAGATGACATTGAAACGGTAAGATTCTGCGGATCGGCTCCGGTCGGCACACCTGCCTCATTGAGAGGAGTCCAGCCGGTAACATTGAGCTCCACCGGCAGGGTGAGCGGGTCAAACTGACCGTTTGATTGGAATGTGAGCGCATCTGGCCCGGAAGTGGTCACTCCATCGATTAGCGTATGAGCTTCCCAACTATTCGCTGCTGCCCCCTTAACGAAATAGGTACTCATGACATGGGCATTACCCAGTCCGTCGTAGATGGTGGTAGAGGTAGTGGCGTTATAGGACTCTGGATCGGGCACAGTGGGAGGAACCGAAAATGCGTCAAAGGGTCCGCCAAATCCAATCACGGGTGCCACCTCTGTGGAGTCGAGGTTAGCGGTAATATCCACCAACGCGGTGGGATTGGGGTCGATCAATGAAGTGTCCAACTGCAGGTCGTCTGTTTGACCGTTGACGTCTCCGGCGGAGTTAACTTGAAACGCTTGCAGCCTGTGCCCCTGATTGCTAACCAGAAAACCTTCCTTATCAACCTCGAAATTTCCGGCCCGGGTATACTGCGCTGCGCCATCATCACTCAACAGGAAAAAACCGTTGCCGTTGATGGCCAAATCGAGCGCGTTGTCGGTGAAACTGATGTTGCCCTGAGTAAACTCCTGCCTGACCCCCGACAAGCTCACACCTTTGCCGATGGCATTGCCACCCGCTCCGAGTAAACTCGTTGCGTATACATCCGCAAAGTCGGCTCTGGAGGCTTTAAAGCCCGTGGTAGAGCTGTTGGCTATATTATTACCAATAACCCCCAAATCTGCTGTTGCTGCACTAATTCCCGATACTGCTGTATCAAACGCCATAACTACTCTCCTGACTGATTTTCTTTATAAGTTATAAAAATCTATCTACCGCTGAGAGAGCCATTTCCTCTCCCCCCGCCAAATTCAAAACAACGCCGCCGGTTGCACGATCAGTGGAGACCGACTCCACAAGACCGTGAGTAAAAGCCGAAACACCCTGATTCTGGCCGCCTATCACGGCCTCTGCACTCACCCTGTATTGTCCAGGTAGTACCGGGTTGCCTTCATCGTCTATGCCATTCCAGTCAACCTGCAGCTCACCCGCCGTGGCGGGCCCCATAGGTTGACTGTGCACCACCCTGCCGGCCATATTCTGAATATACAAAGTGACGCTTGCCGCAGATTGGGGTAAATCGATCGTGGCGCTCAGAGTCTCGCCCTCGGTCAGAACGCCCAGGTTGGAATCAGTCACAACTTTATTGCCAATCAATCCCGCTGCGTCCAACGCCTGATTAGCGTAGAGGACGCTTGAAATATCCGAAAATTCCGACTTCAAACCTTGGATTCCATCGACCGTGCCAAACTGGGCTATCTGCGACAAAAACTCAAAATTGTCCATCGGCTTGGTCGGATCCTGATTTTCGAGTTGAGCCACCATCAAACGCATAAAATCCTCCTGACCCAGTTCATTTGAACCCTTGGCCGGACTACTCGTATTCGTGCTGGTCGGGAATAACTCTGAAATGGTGGGGGCTACTTCCATGGTCGTCTCCTATTCGTTAAGTGCCAAGCGTCAGCGTGCGCATAATGAGCTGCTTGGTCGTGTTCATGGCTTCAACGCTACTTTGGTAGGAGCGGGATGCTGAAATCATATTCGTCATCTCCTGTACCGAATCTACGTTGGACCTATAAATAAATCCTTCACCATTCGCTAAGGGATGACCGGGCGAGTATTCTTTGCGCGGCTCGACTGTACTTTCCACCACCCCGTTGACCTTCACTCCCAGGGCCTCAGGATCACTCATAAAGCTATCGAAAGCGGTTGAAAACACCGGATGCCTAGAGCGGTAGGCCTCTTCGGGGCTGCTACTGACCACAGCGGCATTGGCCAAATTACTAGCGATGGTATTCAAGCGAACACTTTGTGCCGACATCGCCGTAGCGGATATATCAAAAACCTGAAACAAACTCATCGCTACTCACCCCTCAGTGCTAGCATGATTCCCTTTACTCGCCTTTCCAAAAAATTGAGGCTAGCTTGGTAGCGAATGGCATTATCCATAAACTGGGCATGCTCATGATCTGTTTCCACCGTATTGCCATCCAGAGATGTCTGATGAGGCGTTCTGTATTTGACCTCGGCATTGCCCCCTCCAGCATTGATATAACGGGTATTCTCTGCGCGCACACCATTGGCGGCGCCAATGGCTCTGGTCAGGGCCTGACCAAAATCGATATCCACAGCTTTGTATCCCGGAGTGTCAGCATTCGCCAAATTAGCCGACATCAGCGCCATACGCTGCGAACGAATTGACAGCACCGAAGGTGACACGCCGAATACTCTATCGATTACATCCACTGACACACTCCATTCCAATCAAAAATACGCTCTACAGCCAAGATAATGCACATTGCGTGCCAACTACACTATTTCTATATATTTCAACGGTTTAAGCGTTTTTAGGCGGTTTGAACTCCGGTAAGAAAGCGGCAACAGATAACCACGGCGGCAATCATTGCCGCATTGATTGTCATAGAAAACAAAACTGGCACGAAAGATGCTTTATTTTACTAAACATTGTGTAAATGGAGGTTTTAAGCAACGCTATGACAAAATTTTGGCACTATCTCTTAGCGGTCACACTGGTTGTAGGTAACCTCGTCTTTGTGATCTCTTCCAGCAGCGCAGAGTCCATGCAGACACTGGAAAGTATCGTTGCTGCCGCGGCAACATCCGGTGCAGAGCGAGCGAAGAAGCGAGGCTATGAGTCGGTCAAAACCGAAGTTCGCCCACTGGACAGTCGATTGCGACTACCGCAGTGCAGCCAAGCCCTGTCGACACTCACTCCAGCCACGGAGCAGGTGCTGGGATCTGTCAATATCGGTGTTCGATGCTCCGGTGACAAACCGTGGACAATTTATGTCCGCACCAATGTCAGCGCTACGCAATCTATTCCGGTGCTAGCACGCCCTATGGTCCGCGGAGCCATTATTACCTCAGGCGACTTGCTGATGGTGGAGCAGCCATTGCACTCCGCCGCCAAAGGGGCAATTTACGACCCCAATCAGATTATCGGCATGGAGCTGGTGCGAGCACTAGATGCTGGATCACAAATAAGAGTAAGCCAGCTACGCCTGCCCAAAGTTGTCCTGCGCGGGCAACAAGTCACGTTGATCGCCAGCTTCAATGGTCTAGACGTCCGAATACAGGGCAAAGCGTTAAAAGACGCCGCCGCAGGGGACAGGGTTGCGGTGACTAACCTGAGCTCGGGAAAGCGAGTAGAAGGCATAGCCCACAGCGACGGAACGGTCTGGGTGCAATAAATAATTCAGCAAAAGCGCTAAAGTATTTCCAGTATTTACCGATACATAGAGTAGGCTAACTAATATTATGAAGCAGCTAGAAACCATCATGAATATCAAACCTCCTAGAACCGGTATTAGCCAAGGCTCCCCACAAGCAGGTCAGGTGTCTGGCAGTTCTACCAGCGAAGCAAAGGGCAGACAAAATGTCGGCGCTGCCAGTGGCGACACAGTATCCCTTACTCACACCGCTGCAGAACTGCTCAAGCTTGAAGAAAACCTGGCCAATATTCCGGACATTGACAATGGCCTCGTCGTCTCAATTCAAGCCTCTATAGCGCAGGGTAATTATCAAGTCGAGCCAGAGAAAATTGCCGAACGCCTTATGGCAATCGAAAAGGACTTGCGCTAAACCATGCTGCAAGAACAGCAATTCAGTTTATTACTCACTGACGAAACAACCGCTTTGCGGTATCTAGGCGATATTTTAAAGCAGGAATACCAGGCGCTCTTGGAAGGCGACATAGCGGTTATCGAAAACGTCACCGGGAAAAAAAATGAGGCTCTAGCGAATCAAGCCCAGTGCATGAAATCACGCAAATACTTCGCCGCGCAGTGCTCTGCCGACCCGAGCGATACAGGCATGGAACAACTGATCGACAGCTACAGCAATAGCGATGACTTAACCGCTTCTTTTGCACTTCTGACCTCGCTCGCTCAGGAGTGCCACGATGCCAACAGAACCAACGGACGCCTGATTGCAGAAAAACAGCAACAGGCTCTATTGGCACTGGATATATTACGACAGACCAAAAAGACAATACCCACCTACTCGGTGCAGGGCAAGGCCGACAACACCCCGTCTAGCAAATCACTGGGAAAAGCCTGAGCTTTAGGTATCGCAGCATGTTTGAAATTATGGAGTCCACAGACGATATAGTCTCCATACTAGAGACATTCCGCGAATGTCGTAATCCGCTTTCAGCCAGCAGTTCTGCCAGCAGCCGAGGACCGTACACATCCTATATCCTAAATGTTGGAGAAGACGGTTTGTATATCGACCAATTGATACCAAATAGCGGTAACTATTTGATACTCTCAGGTCAGACCGTTGATTTTGTTAGTACTCTCAATGGAATCGATTACATGTTCAGAGCAAGCCATATCTCTAGGAAAGTAGACGAGAGCGGCTTTCCCTATCATCACATAACGCTGCCTAAACTCATTGAATATTCGGAAAAGCGGTCTCGATATCGCGTTGCTATCAGGCGAGACGATCATCCCTATTTTCACATCAGCGTAGAGCAGGGAAGCCCCCAAATGGCCGTCATCGAGAACATCTCTCTTAGCGGCGCCTCTCTTCGTGTCAAACAACAGACAATGCCGGTCGAGAACGATAGTCTGGTGGATTGTAAGTTTGACCTGCTAGGCCAAGGCCCAATTCAGTGTCAGGCTGTCATCAAGCATCAAACGCAACTAGCAAAAACCAGAGAGACCTTGCTAGGTCTAGAGTTCCAACTGCAGGAAGAGTCGTCTCGCAAGGAGCTTCAAAAGATACTAATGGCGCAACAACGGCGAAATATTCACACCTATCTGCCCACTTAACATCCCTTACCCTTGAACCATTTCTTTTTTGGCCTATAAAGTGCAACCTTATTGCGTCCCTGATCTTTTGCCTCGTAAAGGGCGACATCTGCTCTTTTGATAAGCGCCTTCTTATCGGGGATATCCTCTCCACCGCCATCGTAACAGGACACTCCAAAACTAGCGGTAACGTTGTAAGTACTCTTATCGTCTTT
>JBLHSI010000067.1:0-13447 GCA_047626655.1 Halioglobus sp.
TGACCATGTAATAACCTTCGGTTTCAGTGTCCTCGACTACATAGACCCGAAAAACAACCAATATCGATATCAGCTCAAAAACTTTGATCTCGAGTGGATAGAAAATGGCACTCACAATAGTGCTACTTATACAAATCTCCCAGCAGGGAACTATGTATTTCAGGTGCAAGGGGCAAATTCAGCGGGCGTGTGGAACCGTGATGGCGCGTCAATAGCATTAACTATCCATCCCGCGCCTTGGTGGAGCTGGCAGGCCTATCTCGCGTATCTACTCCTACTGTCTACTATGGCGGTGCTCGCCAAAGGTTACTACGACGGCATCATTCTCAGAGATAAGGCGTTGGCCATGGCACAAGAGATGCACATGGCAGCCGATAGAGCGAGCGATGACCTACAGGAACAACTGGATTTTCAAGAGGACTTTCTTCGCACTGTCTATCAACATGGCAGCGATACGCTAGACCTCATTCGTGATTTCCTCGCTAGGCAGACTAACTTATTCTCCGACGAGCTATTTAAAGACGCAATTTTGAGCAATGTCTATAGGGTTGAAGCATTGCAACAACTAGAGAAGAGCCTGCTTTACCATGGTGACCAGTTGTTAGTAAGTCCGGAAGAGCTCACCAACGGTATTATCAATTCACATCTTCAGCAACATCCAGAAATGGCGCCCTTTGTTATTACAATAAACCAAATGCCTTCGCAGCTTATATCTGCCGAGTACGCTACTCCGCTGTGTATCATTTTATTCGAGCTCATTCAAAACTGTTTCGAACATGCTTTTGAAGCCTCATCAACCGCCAATTATATTCAGATCGAACTAGAGAAAAAAAGAGACGAAAAAGATAATGGCGTGGTCAATAGCATTCAAATATCCGTGACTGACAGCGGAGTTGGTATTCCTCACAATATTCTGCCCGGGACGGTTGAAACGTCTGGCCTTGCAATAGTAAGCTCGATAGTCGAAAAACTAGATGGAGAAATTGAAGCATCCGTAAATCAAGGAACACGAATTTCTATCACTATCCCAGGCAACATCGGTTTGGTATGAATTTCTCTGCGCGGTTAAATTTGTTATGAGGCCTCAAGAGAACGAACTTCGCCTCAGGGTTTTGGGCTCTGCCTGTCACATCAGCCTTGGCGGGAACATTGCTAACAGCGACGAACTGCTCGCTCTCGCGAAAACGGAGCTGCAGCGGCTGGAATTCAAATTTGATGCTTTTTATTCAAAAAGTATCGTTGGTCAAATTAATAGCGGCGCTGGTAAAGCGGACTTAATCTCCCTCGATGGCGAGGCACGAAGTCTATTTGATTTCACTAATGCCTTATGGGAACAAAGCAACCACCAGTTCGACCCCACGGTTGCCATTATTGGTAATGCGCGAAGCCGATCTTCTAAAGGGCCCGCGAGTCTAGCTGACAAGCTAGCCATGGTCGGATGGTCACGACTCGAACTCACACCTCAAGGCGCGAGACTTCCCACCAAAGGAATGCTAATCAACTTAAACAGCTGCGTTCGACCCTATGCAGTTGATTCTGTTCGCAGAATCTTTGCCAAAGAAGGCGTAAAAAGCGCAATGATCAGCCTCGACCACGACGTTGCCACCATAGGGCGGCAACACGACGGGGCAAACTGGTTAGTCGGCATAAAACACCCTAAAGGCTCCGGCGTAGCTATCACCCGGATGAAACTCAACAATAAGGGCTACTCAGTAAGAGGCGATTTCGAGCACTGCAAGATGATCGACAGCGAGCGTTACGGCAGCGCTCTTAGCCCGGTGGACGGACGCCCTATTCCGGGACTACTCAGCGTCGGCGTTATGGCCGATACCTGCCTGGCGGCTTGTGGTGCAGCAAGCATCGCTCATATCAAGACCGAGCAGGCCGCCTTGCGATGGCTTGAGCAACTCGGCTTCCCCTGGGTGGCTGTAGACATGAAATTACAATGCCACGGGCTGTTGCGCTAACGCCCGACAAAGACTGGCTGACGCTTCTCCCTCTGCGCAGTAAATCCCTCTTTCAAATCCTCGGACGCTAAACACTGCTTTGACAACTGTTCAGCCTCAGCTGAGATAGAAAGCTCCGAGGTAGTTTCTACTATCTTTTTCATGGCACGCACTGCCAAGGGTGCGAGCTCAGTAATTTGTTGTGCCATCGCCTCAGATTTTTCAACCAGCTGATCTGCCGGCACCAGGTAATCAAGAAAGCCTATCGATAACATTTCAGCGGCGTCAAATTGCTCTGCGGCAATCAGCAGTCTTTTCGCCACGTTAGGCCCTAAGCGCTCGACAAATCGTCGTATACCATCCACCGGATAACACAAACCTAAAACAGCAGCTGGCACGCGCATACGACTACCCTCAATGCCCATACGAAAATCACAGCTCAACGCCAACTCAACCCCCGCCCCAAATAGATTGCCATTAATTGCACAGATTGTGGGTATCTCTAAACCTGCCAGTAGGCGAGTCACTTCCTGAAAGCTGTCGCCGCTTATTTCGCCTGCACTGAGTTCATTGAGCGCCGCACCTGCGCAAAACGTCTTTTCGCCTGTGCCAGTGACAATTAACACCCTCACTGACGCATCCTCCGCTATCTCACTGAGGCAGACTTTCATTGCCTGCATATCGGCACTGCCGAGCGAGTTGTGGACCTCGGGTTTATTTAGCCGAAGACGAGCAACATGCCCTGAGCGAGTGTATACGATGGTATCGGACATTTGGCTTCCTTGGTAAGTCGTGTGCAGGCTAGCGCTGCGAACCCGCGAAAGTGTGGCACAAACTGCAGCAAGCGCCAACAGATGGTGTGCCGCTAGACATCGATCATTGCCCCGAGCATACTTCCATCCCCATTCTATGATGAGAGCTGAGGTATCGACTTGAAAACGCGCTGTACATGGTGTGGTGAAGATCCCCTCTACGTCACCTATCATGACGAAGAGTGGGGTGTGCCGATCCGAGATGATAGAACATTGTTCGAGTTCATCATCTTAGAAGGTGCCCAGGCTGGCCTGGCCTGGATAACGGTACTGAAGAAGCGCGAAGGCTATCGCGACTTGTTCGACAACTTTGACGCACAAAAAATTGCTCGATACAGCGACAAAAAACTCGATAAGATTTTGCTCGATGTACGCATCATCCGCAATCGACTCAAAGTGTATGGCGCACGGAAAAATGCCATAGCATTCTTACAGGTGCAAAAAGAATTTGGCAGCTTCTCAAGCTACATCTGGGCGTTTGTGGATGGGAAGCCCATTCAGACTACATGGAAGTCGCAAGCAGACCTACCCGCCACCACTTCTATTTCCGATGCGCTCAGCAAAGACATGAAGAAGCGCGGCTTTACTTTTGTCGGATCTACCATTATGTATGCCTATATGCAGGCCTGCGGGATAGTGAACGATCACACCACTGCGTGTTTTCGCAAACACGAATGCGAAAAACGTGACCTCGCCCACTAAACGCGTCTGGAGGCTGGCATGGCCTAATATCCTTTCGAATCTATTGTTTACAACAGTGGGTTTTTTACACATCAAAATTGTGGCCGAACTGGGCACCAGTGCTGTGGCGGCGGTCACCACAGGCCATCGCGTGTTCTTTTTGGTTCAGGCAATATTTATGGGACTCTCTATCGCCTCAACAGCGATGGTCGCGAGGCACTGGGGAGCGCAACAACAGAAACAAGCTGAGCTTGTCGCCTGGACTTCCCTGGTTATGTCTTTGGCGCTAGCCGCCCTTATCGCAATTCCTGTACTCACCATTCCCTACAATATTGCCGGCCTATTTGGTCTTACACACGAAACAACTCTGCTCGCGGCAGACTTTATATTCTATCTGGGAATATTTACGGTGTTCTCCACTGCAAGCATGATGTTATCCACAGCCCTGCGAGCATCGGGCGATGTTAAAACACCGCTGTATTTTCTGTTCGTTAGCTCGATGCTCAATATTGTTTTCTCCTACCTTTTGGCGTTCGGTGTGGGACCCTTGCCAAAGATGGGAGTAGCCGGTGTGGCGCTGGGTGGCGGTACGGCCACCATGCTTATCAGTTGCTTGTTTGCTCTGTCTTGGTGGCGTGGAAACTTTCAACTAAAAGTCCCCCAACTACTCATGCCAGATCGCGTTATCGCCAGGCAGCTTCTCAGCATAGGCGCGCCCGCTATTATTGAACAAGCGGTTATACAAGTGGCGTTTCTGGCCTTTTTTGCCATCATCGCAGGATACGGAACCGAGGCCTTTGCTGCCTACGGCATCGGCATATCACTGGTGTCATTTTCGCTCGTTGTCGGCTTTGGCTTTGGTGTGGCCACCGCCACCATCGTGGGTCAGCAATTGGGGGCCGGCAATCCCGATATGGCCATAGCAGCTGCATGGCGGTCGGTGAGAATGGCTATGGTTGCCATGGTGACGCTGTCTGTTTTACTGTCGTGGTATGCCAAAGAACTAGCCGAATTTATGATTGATGATCCCGAAGTGATTCACCTCACGGTGGTCTTTATCTACATGATCGCTTTTTCTCAGCCCATTATGGCCTGCGAGTTCACACTTGCTGGTGCTCTGCGCGGCGCGGGTGACACTCGATTCCCATTAATCGCTACATTTTGCGGCATTATTCTGGGTCGACTGGTACCGGCTACCATTTTTACCTATCTCGGGTTTTCCGTGTACTGGATCTTTGGTGTAATGATTGTCGATTACATCATCAAAGCCTCGCTACTTCTTTATCGCTTCCAATCAAAAAAATGGCTCAACGTTAAATTATCTGCCGCTTAGCAGCCCACAATTCAATTCAACTATAGACAGCGACAAAAATAATACTTAAAGTTGGAATATTAGAATAGAGGGTACGAAAAGGCCAAAAATCTGGCTTTAAAGCAAAATAGCTAGCTATGAAAATTGACCCCAAAAAACAGGCCTCGCCATTTAATCGAACGACTCAGCATGACGCCAAGCGGGCCGCCATACTGTCTCAGGCTGCTCGGCTGTTCAACTCCAAGGGCTCACGCGCCACCACGCTAAAAGATATTGCCGAAAGTCTCGGGCTCACCAAAACCAGCTTGTACTACTATGTGAAAACCAAAGAAGAACTGATCTATCAGTGCTACATGGCAACACTTGAACAACATCATCGAAATTTAGATGACGTTGAGAAAACCCATAGCACCGCAATTAATCGTCTGGGCGGCTTTTTCGCTTTACATTTTTCCAACTGGCAAGCCGCTGAAGAGAACCGAGAAAGTCACCTCGCGGCGCTGCTAGAAATAGCGTCGCTACAGGGAGAGCGCAGAGCCGAAGTAGAAACTCAATACATTTCTATGTTCAAACGTCTGCGGGGCTTTTTTCGCGATGGCATCGCAAGTGGAGAACTCCGAGAATTTGACACAAATTCAGCCACCAGGGCAGTGCTTGGGTCGGTAGAGTGGTCTTTCTCCTGGCTAAGAAATGTGCCGCGCGAAGAAATCGCCGAAGTGGCAGCACAAGCTACTGATATATTGGCGCATGGACTATGCGCGCCACACAGCACCTATTCTGCGCCACCGCTAGAGGCCCAGGAGTCTGGCGCCACCAGTCTGGAAGGGTTTAATCGCGAAGCACAAAACCGGCTAAAACAAGAGGCTTTTTACAAAACTGGCACCTGGTTTTTCAATAAAAAGGGCTTCAACGGAACTTCCCTCGATGAAATCGCCGAACACCTAAATGTCTCCAAGGGCGCGTTTTATTACCACATCTCCAACAAAGAAGATTTGCTCTACAACTGCTACTGGTACTCATTAGACATTATGGAGAGTATTTACAATCGCGCTAAAGATCCTCAAAACAATGGTCTGCAGAATATAGACAGAACCTGCAGGCGCATTTTTATCGTGCAGAATTCCGATCAGGGCCCCCTCATTCGATACAATACCATTACCTCTTTACCCATCAAGCGACGCAAGAAAATACTGTCTCGAACGGACCTGCACAATCATCACTTTGGCGATTTTATACGCCAGGGAGTCAAGGATGGCAGTGTGCGCGAGGTCAGTACTGCTGTGTCGGTTAACCTCATCGCGGGTGCTATTAACGCATCGATGGACATCAAACTATGGCGCAGAGTAGATGATCTTGAATCTGCAGCCATCGACTACTTCGATATTTTTCTCAACGGTCTACTGCCGCGCACATAGCGCGCTGGCTGCACCGGCAACACCAAGGAGCCTATTTGTGGCTAATGATCTCGATAAATTGCTCACCTTTCTGGAAGTTGAGCAAATTGATAAATACCTGTTCATCGGTCGCAGCCCGAAAAAGCCCTCTAGAGTGTTCGGCGGCCAAGTGCTGGCACAGGCACTTAACTCGGCGATTAGAACCGTGGAGGAGGACCGTTTCGCCCATTCTATGCATGCGTATTTCTTGCGGCCTGGAAATCCGGCCAAGCAAATTGTGTATGAAGTAGACCCCATTCGCGATGGCAGAAGTTTCACCACACGCCGGGTCGTTGCCAAGCAAGATGGCAGAGCTATTTTTAACACAACGGTGTCATTTCAGATTGAGGAGCATGGGTTTAGTCATCAAATTGATATGCCCATCACTACCGCGCCCGAAGGTCTGCAGTCTGACCACACTTACTGGACTGAAATGGCAGAGAAATACCCCGATAGATTTCAACCGCCCACTGTCGAACCCATAGAGCGACTGGCCATCAATCGCCGTAACCATCTAGATCCGCAGCCCCAGGACCCCGAACAAAAACTGTGGTTTCGAGCTCTGGGAGACATCGGTGAAGATCGCACCCGACATCAAACTCTACTTGCCTATATGTCGGACTTCGCGTTACTGGGAACCGCTCTATGCCCTCATCCTTACACGGGTTCCAGTCCCGGTATGCAAATGGCGAGCCTGGATCATGCATTGTGGTTTCACCGACCGTTTCGCGCCGATGACTATTTACTGTATGCGATGGACAGTCCTAGTGCGGCGGGAAACCGTGGTTTTAGTCGTGGCAGCTTCTACAACCGGGAGGGCACTCTAGTGGCCTCTACCGCGCAGGAAGCCCTGCTGCGCCCACCTGCGACTAGTTAATCACTGTCTCCATCTGAACGCCCAGCTCTACTAACTCGAGTGTGCCGCCCGTTAGTTTAAGCTGGGTGACCGATGCGTTATCGGGCCAGAAAACCAACGTCTCTGATCGCTGTAGCACATCGCCTATAATCGCATTCAATACTAAAAAATGGGTGAAGATAACGGTGGGCTTTTTCAGTGAGCGAATTTGAGACAACGCTGTATTGCGCCATTCAATTAGCGCTTCAGGCTGCTCTTCCCACTGCTGTTGCATAAATGCCTGCAGCCATTGCTTGCGACCGGCCAGTGCAACCGGCGCGGGAATTTCCCGAAAGGCTGTATCTATCAACACCGGTAACGAGAGAGACTCGGCAAGAGGCACGGAGGTCTCCTGCGCCCGCAGCAGAGGACTGCTGATAATATCGATGTCCGCGCGCGCCAGTTGCGGCAACAGTAGCGCTGCTGCTTGCGCCGCTTGTTGCCCGCCTAATTCGCTCAACCCCGGATCGGGATCTTCGCCCCAAGAGGCTGCGGCTTCACCGTGTCTAACCAGAAAAATATCCACTAGCGGTAGGTCACCAGCTGCTCACCTCTTTGTGTTCCCAATACTTTGAGATAAGAGTGATCGTTATAATAAGACAGCGATACTCGATCCCCACTATAAAACAGCTGGGTTACCGAGCAGTTGATCACCGGCTCATAAAAGTTGTAAACGTGTTCGCTAGACAAACCCAATACCTGCGCCATGATGGTCGCAATAGTGCCACCGGAGGTAAACAGGCCAATGGTTTTACCCGAGCCCTGCTGTTGAATAATTTCGTTTAAGGCGGCCCAAACGCCGTCTCGATAATCGGACCAACTTTGAATATTAGAAGCGGGACAGTCAGGTGACACCCAACGGTTGAAAATATGCTTCAACACTTTTTGATAATCTTTGCTGGATGACAAGCCACCATCAACCATCGCCTTTAGCACGGGGTTATTAGCGATAATATCGGGGCCCAGGGCCTCGTACTGCTCCTCATTATTCAGCTCATTAAAGCGTGCATCTATCGTATGATTATCACTACCGGGCTGGCTGGCGATAGCTAGCTTGGCGGTTTTGCGCTGGCGCTGTAAATCGCCGCTAAAGGTCGCATCAAAGTGAATACCGCAGTCGCGAAAATACTCTCCCAGGACTTCTGCTTGGCGACAACCGAGGGTTGATAGCTTGTCATAATTTTCTTCTCCGAACGACGCTTGACCGTGTCGGACCACGTAAATACTGGCCATTAGTTATGCCCTGCCATCATGTTCTGTCTACTCCAATGTTACTTAACGTTTAAAACGAAGTTTGCGTCTATAGGGAAAAAAGTCCTCTACGTAGCCCGCCTTTATTTTGTCCTGCAGTTGCTGCCAAAAACTAGTCTCGTAGATATCGCTGTGCATTTGGTCAAACACCTTGCGAGCGCGTTGGTTGCCGGTAAAGAACAGACGAAACTCCTCTGGAAAGATATCGTTCCTCATCACCGTATACCAAGGTGTACTGGCCATTTCTTCCTGTTCATTTCTGGCCAGGGGAATAGTCCTAAAATTGCATTCTGTAATGGGAATAATTTCATCGTAGTCGTAAAACACAACCCGCCCATGTCGAGTAACACCAAAATTCTTGAGCAACATATCACCGGCAAATATATTAGCCGCAGCCAGTTCTTTTATCGCGTTGCCATACTCTTCCATCACCGCAATAACTTGCTCATCGCTGGCATCTTTCAAAAACAGATTGAGTGGCGTCATGCGGCGCTCGACATAAACATGTTTTATAACCAACGCCGTTCCATGCTCTTCGATCAACGAGGGGGCAACCGCGTGCAGTTCTGCCATCAACTCATCTGAAAACCGGTCGCGGGCAAAGGCCAAATTGGTAAACTCTTGAGTATCTGCCATGCGCCCCACACGATCTGCACGCTTCACCATACTGTATTTTTCTTTTACCTGCTCCCGAGTCATCTCCTTGGGAGGCGTAAACTTGTCTTTAATAATCTTAAAAACAAAATCGTACGACGGCAGAGTGAATACACTCATCACCATGCCCTTAATACCGGGTGCGACAATAAACTTGTCACTGGTGCTGCTCATGTGACGCCGTGCACAGCGGTAATAATACGTCTTACCGTGCTTGTTATATCCCAGTGCGCTATATATTTCTGATATGGGTTTTGCCGGCATCAGCTGCTGTAAAAACAACACATATTGCGACGGCACACTGGCGTCCACCATGAAATACGAGCGGGTAAAACTAAAGATCACACTGACTTTGTCAGACCCAAACAGCACAGTATCGACATACACCTTTCCCGAATCGCTTTTTAGCAGCGGCAACACGAAGGGCATAGAATCGGCACCGGAAACAATACGGCCAACAATATAAGCGCCCTTATTGCGAAAAAAATGGTGCTCGAGCGTTTGCACTTTAATATTATCGGCTGCCAAATTAAAACGTGGGCGCAGAAAACTATCGACCACCAACATAATATTATCGATGTCACGCTGTTTATTTTCGAAGGCCGAGTTAAACCTATAATCTTCTAGCAACTCGTCGAGCAGTGTCTCTAACGTGGTATCCAGGGAGTAAGACCGATACACCGGCATGACATCTTCCGGGGGAATATCTGCCTGTGGCGAAAAAACAAAGGCATACTCCGCACGGATCTTACGATGTTTAAACACGGCACCGTATACCGAGTTGAAAAACGTCTCTGCTATTTCGAAATTGTTGTGGCCGACAATAAGCTTGGCATAACTGATTTTCGCCTCGCTCCAAAAGCCATACTCTCGCAGTTGCTCACCCGCTATGAGTTCAACGTATTCAAGGATCTTGGTGGTTTTGCGTTTGTAGAGATCAATTCTTTGAGTTGAAGCGCTGTGCATACCTTGCCAGTCGCCCGATTCAAAGCGCGATTTCGCAGCCAGTGTAATATTTTGAAAATCGGCGAAGTAGGACTCAAAGCCGTTGAGTATGGTGCGTGCAAAGCGGTCATGCCTGTCCACTAGCTGTGAGCCCCTATTCCATTTTGATCGATACCCTAGAGTATCGGATGACCATATTTACGACGCAGTTTAGCCATACCGCCCAACCATCGATCGTAATCTTCGGTCTTTCGCCGACGATACTCAATGACTTCTTTATGCGGCAAGATAAGAAACTGCTCGGCCGCCAAGCCCTGAACAACCTCTTCTGCCACCTGCTCTGGAGTGAGAACGCCGTCGACGCCTGCGGTAGCGCCGTCTTGGGCTGGACCAATCATTCGCGTGGCGACAGCCTGCGGGCAGAGCGTTGATACCTTAATGCCGTCATCACGATGGGTAATCGCCAGCGACTCGGCAAAGCCCAGTGCTGCATGCTTGGTTGTTGAGTACGCGGCATCGCCAATTTGATTCAGCAGTCCGGCTGCAGAAACCGTATTCAGAAAATAGCCACTCTTCCTCTCGATCATGGCGGGAAGGCAGGCTCTCGCTGCATAAATATGCGCCATCACATGCACTTCCCACATTGCCTGCCAGGTATCATTGCTAGCCGACGTGGCCCACCAGGGCTCACCGTCACCGGCAATAATACCGGCATTGCTACAAAACAGATCAATGGCGCCGTGCTTATCCTCAACCTGTTTTACCAGATCGGCTATTTTTCCTTCATCGCGTACATTCACCCCAAAAGCTTCGCCGCCGACACTGTCGGCGACTACTTTTGCATTGTCTTCTTCAAGGTCTGCGACAATGATTGCTCTGGCGCCTTCGCGTTGAAAGCGCTCACACAAGGCTCTTCCGATACCGTTGGCGCCGCCAGTGACTACGACAACTTTATCGGAAATGACCATTACAGCATTTCCTCAGCCAAAAATTCCAAGATAGCCTTGTCATGCACGCCCAGTAGCATGGTGCCCACTTCGCCGCGCTTGCCTGCTGCCTTCCAGGAATCTAGCTGTTCAATGATTCGACCTTTGGGTCCTACCAGCGCGACTTCATCCAGCAGTTGGTTGGGGACAAGCGCTTCAGCTTCGGCTTTTTTACCTGACAAGTACAGATCCTGAATGCGTTCTGCTTCGTCACCATAGCCCAAACGAGTGGCGTAGTCGGTGTAGAAGTTTTTGCCCTTGGCACCCATGCCTCCAATGTAGAGCGCCAACCAGGGACGCAGTGAATCGTAGGCTGCGTCTAGATCGTCGTTCATGGCAACTGATACGAAAGGCGCGTTATCAAAGTCTTTTAGACTCTTACCATTGCCGGCTTTATCAAAACCCTGCTGAATAGGATCGCCCAGTACACTGTACTTATTGGGATCCATCCACACGGGGAATACGCCATCGGCCACTTCACCGGCGCAGCGCAAGCCTGCAGCCGTAATAGAGGCGGTATAAATAGGAATATTGTTATCAGGATCGAGGATAGATTTTAGCGGCTTGCCCAAACCCGTAGTGCCCTCACCGTGGTTAGGCATTTGATAGACCTTGCCTTGGAAGTCGACAGGTCCTTCGCGCGCCATAATTTTACGCATAATCTGAATATATTCACGGGTACGCGTTACCGGCTTACCGTAAGGCACGCCGTGCCAGCCTTCTACCACCTGCGGGCCCGAAGCGCCCAAGCCAGCAATAAAACGACCACCGGAGAGCTGTGACAAAGACATAGAAGTCATTGCACACATCGCCGGAGTTCGAGCTGGCATTTGCATAATCGCCGTGCCAACACGTATTTTATCGGTTTGCGCCAATATCCAGGACGCCGATGTCACCGCGTCATTGCCGTAGGCTTCCGCCGTCCAAACAGAGTCATAACCGAGCGACTCTGCATGTTTGATTGTGTCCATAGGGATATTAATTTGCTTACCGGAGTAGCCCATCAAAATGCCGAGTTTCATACTGTTCTCCATTTCACGATTAAGTGCTCGATTAAATTTTTATTGGTTGTAACGCAGAGCGTTAAACTTGGCCTGATGATAATCGCCGTTACCAAAAGTGGTAATGATCATCATCAACCGCTTGGCATAGTGACCTACATCCAGCTCGTCAGTTAAACCCATGCCGCCGTGTAACTGCGTGGCTTCGCCATACACTCGCGTGCCGGCACGATCTACCATCACTTTTAGTGCATGCACTGCCGTTGTTGCATCTTCTTCGCCGTCGGTTAACGCGCACACCGCTCGGTAGAGTAGCGATTTAGTTTGCTCGTAGTCCATAAACGTCTCAACCATTCTGTGTTGCAACGCCTGAAAACTGCCTATTGCCACACCGAACTGCTCGCGCGTTTTAGTGTATTCAAGGGTTTTGCGGTTCAGCTCGCCCATAATACCCAAGGCCTCAGCAGACAGAGCAAGATTAGCGCCCATCTCCACTTCGGTGAGCACTTTAAAACCACCGCCGAGTTCTCCCATTAGGGCCGAGGCGGGAACTTGAACATTGTTGAAGCTAATATTGGCAACGCGCTGACCATCCATTAAACGGTAGTCGGTGCGTTCAACGCCCTCGGCATCTGCAGCCACAAGAAACAGGCTAATGCCCTGCTCGTCGTTTTGCTCACCCGAAGTACGCGCCGAAACGATAATTTGATCGGCATTGGCGCCGTTCATCACCACGACTTTTTCGCCGTTAATGCTATAGCCATCGCCTTGCGCCGATGCCGTCGTTAACACGTCATTGAGTTCGAAGCGGCTCTGACGCTCTACATAAGCAAGCGCACCTAAACAGCCACCTTCAATAATCGATGGAATAAACTGCTCTTGCGCCGCTGCGTTGCCCGACTTTTGCAGTACCGAACCAAACAGCAAAACAGTGGCAAAGAACGGCTCTAACAGCAAACCTTTGCCAAACTCTTCCATAACCACCATGGTATCTACCGCACCACCGCCGAAGCCGCCGTGTTCTTCGGCGAAGGGAATCGACAGCCAACCCAAATCGGCAAATGCCTGCCAGTGCTCTTTACTCATACCCAGATCTGAATCGGCCACCACACGGCGTGAATCAAAATCGTAGTCTTCGCGCATATACTTCTCAACGCTGTCACGCAGCATTGTTTGTTCTTCGGTAAAATCGAAATTCATCTCACTTCTCTCCAACTCTTATAGGTTTCGCCGCGGCTTATAGGCCAAGAACAGCTTTCGCAATGATGTTTTTCTGTACTTCATTAGAGCCGCCATAAATGGTGGCTGCTCTACCGTACATAAAAGACTGTCGTGCGGCGCTGCCAAACTCATGGCCCAAGGTATTGGCGTCTAGCTCGTTGGGTAACACGCCCTGATAATAGGCCGCCACTTCCATGCGCAATGCCTGAACAGCCTGCTGCATTTCGGTGCCCTTAATTTTTAACATAGACGACTCGGCGCCAGGAGTTCCGCCGGAGGCGACTGTGGCCAACACTCTTAGTTCGGTAAA
>JBLHSI010000068.1:0-13236 GCA_047626655.1 Halioglobus sp.
GATTTCAACCGCGATATCTGGGGCTATATTTCTATCGGTTTTTTCAAGCAAAAAACTGTGGCGGGCGAAATCGGTTCCTCCACAATGCCGCACAAAGTGAATCCTATCGATTTCGAAAACTCCGAGGGCAACTTGGGATTGGCCAATGCAATGTTTCAGCATTTGTCAGCGAAATTGCCCATTAGCCGGTGGCAGCGAGACCTCACTGACAGCACCGTGTTGCGCAATATGGGCGTGGGGATGGGTTATGCATTAATCGCTTTCGAGTCGGCCCTGAAGGGGATTAGCAAACTCGAATTGAATGAATCTCGCCTTGCACAGGACCTCGACAACAGCTGGGAAGTACTAGCAGAACCCATACAAACAGTGATGCGCCGTTACGGTATTGAGAAACCGTATGAAAAGCTTAAAGAACTAACGCGCGGGCAGGATATGAGCCAAGAGGTCATCCAAACATTTGTCTCTGAGCTGGATTTACCAATCGAAGCTAAAGCATTGTTACTGGCCTTATCGCCCGCCAGTTATACCGGTAACGCTGAGCAACAAGCCCGAAACCTTGAAAACTAAGCTCAACTTAGACGTAGAGGATTTTCTCTCTCATTATTGGCAGAAAAAACCCTTGCTCATCAAAGGTGGTCTCGACCCTTTTACGCCACCTATTGTAGCCGATGAGCTCGCTGGTCTTGCGATGGAAGAGGAAGTTGAATCTCGTATTATAGATACGATTGAGGGTAATTGGGCACTACAGCATGGTCCATTTGAAGAGCAGGATTTTGATCGGGCCGTGCCGTGGACACTGCTGGTCCAAGCGGTAGACCACTTTGTTCCTGAGGTTGCAGACATGCGTCAGCTACTCGACTTTATCCCCAGCTGGAGGGTAGACGACGTGATGGTCAGTTATGCCAGTGAGGGTGGCAGCGTAGGTCCGCACTACGATAATTACGATGTGTTTTTACTGCAGGGCGAAGGCCGCAGGCGCTGGCAGATTGGCCAGCGCTGCGATCAACACTCGCCCCTCATCGATAACCCCGACCTGCGAATTGTAGGCGCCTTTGAATGCAAGCAAGAGCATGTTCTATCTTGTGGCGACATCCTATATCTCCCGCCTGGTGTTGCTCACTGGGGCGTTGCTCTGGAGGAGTGCACTACATTCTCCCTGGGTTTTCGAGCGCCGCGTATTAACGACATGCTGTCTCGACAAACCGACGAATTGTTAGAGGCTATTAATCCAGAGTTATTCTATACCGACGCCAATAGCCCTATCCCCAAGCGAGCGGGTGAAATTAGACCGAGCGATATCGAAAAAGCGCGCGAGCAGATAAGAGAAGCAACCTCTGCGCAGCAGCATTCGCGGTGGTTTGGAGAGCTGGTGACAGAGCCGCGCTACACACTGGACATTGATCAAAGCGAGTTAAAAGGGGGCCGCGCCCTACTCCAATCAGGCGTTGCCGTGATTCGCTTACTACCCTCAGCCAAGCTCGCATGGCAACAGTGTGATAACTTCATCGAAGTTTATGCAAATGGCGTAACGATCGAGTGCGAACTGTCGGTGCTAGACACGCTTATAGCGTTGTGTCATGACTGGCAGCTGACAAAGACGAGGTTAATAGAAGCTATGGCATGCCCGAAAAACAGCAAACTTCTGGAACTGTTACATGAGCAAAACTGTCTGACTATCGAGTAAAGACTCAAATCTCAACAGGTGATAAATGACAAGTCATAGTTACCCCCACCCCTTCGATACACTTACGTTAGAACTTTGCCAAACCGCCAGGCGGCACATTCGCATATTAAGTCCGCACTTGGACAGTGCCGTTTTCGATAACGATGAGCTGTGCTCAGCGATTAGCGCTTTAGCTCGCCGCAGCGCGCAATCGGAGGTGAAGATAATCGTTAACGACGCCAAACCACTAGTTCAAAATGGCCATGCCCTATTGCGGCTCGCGCGGCGTATACCCAGTGTCATTCGAATACAAACACTGAGCCACCACCCTGAATTAAGCAAGGAGACTATCATTATTCGAGATAGAGACGGCCTCTTATACAAACCGGGGGATAGTAACGGTCAAGCCTTTATGGAGTTGGAATCTCGAGCGGTGATTCAAGACCACCTAGAGCAGTTTGACCTGCATTGGCAGCGCAGCTTACCCAACGCTGAACTGCGGGACCTACGCCTCTAAAACTGCTCCATCACCTTCTTAGCGGCGGCATAGGGTGTGAGTGTTTGATTCTCTACCTCCAACTTTAAGCCAGGCATCAATGCAGCCACCTGGTCATTCTGCGCGAGTTTCAGCTGCAGCATCTCGTTGACTAACTGATGCATCCAGTCACTATTTTGAAGGCGCCGTTTTACTAAGAATGCATCGCCGTCCAGCGCTTGAGCGTGGTAGTCCTCGATCATTTCCCAGACGCTGTCTATATTAAGAAGTTTTAGGGCAGAGCATGTCACTACCTGTGGGGTCCAAAAACTGGAGTGCTGCAATATACTCATCGCTCCCGCGTACTGCTGGCGCGTTAAATTGGCTTGATTCTCACTCTCGCCATCGGCTTTGTTGACCACAACGGCATCAGCTAACTCTAAAATACCTTTCTTAATGCCCTGCAATTCATCGCCGCCGCCGGGCAACATTAGCAACATGAAAAAATCGACCATACCCGCCACCTGATACTCAGACTGACCTACACCTACGGTTTCGACCAATACGATGTCGTAACCCGCAGCCTCACATAAGAGCATGGTTTCACGGGTTTTCTGCGCAACACCACCCAGTGCACCGACTGCCGGTGAGGGGCGAATAAATGCCTCATCGCGTCGTGAAAGCTCTTCCATGCGTGTTTTATCGCCTAGAATCGAGCCGCCTGCGATAGGTGAACTTGGGTCTACAGCGAGCACGGCTACTCGTTTACCCTGACTGAGTAAATGCAGCCCAAAGGCTTCTATAAAAGTTGATTTTCCGACGCCGGGAACACCGGTAATACCGATTCGTAAACTCTTGCCCGTATAAGGCAAAATTTGCTCGAGCACATCTTGTGCTCTCTCTCGATCGGCAGGTAACTGGCTTTCGATAAGCGTAATAGCTTTAGCCAAAGCCCGTCGATTGCCATCCAAAAGAGGCTGAAGAGAAAATGTGCTCATCGCTTTACTGGGTGTTTTTCACTGCTTCTAGCACTTCTCGCGCAGCCACGGGTATAGGCGTCCCAGGGCCAAAGATGCACTTAACACCTGCCTCATAGAGGAAATCGTAGTCTTGCCTTGGGATTACGCCACCAGCGATAACCACAATATCATCGGCACCTTGTTTTCGCAGTGCTTCAAGTAACTCCGGTACCAGCGTTTTGTGGCCAGCAGCAAGTGACGAAGCTCCGACGATATGCACATCGTTTTCGATTGCCTGCCTAGCCACCTCCTCCGGCGTAGAAAACATAGGCGACAGGTCAATATCAAAACCGACGTCTGCAAATGCAGTGGCGATCACCTTAGCACCCCGGTCGTGACCATCCTGACCCATTTTGCACACCAGCATGCGCGGTCGTCGGCCATGCTCAGCGGCAAAGCTATCGATATCAGCGCTAATACCCTGCCAATCACTGTCGTGCTCAAACGCGGCGCCGTAGACACCTGAGACTGTTTGCGACTGCGCTTTAAATCGTCCAAATTCACGTTCCATAGCGTTAGATATCTCTCCCACTGTCGCTCGACGACGCGTCGCCTCTACAGCCAGTGCCAGTAAGTTGCCCTGGCCACTAACCGCACACTGGTAAATCTCTTCTAGTATAGCTTCTACCGATGACTCGTCTCGGTTGTTTCTAATCTGCGCTAGTCGGGCAATCTGTGAATCGCGCACCGCCGCATTGTCAATTTCCAATACCTCAACGTTATCCTCAGCCTCGACCTTGTATTTATTCACGCCCACGATAACATCAACACCGCGATCTATCCGCGCCTGTTTTTTCGCGGCCGCCTCTTCAATTTTCATTTTCGGCAAGCCCGTCTCAATGGCTTTTGCCATGCCTCCTGCGGTTTCAATTTCTTCTATCAACTCCCACGCTTTATCCGCCATTTCCTGTGTTAGCGACTCCATCATATAAGAGCCACCCCAAGGATCAACAACGTGGGTAATGCCGGTCTCTTCTTGAATAATGAGCTGTGTGTTGCGCGCTATTCGGGCTGAAAACTCTGTCGGCAATGCAATCGCCTCGTCCAATGCATTAGTGTGCAAAGATTGAGTGCCGCCAAATACGGCTGCCATAGCCTCTATGGTGGTTCTTACTACGTTATTGTAGGGGTCTTGTTCGGTCAGCGACCAGCCAGAGGTCTGGCTGTGAGTACGAAGCATAGAGCTCTTGGGATTTTGCGGCTCGAATTCAGCGACAATTTTTGCCCACAACAACCGCGCCGCTCGCATCTTGGCTATTTCCATGTAGAAATTCATGCCTATGCCCCAAAAGAAGGACAAGCGCGGCGCAAAATCATCTATGCCAAGACCCGCTGCAATCGCCGTGCGGATATATTCTTTACCATCGGCCAAGGTGTAAGCCAATTCCAAGGCGGCATTAGCACCGGCTTCCTGAATATGGTATCCCGAAATCGAAATAGTATTAAAGCGAGGCATATGCTCAGAACAATAGGCGATGACGTCACCGATAATCTTCATACTGGGTGCGGGTGGGTAAATATAAGTATTGCGCACCATAAATTCTTTCAGCACATCATTTTGGATAGTGCCTGTAAGCGCGCTTTGACTAACGCCCTGCTCTTCTGCTGCAACGATATAGCCTGCCAATACCGGCAATACTGCACCATTCATAGTCATCGAAACAGAGACTTTCTCAAGCGGTATTTCGTCGAACAAAACCTTCATGTCCTCGACCGAGTCGATGGCAACACCCGCCTTGCCAACGTCACCACTGACCCTGGGATGGTCCGAGTCGTAGCCACGATGCGTGGCTAAATCAAATGCCACCGATACACCTTGTCCGCCAGCGGCTAGCGCTTTGCGATAAAAGTTATTCGATTCTTTGGCGGTAGAAAAACCCGCGTATTGACGAATTGTCCAAGGCCTGCCCGCATACATGGTTGCTTGGGGGCCACGAATATACGGTGACATACCCGGCATCGTGTCTGTGTATTTGAGGGCGTCTAAGTCTTGTGCTGTATAGAGCGGCTTGATGTCGATATCTTCAGCGGTCTGGCGAATCAATTCGTCGGGGCTTTTCCCCTTCATCTGTGCCGTGGCAACTTCTCGCCAAGATGTCAGTGTGGTTTTGTTCTTATCGTAAATGCTATCGCTCATTGTCCAGAACCCGCCCTAGCGGCCAAATTTTTGTCGGTAATACGCATAATTTCAATCCAAACTAAAAATGATCAACTCAGTGAATCAAACAAGTGAGTTGCATGTTATGGCGACCGGGCTTAGCATTCATACCCGAGTAAAAAAGGCCGACAACCATAGTTCCATTGCCCCCTAAAGTCAATTCGAAGTAAATCAGAAGCTCGATACTATTTACTAGTTTTTGCCCACTTACCGGTACTATTTGAACACATGCGTATTTTATTGTACTTTTTCCTACGAATTTCATATAAGCGATCATTTTGCGCAGTAACCGTACTGCGCGCTAGGTATCCATCCATGGCCCGTGACAATGACTAGTGCGGTCTATCTAGAAGAACTGCGTTACGCACCGGATAGTTGCGAATTATTTGACCGGCTGCGAAACCTCCCCGGAAGCGTATTTTTCGACAGCGCTTATCCGCACTCAAACGGCGGGCGCTACGACATTATGACAGCGTGTCCAATGGAAGTAGACACACCCATGCTGGCGAACAATGCCTCGGAGCAACAGAGTAAATCCTATTTCGCCGATCTAGCGCATTTTCACCACGAACATTTTCAGGGCGTGCAGCCAGCGGCTCAGGACATTCCCTTTTGCGGCGGGATTATGGGCTACCTGGAATATGATGCAGGCAGCGGTTTAAACAAACTCAACCCACACCGGCAGCCATCAGACTCTCCATCGCCTGCGTTTCTGCAAGCTTATGAGTGGGCCGTCATCCAAGATCATTTACTCCATCGAGCAGTGCTTGTAGCGCTGCCCAGCGTTTCGCCAAAGCGCCGCTCAGAGATACGCCGGCTTTTAAGGCAACCTCGGGTAAACTCGACAAGTACATTTTCCCTAAGCTCTCCCTTTGTCAGTAATCTGAGTGCCCATCAGTATAAAAGCGCATTCGAGCAGATCCATCGCTATATTCAATCGGGAGACTGTTATCAAGTAAATCTGGCGCAACGCTTTAGTGCGCCTTTTGAAGGTAGTCCTTGGGATGCCTATCGACAGTTACGCGCTGTTGCTGCCGCGCCCTTTTCGGCCTATATCACATTGCCCGACGGCGGCACGATCATGAGCCTATCACCGGAGCGATTTATCTCCGTACACGGTCGCCACGTCGAAACGTCACCCATAAAAGGAACCCGACCAAGACAACAAGACTATAAAGCCGACCGACTCGAGGCCCAAGCACTGATCAATTCTAAGAAAGACCGCGCAGAAAATTTAATGATTGTTGACCTCTTGCGCAACGACTTAGGTCGCAGTTGTGTGCCTGGCACGATTCATGTTGACCGACTCTTCGAACTAAAGAGCTTTCCTACTGTGCACCATTTGGTGAGCACTATTAGTGGCGAACTGAGACCGGAGCGCGATGTATGGCAATTACTGCGAGACAGTTTCCCCGGTGGTTCAATAACCGGGGCGCCCAAGCGCCGAGCCATGGAAATCATAAGCGAGCTGGAGCCACATCCTAGACAAGTCTACTGTGGGTCTATGGTATATGTGAGTGCGGACGGGCGAATGGACAGCAACATTGCTATCCGTACCCTGCAGTGTCGTGATGGCGTTATCAATTGCTGGGGTGGAGGCGGTATTGTGGCCGACTCCCAGTGGGCGCTAGAGTATGCAGAAACTTACGATAAGGTCGGAAAATTTCTGCAACATCTGGAACAAATGAATAGCCCCGCACAGAACACCTAGAAAGACAGTGCTCGATCGCTAGCCTTGAGGAACTCGCGCTTTAACTCGTCATATTCGTGAACGGCAGTAAATTGCGGAAATTCATCGATGACATTTTGCGGGGCGTGAAATAAGATTCCCACATCGGCCTCACTCAACATAGTCGTATCATTGTATGAATCGCCGGCTGCAATTACCTTATAGTTCAAGCTGTGAAAGGCTTTGACCGATTCGCGTTTAGGATCTTTCTGGCGCAGTTTATAGTCAACCACTCTGCCCTGCGCATCGGTAACCAGCCTATGGCAAAACAACGTTGGCCATCCCAGCTGACGCATCAACGGCTCGGAGAATTCGTAAAATGTGTCTGACAAGATAATGACCTGAAACCGTTCCCGCAACCAATCTACAAACTCAACCGCGCCCGGCAAGGGGGCTAAAGTAGCAATAACCTGTTGGATATCGTCGATTTTCAAGCTGTGCTCATCTAACAATGCGAGACGCTGTTTCATCAGTACATCGTAATCGGGAATGTCTCTAGTCGTTGCTTTTAGTGCATCTATACCGGTGCGTTCGGCAAATTCGATCCATATTTCAGGTACAAGAACCCCTTCAAGGTCCAGGCAGGCGAGTTCCACAGTTTCGAGCTCCTTATAACTTAGTAAACGGGAAGTTCGTAATGCGAGAACAGTTCATCTAATTCGACTTTGCTATGCCGTTTAAATGCCTCTGTCACCACGTCCCGGTTCAGATGAGGCGCAAAGTCCTCGATGAATTCATACATATACCCGCGAAGAAACGTACCACGACGGCAGCCAATTTTAGTCACGCTGCTCGCAAACAGATGGCTCGCATCCAGTGATACCAAATCGCTATCTACCACCTCATCGTGAGCCATACCGGCCACAATGCCTATACCCAGACCTAAACGAACATAAGTCTTGATAACATCGGCGTCGGCTGCGGTAAATACGACTTTCGGTTTTAATCCCTTTGCCAAAAATGCTTCATCGAGTTTAGAACGCCCGGTGAAACCGAATACATAGGTGATAATCGGATGCGCAGCAACGTCCTCGATCGTGAGTTTCGACACTTGAGCCAGCGGATGATCTCGCGGCACGAGCACACAACGATTCCAACGATAGCAGGGCATCATTAACAAGTCGCTGAACAGATCCAGAGCCTCGGTAGCGATGGCGAAATCGACGGCGCCGTCCGCCGCCATTTCTGATATTTGCATGGGAGTGCCCTGATGCATATGTAAAGACACATCCGGGTAACTTGCCATGAACTTACCAATGGTTCCAGGCAGCATGTAACGTGCCTGAGTGTGGGTTGTTGCAATCGACAAACTACCCTTCTTCTCATCTGAATATTCTTGTGCGACCTGCTTAATACCTTCGACCGTTCGCAGAACTTGACCTGCCGCTTTTAGAATGGCTTCTCCAGCAGGTGTAACATGGGTCAAATGCTTGCCGCTGCGTGCGAAAACTTCAACGCCTAGCTCATCTTCCAGTAGACGTATTTGTTTGCTGATGCCTGGTTGGGAGGTGTATAAGCTTTGCGCGGTCGCAGACACGTTCAACTCGTGGTGTGCCACTTCCCAGATGTATCTCAGCTGCTGTAGCTTCATGCTACTTTCCTCTTACCTGTTATGAAGAATAGCCATAAACCAAAGGAAAGGCCAATATAAAAATTAATAATGGCCCGATACTTAATCTCTAGGGTTCGCCACTCCGTGAGGAACGTGCCCTGTGGCAATATGAGGACTGGCTGAGGCGCAATGTGATTCCTGATCGTCAAAAAACACATCGGCTTGATAGGCACGCAAAAATTCAGTTTTATTGAGCCCGCCAAGAAATATCGACTCGTCGATACGAATATTCCAGGCGCGCAGGGTACGAATGACCCGTTCGTGGGCCGGTGCCGACCTGGCTGTCACTAACGCTGTTCGAATCGGGGCTTCTGACGCCGGGAATGCCTGCTGCAACCGTTGGAGCGCACCCAGGAATGCTTTGAACGGCCCCCCGCTTAGAGGCTCGTGTGCAGCCGCTTGCTCACTGGCCGTGAAGGCCTCCAAACCTTCGGACTTATACACCTGCTCCGCTTCATCGGAAAAGATAACAGCGTCGCCATCAAACGCGAAGCGCAATTGATCACTGTCCATGCCACCCGCTTTATTGGACACTAAGGTCGCAGCTGCGACGCCATTTTCGAGCGCAAAGCGCACGTCATCGGCTTCGGTAGACAAAAACAGATGACACTCAAATGCATGAATATAACGCCACGGGCTCTCGCCACCACAAAAAGCCGCCCGGCTAATATCCAATTCGTGATGCTGTATGGAGTTGAATATTCTAAGGCCAGTATCGGCACTGTTACGCGACAGTAAAACCACTTCTACTTTTGAGTCATCGCCTAGGCGCTGATTAAGGCGCAATAATTTTTGCACCAGCGGAAAGGCCTCACCCGGCTCCAGCGGCACGTCCTCTCGTTCAACCTGGTACTTTGAGTAGGCCTCCAAACCTTCGCGCTGGTAAACCTCGTGGCTGTCATCCAGATTAAATAGCGCTCGCGAAGAGATAGCGATAACCAGTGTGTTGTTAAATTTCTTGGCCATATCCTCTATCCCAGCTCTTGACAGGTGTTGATCATACGCTATGCCATCAACGCTGAACCGAAGGGGAAGTCGGGGAGTAACCCACTACCTAATTGCGGCCCAAGGGTCTCCGAGATTTTCTCCGGCGTGTTGTTTTGCGCTGATAATGGTATTTCGTAATCGGCAGGCAGCTTGTCGTTAGCTTTAGCAAACTCCATGAGCTCTGTTTGAAATCGCGAATCGGCAATGTTGATTAGGCGCCTAATGATATCGGAGTCGTCCTGGCCACGAAGATCGGCAATACCGTATTCGGTCACTATAATATCTCGCAAATGTTTCGGGACGGTTATGTGGCCGTAAAAAGGCACTATATTAGACTTTAGCTGATCACCACTGCCACGAGTACTGCGAATGCAGAGTATCGAACGAGCCCCGGGTAAGTCATGGGCCATGGCTACAAAGTTGTACTGCCCCCCTACACCGCTAACCACCGAGCCAGACTCAAGCGCATCGGAGGCAACCGCACCGGTCAATGTGACCATCATGCCAGTGTTGATAAACCGCGCTTGTTGACGCTGCGCACGGTATAACTCGACATTGGCCAACAGCTGGTTTGTGATGCCTACGCTGGTCATGCAAATTTGGTCAAGGATCGTTTCGTCCATCGTATTTAGCTTGTCGTAAAAGTCATTAGGACCGAGAAAAAAACCACCATGTAAAATGATCCCGTGTTTAAGGGTGTGTCCGAGAGAGGCTGCAAGCACTGCCCGCTGCGTTGTCTCATCGTCCATATCATTATCAAGGAGCGTTCCGTCCAGTACCAACTGGTCGTCAATGAGAGAAACTGAGTCAGCAATGATGCCCCAGAATTGCATCTCCTCGAGCTTGGCGCCCGTCAGTGTCTGAGGAAGCAATCCTTGCGATCGTATATAGGCCCACAATGGTTGATCGATGGCGTGTGTTATTGACCCAGAATTCAAGCCCTTTTGCAAAATCACATTGTCGTATACCTTGCGCTTGACGATGTCGTGTTCGATAAGATGCATCATGCCATTGACAAACATTTCGGTAGACACATACAGGCCCTCGCTAAAGGGTTCCCCCGCCTCTGCAATGGGGCACTCTTGAAAGGTAAGACTTTCCAAGAGTTCACGGTAAATAGCACTATGTTCATGCCGCACAATACAGGCATGGGCAACGGCATCTCCCAAGGAGCCAATACCAATTTGCAGTGTGCCGCCGTCGCAAATTAGGCTACTGGCGTGCAATGCCGCGGCATAGTCTGTAATAGGGACAGCCGCATTCGGTACACCAAACAGCTTTTTGTCATACTGGGGATTACATACCACCATGTCGTAGAATTCGGCGTCGACGACAGCATCGTGAGGCATGAAAGGCAATCCACTATGTGACTGGCCCAGTGTGACAAAGACGTGGTCGTGCCTTTCGTCCAGTAGTCGTCTCAGATCTATTGCCGTATCCGTGTTACACGATAAGCTGACAGAAAAGTCTTCACCGCTACCGCGCGTCGCCACCAAATTCACCAGGACATTGACCTTCTTGTCGGCTAAGTCTCTGGCGACATGGGTGTAATTACTGGAGATGTAATGTTGCTGAGCATAGGGAACGCGTTTCATCGCCCCCGCTTTAAAATAAAACTCACTTACGTCGATATTAGACGGCAAGCACTCTCCGCGTAGGGCCGTCATATAATCGAGTTCTTCATAGTCGCCAAACAACTTTTCGATGATGCCATCGAAAACGGCCTGCTCAACGCCTTCGGGGCGATTGGGCAATTCCAAAGACAGGGCAGTATAAATATGAAGCGTCAAAGTGGGATCATTCTCCACACGACGATAAAAGGCGTTGATGAGTTGATTGGGCTTCCCCAATCCTAGCGGTGCGGCGAGGCGAAGATCATTACCAACCCGGGCGATTGTTTTTTCAACGCATTGTTCAACTGAGTTTAACTGTTCTGTCAAAGCATTTTTCCTCTCTTACACACAAATTCATGCACTATCTAGTGCGGGTGAAATACTCTTTACTCAATTTAAAGACAACCGGCCCCAACAGTATAAGCGCAATCAAATTGGGGAGTGCCATAAAGGCATTAAGCGTGTCGGCAATCAACCAAATCATATCCAATTCAACTACCGTACCGATCGGAATGGCAATTACCCAAGCGAGTCGAAACGGCATAATAGCCTTGGTCCCGAACAGAAAAACAACGCATCTTTCGCCATAGAAAGACCAGCCGATCATCGTTGTAAACGCAAACAAGCATAGACCTATCGCCACCAGCACATCACCACCAGGAAATGCCTTGGCAAAAGCCATAGTGGTCAGACTTGCGCCACTCACGCCAGAGGGCAGCACATCCATGATAACTATCACCAAACCGGTCATCGTGCAGACAAGCAATGTATCAATAAACGTACCGAGCATAGCAATCATGCCCTGCTCAACAGGCTCATTGGTGCGAGCCGCAGCATGGGCAATAGGTGCGCTGCCCAGCCCGGCTTCATTGGAAAATATTCCGCGAGCCACGCCAAAACGAAGCGCAGCCCACATGCTAGCGCCGGCAAAACCGCCGGCCGCTGCAGACCCATTCATGGCGCTATCAACAATAACAATCAGAGCGTCGGGCACCGCACTAAGATTAGTGCCTATCACGAAAACACTCATGGCAATGTAGCTCAATGCCATGGTCGGCACCAAGTAACTGGCGACACTGGCGATTCGCTTGATACCACCCAACACCACGGCTCCTACCAAAACCATCAACACCAGGCCGGTTAAAAGCGGCGGCACCGAATAGCCGTCACTGAGTACCTGAGAGACAGAATTAGACTGCACTGTATTGGCGATGCCAAACCCAGCGAGGCTGCCAAATATAGCAAACGCCACACCCAACCAATGCCAGCGCTTGTGCAAGCCATTTCTAATGTAATACATCGGGCCACCGCTGTAGTTACCCTCAGTATCTTGCTCCCTAAAGCGGACCGCACACACCGCTTCGGCATATTTGGTCGCCATGCCCAATAGCGCGGTAATCCACATCCAAAACAATGCGCCCGGTCCACCCAGGGCTAAGGCTGTTGCTACGCCAGCAATATTCCCGGTACCAATAGTTGCCGAAAGAGACGTCATCAGCGCACTGAACGGGGATATATCACCCGCACCCGCGCCGCTGCGTCCGGACAGCAACAAACGGAAAGCGGCAGGTATTTTTCGCACAGTCAAAAACCGTAGGCCAGCACTCAGATAAATACCGGTGCCGAGAAGCAGCCCCAACATAATCGGGCCCCATGCCCAGCCGTTTATGGTTGTGATAATTTCAGTCATCGGGAACCCTGCTTATTATTATTTATTGCGGCCAGCGAAAGCCGTCCCGCTGCGGGAATATGCCGAAAGTGCCACCCGTGTGCATAAACACAATATCTTGGACACCGTCAAAACGGCCCGCAGCCAGCTCACTTACCATACCGTGGAACGCTTTTGCCGTATAGACGGGATCGAGTACGATGCCTTCCAATCGAGCCAATTCAGCAATTAGATCAAATATCTCAGGTCCTGCCTCCCCATATCCAGGGCCGACATAACCGTCTATCACGTTGGGACTGACGTTACAGGCG
>JBLHSI010000069.1:0-13110 GCA_047626655.1 Halioglobus sp.
GGAGATCAATGGCCGATTCTGGGGCTCTTTACCGTTGGCAGATGCGGCGGGCGCCGACTTTCCGGCGATGCTTCTAGATCTGGAACTGAATGACAAAATTGAGCTTTGTGAGCCCTATAAAACCAATATTTACTGCCGCAAACTTGCCAGCGACCTATATTGGTATGAAGCCGTTTTACGGGCTGAGCCGGAATCTGGAGTCACTGATATTCCCAGTGCTTGGACCATCTTTAAGGAGCTTCGCCTATTATTTTTACCCCGTCACTATTTTGATGTTCAGAGCTTTAGCGACCCGATTCCCGGGCTAGTAGATTTGCGCACAATAGCGAGTTCATACGTATATCGGTTTGGTGAGCTAGCACAAGAGAAGCTATTTCTTTGGCGGCAAAAGCGTGCTTGGCGCAAGGGAGAAGTGGCCAAGGCCATTTCGCAGGCCAACAGTCTGCTCTTTATATGCTATGGCAATATTAACCGCAGTGCCTTGGCCGGCGCGTTGCTGGGCAGTTATGCCGAAGATTCTGGTTTGAACGTAATATCGGCGGGATTTCACAAAGAAACCGGTCGTCCTGCCGACCCGGTGATGGTCGATGTTGCGCGGCAGCACCATATGAATTTGGCTTCCTCACGATCTATTGAGATTACGCTGGAGATGATACAGCAGAGCGATATCATATTTGCCATGGAGAAGGTCCATATTGACGCTTTGACGGCATTGGACCCCAGTTGCGCAGACAGGACCTGGCTGCTGGGAGCACATGGAGGAAAAACCAAATATGGCGCAGAGATAGGCGATCCGTACGGTCGATCCAAAGACACTTATGAATTTTGCTATCGACGGATTGCTGAAGCGGTAGACAATATAAAAGGTGTGCTTGCCTTTCGTCGGGCCGAGTAAAATCATGCCTTTTTTCTCAGTCATTATTGCCAGTCGAAATCGCCCGGATGTGTTGTCGGAAGCGGTTAAATCGATCCTCGCTCAGACCTTTGATGACTACGAAATTATTATCGTTGATGATGGTTCCGACGAGGCGGTGACGTTGGATCAACTGCATCTCAGCAGCCAAATAACATCCCCGATTAGAATTGTTACGCTGAGCCGGCAACCACGGGGGCGGGGTCCAGGTTACGCTAGAAATGTTGGGGCTTGGGAGTCGACAGGGCAGTATTGCGCTTTTCTCGACGATGACGACAGCTGGTCCAAAACAGGTCATTTAGCTGATGTGCACGCCGCTATAGAAGGCGCTGAACAGACTGTCGATTTGTATCTTTCAAATCAGGAGGCTTTCGGTCGAGACGGCATCGCTAAACGGCTGTGGCTATATCCTATGGTTGCAATACTGGAGGAGAGCAGTAGATCGCTGGTGAATGGGGCGTACCCAACGACTGCTGGCGAACTAATAGGGGCCGGTGGCTTTTGCCACTTAAATACCACCATTGTGAAGAGGTCACTTTTCGACAGTCTTGGTGGTTTGGATGAGTACATCGCCTACGAGGAAGATCTGGATTTTTATCTCCGTGCTATCGATAACGCCGAGTCTATTGCTTTTTCGCCGGACATAGTCGCACGGCATAACGTGCCCGATAGCAGCATTAGACAAAGCGCTTCTACTGCATTGAGTCAGCTTAACAAACTGAATATTCGTTTGTTCTTGTTAAACAAAAATATGTTTCGCGCTCAACACGAATCCATAGCAGCGTTTTGCCGCGATTATAGTGTCTCTACGACAAAGCATATCGCCGATCAATACGTTCGAGAAAAAAATTACTTTCTCGCTTACCAATTTGCTATGCGGGCGCTGGGTGCACGATTTTCTCTAAAGTGGTTTGTATACTGCGTGTACCTGCGGCTTAGGGCCTGGAGAGGGAGTCCAGACAGAAATGAGTAACAAAAGTGCGGGTAAAATAGTGGTGGGACTGGGTTCGGGTCGCTCGGGTACAGCGTCTCTTTCTGCTTTAATCGACAGGCAGGTGGGAGGTTCTTGTTTTCACGAAATGAACCCGTCTTGTGCTGTTTTTTCGGGTAATTCGCAGGCCCAGTTGAATAACATTCGGGAGTTTCAACAGATACTGGAAGGAGGGAGTTCACTACAGCTTTCTATCGATTACTCGCGTCCGGCTTCAGTTGCTCGCTATGAACAGCTTCAGATGATGAACAATATTCAACTACTGGGTGATATAGCCTATTACTATCTTCACTATGTGGAGGATATTCTGGCTCAAAATCCTAATTGCAAATTTGTCTGTATTAAGCGCGACTGCGAACAAACAGTCCGTAGTTGGCAAAAAAAATCCTCACTAAAACGCTGGCGTTCGCTGTGGATCGCCGACAGATTGAAAGCATGGATTACCCGCACGCCGTTTCTCACTGAATACAACTACTGGCAAGAACATGACGGCACGGTGTGGATCAAAGATCCGGTGTGGGACAGTTGCTTTCCAAAATTTGAAGCGCCATCTAAGGAGGAAGCCATTCGTCTGTATTGGCAATATTATTATCTGGAGGCACAGAGGTTACAAGACAAGTTCCCAGAGAACTTTTGCCAGTTTGATATTAAGGCCCTGAGCAGTAGAGAGGGGCAGGAAGGTATTTTGTCTTTTATTGGTCTGTCATCCCAAGAAATGGTGGCAAGCGATGGGGTTCATCTGCATAAATCGAACTAAGCTACCGTACTTAAAATGTCGGCAGCGATCACAATGATTAGTCAGGAGGGAGTCAGTTTTGAATAGTATGGAAGTGACAAGAAAAATAGTCAGGACATGTTTACAGTTGGGTCCTCAAGCCGACGGTTTTGATCGAAATACACAGTTGCTGGGTGGTCTACCTGAGTTCAACTCTTTGACAATTGCCGCTGTTGTGGCTTCTATAGAGGATGAGTTTGATTGTGAAATAGATGACGAGGAGCTAACAGCGGAAATATTCGAAACTATGGGTTCCTTGTCAGATTTTATCGCAGAACAGACCGCATAGTAATGTCGAGGCCTGCTTACACAATTTCTGCTCGGTTTAATGGTCATGCGCCAGAAAAATTTCTCACTGTGCATTACATGCCCGAATCGCTTGTCAAAGCACATATTATCTATATTCCACCGCTGGCTGAGGAAATGAACCGCTGCCGCGCTTTAGTGGCGACTCAAGCGCGTCAGTTTGCTGAGTTGGGCTATAGTTGTACGCTGGTCGATCTGTTTGGTACCGGTGACAGTGAGGGAGAACTTCATCGCGCTTCGCTTGAACAATGGTACGACAATATTGATGTAGTGGTGCAGGCATTATGCCAGCAGGACGACAAACCCATTTACTTGTGGGGTCTTAGGTTGGGTGGTTTGCTGGTGTTGGACTATTGTGCGCGTTCACAGCACCCAGTGGAAAATATAATCTTATGGCAGACGGTTAGTTCTAGTAAACGTTTTGTCACACAATTACTTCGCCAGAGAGTCGCCTCGCTGGTATCTCGTGGTCTTCCCGCAGAGACAGCGAAGGACATAAGACAGCGTCTAGAGGACGGTGATAAAGTCGAAATTTCGGGTTATGTCTTCGGCGGAACACTACTGTCGGGGATAGAGGCCATCGATTTATCTGAAGTGGGACAACTGTGTACCGGAAAGATAGTGTGGTTGGAAAATAACGATGAACCCGGTCAAGCGCTAGGGGCATCGGCGAGAAAAATGACAGAATCATTAAAACAACAAGGCAACACAGTTGAAGTTTTGGAGTTCAGCGATCCACCGTTGTGGCAGCTGCATAAGCGCGATGATGCACCACAATTGTTGCGGCTCACTGGGAGTATTTTCTCATGACTGCGTCGGTCGAGATCCCAGTTGTTTTTGCCTGCGGCGGCGCCGATTTAGTCGGTATCATCCATAGAACTGATGCCCCGAGTGAGATTGGCGTCATGACTGTTGTCGCTGGCGGCCCACAATACCGGGCGGGTGTCGGCAGAGGCTTGGTCAGCCTCGGGCGAGAGTTGTCTGTGCGGGGTATTCACGTGATGCGATTCGACCATCGGGGCTTAGGCGATAGCTCGGGTGAGTTTTTGGGTTTCGAGCACCTGGCCGAGGATCTGAAAGCCGCGATTGCGATGTTCAAGCAAGAGGTTCCCGAATTGAAGAGGGTTGTCTTGTGGGGCGGTTGTGACGCTGCGTCCGCAATTCTGATTCATGCCTGCAAGCTTACCGATGTGGCAAGTATAGTGGTCGGAAATCCCTTTGTTAGCTCTGAGGTGACTCAGGCTGCTGTCGTACGAAGTCATTACGTCAAGCGACTGGGCGAATGGTCTTTCTGGCGGAAAGTGTTTAGTTTTGAGTATGATTTCCGGTCTTACTTTAGAGCGGCAATGGCCAAGGTGGGCCTTTACAAAAAGCCTTCCGGTGTCGAGAAAACGACGCCTGCCAGTGCGAAGGCTAATAGTAGATCAAAACACTTTATCGACAATATGTTGTCAGGGCTAGAGCGATTTAATGGCGACGTTTTGTTCTTAATGAGTGGTCAAAGCTTGGTGAGTAAAGAGTTTGATGAGTTGGTGGCTCGATCGCCCGCATGGAAGCAAGCCTATTCGCGTGACGGGAACAAGCGAATCGATTTCCCCGACGCCGATCAGGCCTTTTCAAGTCAAGATTCTAAAGAGAAAGTTAATCTGGCAATTCGTGAATGGGTAGAGGGCTTGCGCAGAGCACAGAGCTAGCAACCCCTGATTAACACACTGTCAGTGCATTATTCGGTTGTAAAGTTGCTTCAGTTGCCGCGCGGCATAACGCGCCATTCCTCCAAAATTGTTGGTATTGTAGGCTGCAATACCTCGCCGCTCTCGTCGGTTTGTCATCCAGCTCTCTTTGTAACTGTCATTTCCGCTTAGGTAATCTATGGTGGTGACGCCATCTGCGTCAATAACGTGCTGCATCAAGAAGGCCGACAAAATAGTACCAGGCGACATCTGTTTAAAGTCTTCGTCGTAGGCGAGTTTAAAAATTGAAGCGGTGCCACCGCTCACCATCCACAGTTGGGCAGCAATCGGCCGATCATCGTAGTACGCTACTGCCAGTCGCAACCATTTTTTTTCTGCCGCGAGTTTGAGTAAACCGGGTATAAACGCCGCATGAGGTTCCGTTTTTTTCCAGCTGCGCTGGTAAACCGATTGAAATTGCTCGATACCCTCCGTGATTGAGTCGGGCTCGGTGATGAGGGTGATACGTCCTCTGCCTGAATCGAGAAATTTGCGCGTTTTGCGCGCGATGGTATTCCTCAAGATGGAAGGACGTGCTGCTAGGTAGTCCAGGTAGTTGGGGCTCGACACTGTGTGCGTCCAATTCCAGAAACAATGCCAGCTGTGTATTCCTCGCCATTTTGTCTGTTTCAAAGCTATCTGATAGTCGTCAAATAACGCGTTATCGGCGACTAGCGGCGATAGGGTGATGCCGGTTATCCGCTCTGTTGTTCGCAAATAGTCGAATAGGGCCTCTAGCAGAACGCGAGGTCGGATAGAAGCAACGACAGGTGAATATAACGAGGTGTAAAAATTACTGAGAGAGTGAGCTTGCCTTGTTTTGCGATGGACACGCAGGGGTAGGGCCAGAAACTCGCCTGAGCCACATTGTACTGTGTAAAGGTATGCCGTTTCGTCGTCTGTCAAAGTGGATGATGCCAAGTGGCGCAGCCAAGCTAGACCAAACTCAGGGTTGATAGACTCCTCTTTCAAGAATGCGCAGGATAAGTCTTGCTCGAGTTCGCGGCCACAAAGGTCGCTGCGCTCTATTTTGATAGCCTCTTGTTGCACAGTTAAAGCGCCAGTACCTGTAGACATTATTGCAAATACTATCGGTTAAAATCGCCTCGTTCGCAACTAATATGTCTGCAATGGAAGCTCATTCACATTTATTCCTTGAGATGCGATAAGAGCAGCGATAGCATGGTGGCACTTTTATATTTGGGCGATGTAACATGACTGATCAGGGCAAGACGGCGCTAGTGAGTGCGGGGGCGCCTCTACTGCTCGAAATATCCGAATTGCTGGCCGCCTGTCTTGGTCTGCCATGCGGAGCTATTCCGGCAACGCCTGAAACACGTATACTGGGCGCTATCCCTGAAATGGACTCGATGTCGGTGGTGGCGGTTTTGCTCAGTTTAGAAGAGGAATACGACATCGTCGTGCACGATGACGAAGTTGATGCCGAGATATTTGAATCATTGGGCAATCTTGCCGCTTTTGTTAGTACTAAACTCGACTGATTAATGCCTGACCAAGACTTCAAGCTTTCCACCCATTATGTACCGTGTCACGATCGACGGCTTTTTTCGTTGTTGTTTGAGTCTTCTCAAAGCCATGTGCGCGGTTCCGTGCTTTTCTTCCACTCGTTCGCCGAGGAGTTGCAGAAGTCGCGGCGCCTTGTGGCTGTGCAAGCTCGTGCACTAGCTCGTAGTGGATATAATGTCTTGTTATTGGATCTCAGTGGTTGCGGCGATAGCAGCGGTGTTTTACGAGATACCCGTTGGGGGATATGGCAAGAGGACGCGGTTGCCGCCGTCGAATTTTTAAGACAGCGATCATCCGCGCCATTGAGTCTGTGGGGGCTTCGCTTCGGGGCATTGCTGGCCTGTCAGTTGGCTCAGGACCTACCTGAGGTTGAGCGTTTGTTAATGTGGCAACCAGCGCTCAATGGTGAACAGTATTTGGATCAGTTTCTGCGATTAGAACTGGCGGGCCAGGCCCTCAAAGGAGAAGCTGGATTTGACCGCGCGGGCTTGTGGAATGAATTGCGCAGTGGTAATACTCTAGAAGTTGCCGGCTATGAGATTTCATCTAACTTGGCGATGGATTTGGCACAGGTAAGGTTGGGCGATCTGAGCCCCAACTGTGCAGTGAACTGGATGGATATGGCCGTAACGCCGACAACTAAACCCAAACGGGCAAGTCAGACCGTTATGGATCGCTGGCGCGAGCAAAGTTTAAAAGTCGACTGGCAATGTGCGCAAGCAGTGCCATTCTACCGAAACCTGGATGTTGATAGCTGTCCCGAGTTAACAGCTGCGACCATGGGTGTGTTTGCCTGATGCCCGTCTCCTACACAGAGCAGGGTGCAGTATTTTACAGCGGTAAACATCGTTTAGTGGGTATCGCCACCTTGCCTGAAGTTAGTGGCGCTGTCGGCGTACTGATTTTAGTTGGTGGGCCACAGTATCGAGTGGGCAGCCATCGGCAGTTCACTTTATTGGCGAGAAGTTTGGCGGAATCGGGTATTCCCTGTTTCCGTTTTGACTTTACAGGAATGGGTGACAGCGAGGGTGAGAGGCAGTCGTTTAGTGACGTTCAGGGCGATATCAGCGTGGCACTTGACCAATTTCAGCGAGTTGCCCCTGAGGTAAAAAAAATCGTTGTCTGGGGACTGTGCGATGCTGCTTCGGTGGCTCTAATGCATGCGCACACAGAGCCTCGAATTTGTTCTCTAGTACTTTTGAACCCATGGGTACATGGCGGGGATTACTCCCCCAAAGTGAAATTGTCACATTACTATGCGCCTCTATTGCGCGGCAAAGATACATGGCTGCGATTTTTCACTGGCAAAATACACATACGCAAGGCGCTGATCGAGTTTTTTAATGACAGTGTGAGCTTGCTTAGAAATGCCTTGGGGCTTTCGCTAGCTGTGCCTGCCGGACATTCCTTTGTTGCCGAAATGTTGCATGGCTTTTTGAGCTTTAAGGGTGAGACACTGTTTATCCTTAGTGAGTGTGACTTAACGGCTCAAGAGTTTGTCAGTTTGATCGCTAACGATAATAAGTGGGCTGCAGTCATATCTGGGCCTGAGGTTGCTGTAAAGCATTTACTGGGCGCTGATCACACTTTCTCGAAAAAGAACTGGCAGGATGAAATGACTAGCTTGTCTGTGGAATGGACGAAAGAGCTGCTGGATAAAAAGTAGGCTTACGCCTGAATGTCTGATCTGCCTTCCAGCCATAAATCAAAAACGGTCAGAATCCATATAAGTTCTCCATAGTAAGGTGCGTGTTCTGTCTCATGGAGTTTCAGCAGCCTATCCAGAAATTTAACGTTAAAGTACCCTCTACTCTTTAACCGTACGATGCTATCGCAGGCCATTTCTCTGAGTGGTTTATAGCTTTGCATCCACAGTCCGAATGGCAACCCGAATCCTTGTTTTTTCTTGTTTAGCGTAGCCTGTGGTAGCCAGTCAGAGAGTGACTCTTTGTAAAAGTGGCGCAGGCTCTTTCGCTTGAGTTTCCAGTGGTCGGGAACTTGGCAGGCAAATGCGACTAGATCTTCATCCAACATGGGGTAGGTGACGTCAACGCCAGCGACCGCGCACATTTGCGAGACCTTTTTTATATCGTTGTCAGCCAGTGTATATTGCCAGTCCAAGTACAGCATGCGAGAGAGATCGGAAGCTTGGGGTAAGGCTGCGAATGTTTCCCGTTGTAACTGCAATGGAGAAAGAACATCCACCCGCGAGAGAAAGTTAGTGTCGAAAATCTCAGTGGGTGATATACGGTTGAGATAATTGTAACTCTGTAATCTATCCGGTAGCGGTATCTTCGCTTGTTCTATGTAGCTTTGCAGTTTCGCTGCGACAGAAACAGAGCTTGGAATCGAATTTACCAGAGGTTCAACCAGGCCTCTCCGCATGACTTCTGGTAGATAGGAATAGAGACCGAACAACTTTTGTTTGGCATAGCGCCCATTACCGGCAAATATCTCATCACCTCCATCGCCCGCAAGTAGGCAGTCGACTCCATCCTCCATCGCTCTCTTCGCGCAAAAGTAAGCAGGAAGTGCCGATGAATTACCAAAAGGTTCCTGATAGCTTGTCGCAATGGTAGGGAGTTCATCCACCACATCTTGTGGTGTGACGTAGTACTCGTGGAGTTTTACCCCGAAGTGCTTGGCTGTGTTGCGCGCGAACTCCATTTCATCATAGCCTTTCTCGTCAAAGCCGATGGCGTAAGCGGGGCACTCGCTGTCACGCAGTTCTGCCAGCATGCCGGTCACCGTGGAGCTATCGAGGCCGCCACTAAGAAAAGTGCCTACCTTGCCGCGCCCCTCGGCGGAGCGCTTTACTGCGCAGCGCAATTGATCTTTTAGCTCGCTACCCATCGCAGTAAAAGACTGAGATGCTTTGCGAGCAAAGCTGGGCGACCAATAGCGAACGGTGCGCAATTTGCCACCTTTGAACTCTAAATAATGTGCGGCTGGAAGTTTACCGACTCCCTGGTAGACCGTTTGCGGGCTGGGCACCATATGAAAGTAGAAATAATCGTAGAGGCCTTGCTGCGACAACGTATGTACTGTGTTGCTTTGCTCGATAACAGATTTTGCACTGGAGCCGAATATGAGTTGCTCTTCTTGCTGAGAATAGTACAGAGTGTGAAGACCGAGTCGATCGATGCCTGCTAGCACGCTATTATTGGGTTGATCAATAATAGCGAATGAGAATGGACCGCTAATGAAATCGAGGCATTTGACGCCATGGCGTTGATAAGCAGTAGCCAGAGCGGCGGCGTCGCTAATGTCTTCTTTGGGGTGTGGCGGGTGCGTATCGAGCCAGCGTGGAGCGCCAGCAATAGCTGCCAGGCATCCTTCTCCAAATTCGTAGGTACTGCCTGAGCTGTTTAGCGAGGCGGGTCTTAAGCAACCGGCTAAGCTGTGAAGGTGCTTCATTTAACTACAAGGGGTATTTAAATAGGCTTCCTGGCCGCGAGGGTGAGCAGTATCAAGGTTGTACATCCACCAGCCAACCAAAAAATAAGAAAGCCAGGGCCGGCTTGAAAAGCTAATGCACTTGCATCTTCTGGCATGATGCTGGCGAGCAGACCGATCGTTATGATAATGGAGGCAACTATGAGATAGCGTAGGCCTTCCCATCGGGTCTTAGAATTGGGCTCAATGGGCTCTGACTGAGTCGCGCTAAAATTATTTGCGGCAGTTTTCATAAAATTCCCAGTAACAAATGACGCTTAACAGTTCTTGGTAGGTAAGCTAGGTAGTAAGAATAGACGATCTGTGTGACATTGCAGGGCTTTCGATGAGTTATGTGGGCTGGTTCTCAGTTTTTTTTAAACATTCCTCGCGATGCGTGATGAATGGGCTAGGGTCGACTCGGAAGTAGCCGTGATAGACTTAAAATTGGCTCTTTGTAACTACTCTAATGTTAGATTATTCTACTATAAAAACGCTCTCTTTGCTGGTGTCTCCGCTGATACAGGTGTTGATATTATTTGGTTTGGGGTTGTGCTACTTCTTTGCTGGGCGCGCTCGCAGTGGATTGACCATGCTTTGCGGGGCTATAGCATGGCTCTGGATTTGCTCAACCCCTTATGTGGCGACCTCCTTAATGGCAGGGCTGGAGCGTGATTACCCCCCAACTTCAGTACAGGATTTACCTGTGTCTGACGCCATAGTGTTACTGGGCGGGGCCGTTAGGGGGCGCGCATCTAGCAATACAATGGCCGATTTGAGTGGGGTTGGTGACCGGGTATTGTATGCTGCTGCCGCCTTTCATGCGGGTAAAGCACCGCTGATCGTTGTTACAGGCGGCGCGCCGCCTGGAGAAATTCCAGAAGCTTCACTGACCCGCGAGCTGCTGGTAGCGCTGGGAGTGCCGGGTCAGTATATTGTCATGGAGTCGCGTAATCGTGTTACCCGAGACAATAGGCGTTATACCGGGCCCCGGTTAGAAAGGATGGGTGTCAAATCCATTTTATTGGTCACATCTGGGTTCCACATGAGGCGGGCGATGCTCGTATTTGAACCTCTTGGATTGCACGTTTACCCTGCAGCCACCGATTATCAGGTGCTGGTGGGTGACGATTTACCGGCTCTCAGTAATTTCTTGCCCAGTGTGAAGGCTTTGCAGCGTTCCGACTGGGCGCTCCACGAGCTAGTCGGCTACTGGTATTACCAGCGGTAGAGGATGCTAGGCGGGGTTCGCGTCATCTTCCTATGCAAGTATACGCAAGCCCGTGTTCCTGCATCAGCGCTTGTTCATAGACGTTACGTAAATCGACAAACACATCGCCTCGCATTATAGCTTTTATTTCCGACAGGTTGAGTCCGCGGTATTCATTCCATTCGGTCATCAATACGATGGCATCCGCCCCCTGAACAGCCTCGTTGATCGTGTCGGCGTAGCTAATTGAACTGGGCAGCAGCGTGCGTGCTTCGTCCATTCCCTCGGGGTCATGTGCCGTGATAATGGCGCCTTTATCGGCCAATGCTGGCAGAATGGCGAGGGCTGGAGCATCCCTCATATCGTCTGTTTCGGGTTTGAAGGTAAGCCCGAGAACGGCGATTTTTTTGTCTGCTTCACTGCCGCCTAAAGCTTCGCGAATTTTGGCAACCATTCTCGCTTTTTGCGAGGCGTTGACTTCCACTACCGCCTCTACAATCCTGCTAGATACGCCGTATTCTTGCGCCATACGTATCAAAGCCAGCGTGTCTTTGGGAAAACAGGAGCCGCCATAGCCGGGACCAGCATGCAGGAATTTTTTGCCAATTCGACCGTCAAGGCCCATGCCTCTGGCGACAGAATGTACGTCCCCGCCTGTTTTTTCGCACAGCTGAGAGATTTCGTTGATAAAACTTATTTTTGTGGCAAGAAAGGCATTTGATGCGTATTTGATAATTTCTGCACTTTCTAGATCGGTGACGTGTATGGGCGCCTCGATTAGGTTCAGTGGTCGATATAGCTCCCGCAGTCGGCTTTCGGCCCGGCTGGACTCGACACCCAATACCACGCGGTCTGGCCGCATGAAATCACCGATAGCAGATCCCTCCCGCAAAAATTCAGGGTTGGAGGCCACATCAAAATCAGCGCTCGGATTGGCCTTGCTAATAATTCTGTGGACCTCTCGGGCAGTACCCACCGGCACAGTCGATTTGTCGACGATAACGGTATAGCCTTCGAGATGTTGTGCGAGCTCTTGCGCAGCTGCGTAGACATACTTTAAATCTGCATGTCCATCACCGCGCCGTGTGGGGGTGCCTACCGCGATGAAAACGAGGTCGGCATCAACGATGCTGGAGCGCAAGTCGGTAGTGAAATTCAGTCTTCCTGCATCTTTATTTCGGTTAACCAGTTCATCGAGCCCCGGTTCATAGATGGGTATCTTACCCTTGATAAGCGCTGCTATTTTACCCTCATCTTTATCAATACAGACTACATCAGCACCGAACTCGGCAAAACAGGCTCCGGAGACTAGGCCAACGTAACCACTTCCTATCATCGCTACTTTCATGATTTTTCCAACTCGAATCGATTGCTCATATACCACTCCACAAAGCGGGCTATACCCGTCTCAATGGTGGTCTGTGGACGAAAGTCGACGTAGTCTAATAGGTCGTCAACGTTGGCATACGTGGATTCCACGTCACCGGGTTGTAGAGGCATGTAGTTACGCTCAGCGGTCTTACCCAATGCCTTTTCTAGCTCCGCGATGAAATCGGTGAGTAAGACAGGGTTATTATTGCCTATATTAAACAAACGATAGGGCGCTGAACTGGTGCTGGCGTCGGGTTCACGGCCATCCCACAATTCATTGGGAGAGGCCGGCTTGTCCATCACACGCACTATCCCCTCTACGATATCGTCAATGTAGGTGAAGTCGCGCCTCATGTTGCCATTGTTGAATACTTTGATGGGCTCGCCAGCAAGAATAGCTTTGGTAAATAGATAGAGTGCCATGTCGGGGCGCCCCCAAGGTCCATAAACAGTGAAAAACCGCAGTCCAGTAGTGGGGATATTAAAAAGGTGGGAATAAGTGTGAGCCATTAGCTCATTGGCTTTTTTGCTGGCGGCATAGAGCGAAACAGGGTGATCTACGTTGTCATGGACTGAAAAGGGCATCGTCCGATTCATGCCGTACACTGAGCTGCTGGACGCGTATACTAAATGACCAATTTCATGGTGACGGCAGCATTCGAGGATGTTGGTAAAACCTACGATATTACTGTCGATATAGGCTTGTGGGTTTTCCAGTGAATAGCGCACGCCCGCTTGCGCTGCCAAATTAATGACGCGGTCAAAGTTACCGCGCTGAAAAACGGACTCCATCGCCACTCGGTCCTGCAGGTCTGCTTGAACAAAGGTAAAGTTCTCGTGATTTTCGAT
>JBLHSI010000070.1:0-13020 GCA_047626655.1 Halioglobus sp.
CTGCCTTGCCTGCGCCGACCATGGTGTGTAGCTCATCCACAAATAAGATGATGCGCCCCTCTTGTTTGCCCAACTCGCCAAGTACCGCTTTGAGGCGCTCTTCAAAATCACCGCGAAACTTTGCTCCCGCCAGCAGGGCGCCTAGGTCCAGTGAGAGAATCAGCTTGTCACGTAAACTTTCGGGTACTTCGCCGTTTACAATGCGCTGCGCGAGACCCTCAATAATGGCCGTTTTGCCTACACCAGGCTCACCGATTAGCACCGGGTTATTCTTTGTTCGACGCTGCAATACCTGAATGGTGCGTCTGATTTCATCGTCGCGACCAATAACCGGATCGAGCTTACCTTGCTCAGCCAACTCGGTTAAATTGATGGTGTATTTGTCCAACGCCTGACGCGATTCTTCCGCCTCAGCACTGTCTACGTTCTGACCGCCTCGCATTTCAGTAATCGCTGACGCCAGAGTATCGGCCTTCGCGCCACGTGCCTTTAGCAGATTGGCAATTGCCGAGGTGCTGCCTACCATTGCCTGTAAGACTCGCTCACTGGAGATATAGGTATCTCCGGCTTGCTGTGTCATTTTATCCGTTACATTCAAGATTCTTCCCAAATCGGGAGACATGTGAACATCACCGTTGGTAGCGGCAACCGTCGGCAGCGATTGGATAGCCGTCGCTAAATCCGCAGACAGCTCATCGGTTTTAACGCCAGCTTTTAACAATAACGGGCGACTCGCACCGCCGCTTTGATCAATCAGCACCGCCAGTAAATGTTCCGGTTCTATTAGATTGTGATCTTTGCCCAGCGCGAGAGATTGGGCTTCTCCCAATGCCTGCTGCAGTTGATTGGTCATTTTGTCCATGCGCATATTAAGTCCTCTCGACGTCGCCGCTAGAGCTTCGGCGCCAGTCATTATGATTGCCTATGAACGTATATATGGGGATAAATAACCCTATTTCAACTAGGGTCTTATCACTATTGTGGTGGCCATTCGACCGGTCTGGCCATCCCGGCGGAAGGAATAAAAGCGCTGTGCGTCGCCGTAGGTACATAAATCGCCGCCGTATATGTCAACGATACCCGCTGACCTCATGCGCAGTGTCGCCAATCCGTAAAGATCAGCGAGAAAGCGATCTGGCAATCCGGGTATCGGCTTAAAGCACTCCAATACGCTTGCTCTGTTGGCGTTTGGATCATGATCGAGAAATTGCTGCATCACCTCAGCGCCCACTTCAAAAGCAGTCGGCCCAATGGCTGGCCCCATCCAAGCCAACAGCGATTCCGCCGGGACACCCATTTTTTCAATACATGCCTCGAGAATACCGGCGCAGAGTCCCCGCCAACCGGCATGAGCTGCGCCAATCACACCCCCATCTCGTGCGCAAAAGAGCACGGGCAAGCAGTCAGCGGTCATGACCGTGCAGGCAACGCCGCTAGCACGGGTCCAAGCGCCATCAGCAATTAGCGGTAGCTGGGGGGGGTCTCCCGACAAAATTACCTTGGTTCCGTGATCCTGAGTCAGCCACTGCACAGCTGTCCCACTAGGTAGCCTGTTGGCGAATTCAGTGCGATTATCGGTAACTCTGGCCCTATCATCGCCCACATGATCACCAAGATTTAAACCGGCGAACCGGCCGCCACTAGAGCCGCCGCCACGTGTGGTAGAGAAGGCAACTATTCGATGAGGTGCAGGCCAGTCAGGCCTAATACAACTGGTTGGGGTCATAGCGGTCCTCTCGCGCCAAGGTATCGAGTAAGACTTCAATATCCTCAGCTAGGGGACACTCAAACTGCACTTGCTCCTTGGACTCGGGATGAATCAATCCCAGCGCCATAGCGTGCAATGCCTGCCTGGGAAATGAACGCAGGGTGGTAATTAGCTCGTCGGATGCGCCTTTGGGTATTCTAGGCCGTCCACCGTAAACAGGGTCGCCGATAAGCGGGTATTTTCGATAGGCCATATGGACGCGAATCTGATGGGTCCTTCCGGTCTCTAAATTTACGGCTATACGCGTATGATTCGCAAAACGAGTCACCAGACGATAGTGAGTAATAGCTGGCTTGCCACCCAGCGCTCTAACCGCCATTTTTTTGCGGTCTTTAGGGTGTCTTCCAACCGGTTCGTTGACAGTATTACCCCCTGTCATCGTGCCCACACATACCGCACAGTACTCTCGTTTGACCGTTCTCTTTTGTAGCTGATTGACCAAATGCACATGCGCAGGCAGGGTCTTGGCCGCGACCATGATGCCGGATGTTTCTTTATCGAGACGGTGCACAATACCCCCGCGTGGCAGGCGCGCCATGTCGGGACAATGATTCAGCAGTGCGTTAACTAATGTTCCATCGGCATGTCCCGCCGCAGGATGCACTACAAGACCGGCGGGTTTATTGATAACGATTATGCACTCGTCCTCGTAGACAATATCCAGATCAATATCTTCGCCCTGCCACGCAACCTCGGCTTCCAATACAGCACCCACTTTCAAGCACATCTCTTCGAAGACTTTGTCGCGCGGCCGTCGCTGGACCCCGTCTACTAATAGTTCACCCTTCTTTATCCACGTTTGCAGTCTGGACCGTGAATAATCAGGGAAAAGCTGGGCTGCCACCTGATCGAGACGCTCGCCACTGAGAGCAGCCGGTACCAAAGCGGATAGTTCAACTTTATCTGTCATAATATTTCCTATTTATGCGCGCAGCAGCCTGTGGTTAAATACCGCTTCTTGCAATACATTATACTTCGCTCAATACCGGATTTGGTGGAAACATTGAAATACACACTCGTCATTTTTCTAAGCCTGCTCATACTGGGATGTTCCGGCAATGATGAAATGCCTGAAATCGCCGCCGATACTGGCGAACAGCAAATGTACAAAGATGCTCAACGCTCATTGCGCAACCGGAACTTTGACCTTGCTGTAAGAAGCTTACAGGCATTGGAATCGCGCTTTCCGTTCGGAAAATACGCCGAGCAGGCACAATTAGAGCTCATTTACGCTCACTACGGTGCCTTTGAGCATGAGGCTGCGGTGGAAGCTGCCGACCGATTTATTCGTCTTCACCCTCAGCACCCCAGTATTGATTATGCTTACTATATGAAAGGTTTGTCGGCCTATACGGCCAATGAAGACGTATTTGCACGATTTTTGCCTACCGACCAAACGCTTCGAGACACAAGCCATTCGAAAGAAGCGTTTGCCGAATTTGCTCAACTATTGTCGCGCTACCCCGAGAGTCAGTATGCCGCAGATGCCAAAGCTCGAATGGTTCATCTGCGAAATCAGCTGGCGCGTCATGAAGTTAATGTAGCCAACTACTATTTTCGACGCGGAGCCTACCTTGCCGCCGCCAATCGCGGTCGATATGTGGTAGAGAATTTTCAAAAAACCCAAGCTGTCGCCGATGGCCTGGCAGTCATGGCACAGGGCTATTTGCTACTCGGCCTGGATGATCTGGCAAAAGACAGCATCGACACACTCGTGCTGAACTATCCCAATCACCCCTCGGTAACCGATGACGGCGAGTTTGACAGTGTCTATACCCTGGAGGGACTGCAACGATCGTGGATCAACAAATTGTCGTTTGGCTTATTTGATCCCCCAAAGCCCCCCCAGTTCGACAACCGAGCAGCGCTGTAACTCATTACCGGTCACCGTCACCAACGATCCCTTTCCATTTGAAATCGACATGAGTAGAACTGCCCGGCAGCTTACTTAATTGGCGGCAAAAATAGGTATACTGTGTCGATAATGCGCCCCGCAATACTGACAAAACCAGCCCCTAAGGCCACCGCCACGCAGAACCAGACGGTGTTCCTAATTTATGTCGCCTACCGTTCATTGTTAGCGATAGTTTTGCTAATAATGCTCATTAGCCCAAACACCCGACAGCTAGTGGGCATTCTGAACCCGTCACTCTATGTGGGCGTTGCACTTGCCTATCTGGCCACTAGCGCAGTATTGGTTGGACCTTTCTCCATACGGATTAAAGAGAGTAAAAAGCTGCTTTTTTTAGTTTTTGTGGTCGACATTCTGTCGATTACGGTGTTGGCAGACACAAGCAGGGGTATAGCCGGCGGCCTCCCAATACTGCTGGTAATCACTGTGGCAGCCAGCGCAATACTCATCGCCAACCGGACTTTGGCAACCCTCATTGCTGCTATTGGTGTGTTGGCTACCCTACTGGATACATTGCGCCTCATAGGACTGGAAGAATTAGAGTTCAACGCGCTGTTTCCCGCCGGGTTTCTCGGCATGCTTATTTTCGGGGTGTCATTGATAGTACAGGGCATCGCCAGGCGCCTTGGTCGAGCCGAAGAGTTGGCACGCAATCGAGCCAGTGATCTATACGATCTACAGCGACTCAACGAACAAATTGTGCAACACATGCGAACCGGAATATTACTGGTGAGTGATATGGGCATTGTTCGTGTTATGAACAAAGCGGCCACCGGACTACTCACGCCAGATCGACCCGCCGCAATGGAGCAAGGAAGGCAACTGGCACACTACAACACAGAGCTATCGAACCAGTTTCAGCAATGGAAGAAAACGGGTATGCATAAAACTCGGCCCTTTACAGTGATGGAGGGATCGGTTCCAGTGATCGCCAACTTTCACGAGTTACAACCCAGCTCTAATCAGGAATCACTGGTTTTTGTCGAGGACTACACTCCCGTTACTCAGTATGCGCAGTCGTTAAAGCTAAGCTCGCTGGGCCGGCTCACAGCGAGCATCGCGCACGAAATCAGAAACCCGCTGGGCGCGATGAGTCATGCCGCGCAACTGTTGCATGAATCGCCTGATCTCAAAGGTGCTGACAAACGCATGACCGATATAATTCTTCACCACTGCGACCGCGTTAATCAAATTGTTGAAAGCGTGATGCAAATATCCAGACGCGAGGCCCCCAAACCAGAATCGCTAGTACTGGGTCATTGGCTGCGTGAGTCGGTGGCGGCCTATCTCAAGACACTGAGCCGAGAGGTAGAAATCACTCTAGACTGTGACTACGCGGAGCTCATGATAGAGTTCGACCCGGAAAATCTGGAACGGGTATTGACCAATCTGCTGGATAACGCACTCCGTCATAGTAAGCTGGGATCAGGTGACGAAATTGCTCGCATCGTTGTCCAGCTGGACTTCGCTACCCACCAGTGCCTGCTAGACATCGTCGATGCAGGTACAGGTGTTTTAACCGCCGATCAGGGAAAGCTCTTTGAACCGTTCTACACCACCATGCAAGAAGGTAGTGGTATGGGTTTATATCTCTGTAAAGAACTCTGTGAAATAAACAACGCAAGCCTGAGCTACTCACCCACAACTCAGGGTGAGAGTTGTTTTAGAATCACCATGAGCCACAGCGCCGTATAAATTTGATAGTGATGACACAATGACCCAGCAAACCGTTTTAATAGTAGATGACGAACCTGATATTCGAGAGTTATTGGATATCACCTTGAGCCGAATGGGCCTCGAGACACATTGCGCGGCCAATCTGGAAGAGGCGATCGCCAAAATTACAGAGATTCAACCCGACCTCTGCCTCACTGATATGCGCCTGCCCGATGGCAACGGTATTGCATTGGTTGACTTCATCCAGGCCGACTATCCCCAAATTCCCGTTGCGATGATCACCGCCCACGGCAGCGTCGAAGCGGCTATCGCAGCACTCAAAGCTGGTGCGTTTGACTTCATCAGTAAACCCATCGAATTAGATAATTTGAGAAAGCTGGTCAGCAGCGCGCTCAAGTTAGAAGGCGACCCGAGCATCGCCAATTCTATCGTTGATCAAAATTTAATTGGTTCGGCGCCAGCCATTCAAAACTTGCGCAAACAAATATCAAAATTGGCCAGAAGTCAGGCGCCCGTATACATCAATGGCGAGTCTGGCAGCGGCAAGGAAGTTGTCGCGAGACTCATCCACAGCAAAGGCCCACGCTCGGCGGGCCCATTTGTCGCTGTAAACTGTGGTGCCATTCCGCCAGAGCTAATGGAAAGTGAATTATTCGGTCATATGAGAGGCAGTTTCACGGGGGCCACTGCTGACAAACTAGGCCTATTTCAAGCCGCAGCTGGCGGCACCCTTTTCCTTGATGAAGTGGCCGACCTACCGCTCGCTATGCAAGTAAAATTGCTCCGTGCCGTGCAGGAAAAAGTGGTTCGCCCTGTCGGTGCTAGCGAGGAGCATGCAACCGATATTCGGCTGCTCAGCGCCACCCACAAAGATCTCGCAGAGGAAGTCAAAGAAGGCCGCTTTCGCAACGACCTGTACTATCGAATCAACGTTATCGCCCTACCCGTGCCTAGTCTTAGAGACCGAATACAAGATCTGCCTGAGCTCGCTGAGGCTATCCTAAAACGTATTTCCAGCGACTCGGAGCACAGCCATACACTACTTGACCCGTCCGCACTGGAAGCCCTCAGCCAGCACACGTTCCCCGGCAATGTTCGCGAACTAGAGAACTTGCTCGAACGCGCACTGGCCCTCTCCGATGGTGGGGTAATCACCTCTCAAGATTTTGCCTTCCCGACGATTGTGCAAACCAACTCGCTGTCAACTCCTGCTATCAATGCGCCCTCTGCTAAGGGGCAGGGGCAGGATCAAGTGCTGGAACCTGGCGGCGACCTTGAGGGTTATTTGGAAAATATTGAGCGGCAGGTATTAAATACCGCGTTGGAAAAGTCTCGCTGGAACAAAACAGCAACGGCCAAGGCGCTTGGTATCAGCTTTCGGAGCTTGCGTTATCGTTTAAAAAAGCTGGGCTTGGACGACTAGTCACATCGGTCCAGCGTTGTTGTGGAGAGCGGCGGCGGTACTCACCAACAGGCACGATGGGAGCCGTCATTGGACGCCTTTACACCCAGTGCATTTATCTGCAACGTGCCACAACGAGTATCTCGAGATTGGCTCAACTGTGGCACGGCACTCACGGTAAATGCCTGTGCATCAACTTCGGATAAGTTAATCAGGTAGATTCGTTTGTTGGAGGCCACCGGCAGCCATTCGCCATCAGCGCCTATCGCGTAAGGTCCTGACGGGTACCCCAGCTGACTCAATGTATCGGCATATTGTCTGTTGAGGACCCAATAGTGCTCTTGGCGAGCGACTACCCGGAGAAGCTCCGACTGTGCTGCAATACGGCCGGTCTTTATTAATTGCGATTGATAACCGGGTAATACGGTGGTCAATAAAATGGCAATAATGGATATGACTATCATTAACTCGATGAGCGTAAAGCCAGGTGTGCGTGAGACGCGGTAATGCACTAGTTGCACCTAGATATCATCGACGTTCATTTCGCGCCAGTAAATAGTTTGTAGGGGCTGAGCGAAGCGACCACACAGTTTACCCTGACAGCTGACACCTGGTATCTCACCCATACCGCCCAGCGGGCTCAAAAAATAATCACCCAGAGTCTGTACTCTGGAAGCCAACCCCTCCCCCAGTAAAAACACTCGCCCTGCAGGGCTCACTTGTGAGGCATCTTGCAAATTCACAAGGTGGATATAGCTGGCACCCTGATCAATAGCACAAGCGCGCTCTTGCGCTGGAACATACGAGGTAAATAAAACCTTTCCGCCGTCGACCAAGGGACTAGCAAGACTCTTTTCACCGGGTTTGACCATTTCAAGCATCCAACCATGCTCGAGAGTATTCATACAGGCTGATTCCGAACCGTTGTATTCCGACGACCTGCAGGCGGTCCTGTTGGCCAAGCGTGGCGCGCCTGCAAGATCATCACCGCCAACCGCGTATTGGTCGATATCCGTATCGGCAATCTGGATAGGGGGTCTAGCCCTCGCTGCATCATCACCCGATGAGATCAAAAAATCCTTCAAGTAGAAGTGGTAATTGGCAACATTTTTCTCATTTGGATGCGCGCGATCACCGCTCGAAATGAGCACACCGTCAAACGGTCTACCACTGTCTTCCCGCGATCGAATAATATCCGGAGCGTGAAAAAAACGACGATCTGTATTTTCCCCATCGGCACCCAATTCAGCCAGCTTGCTGATAAACCAATGCTTCTGACGATGATTAGAGCTCGCCGTCTCCGCCGCAGGGGGTAAATCAACACGCCACACTGCACCGCCCGTATCACCGACATACAAACGGTGAATGATACCTCCCGGGTTGCGAACAGCTGATACCGTAGAGGGAATACTATCGACTAGCATACGGTGCTGAAACTGTGTATTAGTACTAGTTGAGGCGGTACTCGTGGCATCACCATAGACCGCTTTCCACACCAGATTTCCAGTGCGAGCGTTGACGATAAACAGTGAGTTTCCATGACTGTCACTCGCATGGAAATCGTCCTCCGCAGATAGATCTTTTCCTATCCGCTGCGAATAGTCGTCGTTCCATCCACCGTGGTAACCACCAGCAAAGATCACCACGTCTAACACCTGCTGTGAAAACTTAACCTTCCCTATCAGAGGCTTCGAGAAGCTGAGACCTAACTCATCGAAATCTCCATTTGTCGTTCGCGATATTTTCCACTGCAGCGATGGTGGAACACTGGGATCACTTACATTCAGCGCCGTATAACTGTAGCCTCCACGCCGTAGGCCAAAATAAACATAGGCTTGATCTCTCTCAGGAGGGACATGGCTAATATTGCCATCCCCATTGTTGTCAATGATAAAACTGCTGGCACTACCATCAACGCCATAACGCATCTCCGTGGCGGACACTACATTGGCGCGCAGCAAGCCAATATTGGCCAATGCGCTATTGGGGTAGAGCGCAAACACCTCTCGGCCCGAGTCATCTCCCTCAAGAGTAGTATTCTCGATACCATGAAACAGACCATCTCCGGTGCCAAAAAAGAGCCGTACCAGAGGATTCTTTTTACTGTAACCACTAATGGCGCCATAGTTTAGAACTAATGGCGTAGAGTGAATCACGGATCCCAACATCCATGATCTGGCATCGCCGGTATCGCTATCGCCATCTTCATCATCAACATCCTGACCACGTCCCCAACGAATCATCGTCTGCGCATGGGCGATGCTTGGCACCCCGAGTAGCTCTTTCAAGCGGACCGCAGTCGACCCCATGAAACTACCATTTGCATCGAAGGCGACCAAGGGCGTGGCGTGCCCATTTGTGATAGTTTGCGGCTCTATATACACCTGCCTCGCACCGCTTTCACCGTTGCTATCGCCTATATTTGCTATCGGGAAATACCCCGGAATACGCTGCCCCGCCCCGCCCCGAGTAACACGTGGGCCATCACTGACACCCTGCTCATCTGTCTGAACCTGAGTCTCGTTCTGAGTCCACAAACTGATTGCCTCTGCCGCGATATGGCCCGTCAATTGCCCCTCCGTCTCCATCGCTGGCATGCCTCGTGCATCAAGTATTTGATCTAATATATTAGGCGACAACGGATCCAGTGGCGTCAGAGCGAACTTCTTCACGTTGCCGGGCCAGCGCAACAGAGGTTGAGGTTGAAACAATCCAACGTACAACTCTGCTAAATCGAGTGCGCTCACCAACATGTTTGGTGTCACCGAACTGACCACCTTCGTGTGATCAATGATCAATATTTGTGCCAAAGCTCGCGCTAACTTCTGATACAAAATATTCTGCAGGGCAGAGTGCTCAGAGTCGGCGCTATAGCCAGTCACCAGCCAATGATTATTGTCCTGTGTCTCCTCCCCATCAACAGTATCGGTAGCCAAAACAATGGAATAATGCGTTGAGCAGGCCAATAATGATGGGGATAATACCAGTGTACTCAACTGACCCCGCAGTGAATCCACTAGCTGTCTATGCGTTGAATACTGAGCCAGAGAGGTCCAGTCGTCCGCCTCACTTATTGTATTAAGTACATCAATCACTCGATCAAAACCATCGATCCCATCACGGTCTTCACCCAAATTAATGTAGTCCGTCAGTTGTTCAAACTCGCCATATTTTTGAGATAATATTAAGGCCAACGATATCCGACCGAAGCGCGACTCTTTCAAAACAGCGCTGAGCACCAACCTAAAGAGATCAAAATGGCTAACAGCATCGCCCTGCTGGTGGCTGGCATCCAGATTCACGTACGACGACCCGGAGAGCAGCGAACCACAAGATTGGGTTTCGCCGTACCGGCATACCGTTTCAAATGCGTCATCTGCGAGATCAATTATTAAGTGAATATGTGGAGCTACTAGCTGATGACTCTTTGCTACAAAAATGTCGATATCATCGGCCAATGACACCGAAGCCAACAGCATACCAAGGAGTAAAATTGTCAACTTAAGTTGCTTCATCATGACTACTGCGCACTGTTTCCAGGCAAGCTAGGCGTTAAAATAGCAATACCGCGGGCCACACTCGCCGAACCAAGATTGCCCGCACTGCCATCAACCAATACCCTTATTTCGAATAGAGCGGCATCATAGGCGAGACTACTCGATACCGAATACTGTTGCTCTCGGAGGGAAAAGCCCCGTTGTCGCATGGGGGGCATTCGTTCAACCTCGTAGAATATTTCTGCACTTTGCGCAGCATCAACCACACTTGGTTCTGTCGACTCTATTGGTGCAGGCACACAACTTGAACTCTCAGTCGCGTGAGTACAGGCGATAATACCCAGCTCAGAAGTGAGTGGAAAACGACTTACATCGTTTGCAGCACGGCTAATAATTCCCTGAGCGCGCTGAAACGCCGCTTCGCGAAAACGATCATTGCCCGCTATTTGATATTCGGTAATACCACTGCGTAATGCACTAGCGGCCATGACCGCCAACATGGTCAAAAATATCATAACCAATGGCAATGCCACTCCCGAAAACTTCATGCGCTTTAGAGTGGTTGACATGTTATGCGCTCATCCGCGTGCCACGAATAAATTGGTCGTTCTCACCGTGGTGCTCATGACACGACGCACATAGCCATCACTACTGGAAACTTGTTTAGAACCCAAATAAAAGGTTCTCGCGCCGGTTCTGGCAGACAATTCCGCCAGACTGCGCAAGAGTAAAAACACTCTCACAGCCACCACATTCGACAACTCATTACCGCTTAGCGCTTCGCTAAAATAATTGGATACACCATCGCCATCGCTATCGACTCCAAATTCGAACTGCATATCTTCAACACCTTCGGCCAGACATTGGGTCGCCATAACGCCAGCACTAGAGCCGCCGCCAAGCCGCTCTGCACACAGTGACGGTATTTGGTCGCTCGCTGCTTCTGAATATCGCCGTATATAGTAGATACCCACTCGATATTGCCAATAATCTATCCCGGAATTAGCGCCCAGATCGCCGGCCGAAAATCCTCCTGCGCTGTGAAAGATCCACTGTGCAGCTGCTTCATCATTGTGCAGTCGCAAGTACCACTGCATGTTCCGCGCAGACGCCTTATCGGCGTAGCTGCCATTTCTAACCGTATAGTCCCCCGCTGTTCGCTTTATCGAGAGAATATCGGTTCCAATCGCGACATCAGCCGCCGTCAAACAGCTAAGCTCGGTGCCGGCTGCCGTGGAAAAGGATCCCACTCCGGTAATATCGAAGTCATTAACAAAATCCATCGGTACCGCTATATCCAATGCCCAGACGCCGCTGCTCACGCAATCTCGGCTAACAGCCTTGGGTTGAAGCTGCGACACGGTACTCGCCCCACCCAAGAAACCCACCTGCATCAATTCTCGCCGCAATACTGCCAGAGCATAACGACCATTATTTTGGATATTTGCCATCTCCACCTTCAACAGATAACTGCGAACACTCGCCAGGTAGACCTCCACCGTGGTCCAGCTTAATATCGCGCCCAAAAAGAGTGAGATCAAAAGGTCGACCAGAGAAAAGCCACCTCGCCTGGGAAGGCGATGCAATGCCGATGATCTGATCCTCGATAGCGTCATGGGGCTACGTCAATGTGGCTAGTGATGACATAGTTTTGCGTGTGGGAACCGATACCGGCAAACTGTGCTGCTGCCCCACATTGAGGTGCCTGACTTTCAAGCCCTTTACCTCTGGCGCTCCAGCTTATAATTACCGTCAACCGACTTCCGTTGCTTCGAATACAGGCTCTGGCATCGGTCATACCGCCCACGTTGAGCTGCTCGCCATCTATCCAAAAGCGCTCTGCGGCGCCCTGCAACTGCTCTCCCAGCTTCGCTAGGTCGTACTGCGCAATCTGCACTGGCGAGCAAGAACTCGTATAACAATTGGTTGGTGCCGGGGGGGCACCAGTGCCAAGCTCCTCCACATTGTATTGCGCGAGCTGACCAGAATTACTGCGAATTCTGGCGGTGATATCCCGTCCTAGATTGGTCGCAGTCAGTAATTGACTGGCATCGTGGTAGGCGCGCAGGGCCGTTGTTTGAACGTTATAGGTAGCCAAAACACCCAGCGAAAAAATAACCAGCGCGACCAATACTTCTATCAGGCCAAAACCGGATTGTAGTGCATAAGGGTTCACTGGCATTGTCCCCACCCCCGAGCCAGCCTTGGGCGGCCCACGCGGTTCATGACGATACTCCACGAGGGAGAACGAGTGGGCGAGGGTGCGCAAAGAAGCAGCGTTCGATTTCGCCTGGATGAACCGTCCTGTAAGTAGGATATCAACTCAAAGGCATTGCGAGTTCCGGCTTTATTACTTAAAGAGTACCCCGCAGGCAAACCCTCAAACGCCTTTAATACCGTTTCGGTATCGACATCGACTTCTCGATCCTTATCGCCGTTTGTGTAGATAATCCAGCCGTCTGAATAGTTGCGAGAGCATACTGGAACGGCATCGTAAACAAACGATGAAGGACACATACTCACTGTAGAGTTTCGACTAATCGCTTCGCTGCGCATCAGATTAATGGCTGACAGCAGGCGAGCCGCCTCTGAGCGAAGTGCATTGTTATGAATAAGCTCTAACATTGCAGGGGTTGTTGATGTCAGAGTGAGCGCAACAATAGCAATCACTACCATCAGCTCTATCAACGTAAACGCGAGATTGGGAGTTCGAGAATATTTGCCAGCCATTGCATACCTCCTGCAATAGCTAGACTAAACTCCC
>JBLHSI010000071.1:0-12968 GCA_047626655.1 Halioglobus sp.
CGCTAGAGGAAGTCGCCATCGATTTTGAAATTCAAGGGCCGTCTCCGGGCCACGACAGTCAGGTAGAGGTGTTGTTGGCGGCTTGCCGGCGAGAGACTATCGATGCTCGTGTCGAGGCTATTGAAGGAGCAGAATTGACCGCCAAAATAATGGATGTTGAAGCTTACGCGATGGAACGAGCTTTTTCTCTGATTCAGGGGCAGCGAGACATGCCGGCGGAAAACACCGTCGCAGTGGTCGATATTGGTGCCACTATGACCACCTTGAGTGTTCTCACTGGTGGTCAAACCATTTATACCCGCGAGCAATTGTTTGGTGGCAAGCAGCTCACTGATGAAATTATGCGTCGCTATGGCCTCCCTCTAGAAGAGGCTGGGCTTGCTAAAAAGCAAGGTGGCTTGCCCGACGACTATGAGCCCGAGGTGTTAGAGCCCTTTAAAGACGCCGTTGTTCAACAGGTTGCCCGTTCACTGCAGTTTTTCTTCTCCTCGAGCCAATACAACGACGTCGACTACATCATTCTAGCCGGGGGGGTGGCCTCTATGGAGGGCTTGCCCGAGTTGGTGCAGGAAAAGCTAGGTACGCCGACGGCAGTCGCCAACCCATTTGCCGAAATGGCTATATCTTCAAGAGTTAATGCCGTTGCGCTCAGTAGTGATGCCCCCGCAATGATGATTGCTTGCGGCTTGGCTTTACGGAGCTTCGACTAATGGCTCAAATTAACCTACTTCCGTGGCGCGACGAACGGCGCCAGGAACTCAAGAAAGAATTCTTGACGATAATCGCCTTTGTGTTGGCATTGTCGGTTGGTCTGATTTTGTTAGCCGATCGGGTCGTAAATAGTCAAATCGACGAGCAGGCTGCGAGAAATGAGCATCTGCAGCGGTATATTACGGCGCTGGACAAGCAGGTAGAAGAAATTCGCGAACTGCAAAAGCGGCGCAATCAGCTGCTAGATCGGATGCGAGTTATTCAGGAGTTACAGGGCAACCGGCCCATCATTGTGCGCATATTGGATCAGCTGGTCCGAACAGTGCCCGACGGCGTTTTCTATACCAATCTAGAGACCCGAAATAAGCAAATCACTATTTCCGGGATTGCAGAGTCAAACAACAGGGTTTCGAGTTTGATGCGGCGCCTTGATGCTTCGGATTGGTTAGCTGAGCCCAATTTGGATGCAGTGCACGCCGCGCCGGGTTATGGCGACCAAGCCACCCGCTTTGATCTTACGGTTAAAGTGCAATTGCCCACTTCTGGCGCGAAAAGCGAGGAGAATTAGCCGATGGCTTTTGAGAACACAATAAACTCTTTGAAAGAGTTTGATATCAACGACCTCGATTTGGATAACGTTGGCGCGTGGCCGTTACCCATCAAAATATTTATTTGGGTAGCCATCATCACTGCCGTCCTACTTGCGGGCTATTACAATCATATCGAAGGCCTTCAGAGTCAGCTGGCAGTGGCGCAAACTGAAGAGGCTGAGCTGAAGCAAGAGTTTGAGAAAAAGGCGTTTCAAGCAGCAAATCTCGATGCCTACAGGCGGCAAATGGTGGAGATGCAAGAGTCTTTTGGCGCATTGGTTAGCCAGTTGCCCAGCGATACAGAGGTTCCGGGTTTGTTGGAAGATATTACCAACAAAGGCCTGTTGAATGGTTTGGAAATCAGCAGTATCGATTTGCAGCTTGAAAAGGCAGAGGAATTTTATGTCGAGCTACCTATTTCGATTGTCGCGACCGGTTCATATCACGATCTGGGCGCGTTTATCAGCGGCATGGCCGGTTTGCCCCGAATCGTGACATTGCATGACTTTAATATTTCAGCCAGTTCTGAGAATACCAATCGATTGAGTATGAATATTATCGCTAAGACCTACCGTTACAAGGACGAGGGCCTGTAGCCATGATGCATCCTCTAACAAAAGTCAGCACGATGTTGGTGGCGATATTAGTCCTAGGTGGCTGCAATGGGACAAATTTGTCTGACCTGGATGACTTCATGGAAGAGAAAAGGGCGCGGCCTGGAGGCATCATTGCCCCCATTCCAACGTTCAAAGCGTACGAGGCATTTTCATACAGCGCTACGGTCAAACGCAGCCCCTTCGATCGGCCCATTGAGGTTCGAGAGATTGCGCAGCTACAGGCTATTAGCGCAGTCCAGCCAGATGAAGCTCGAGCAAAAGAATTTCTGGAGCAGTTTACTTTCGATTCCTTGTCTATGGTTGGGAAACTGGCGAGAGATAACACAGACTGGACGCTTATTTTAGATCCCGAAGGCGGCGTGCACAGGGTAACGCACGGGAACTTCGTGGGACGTAATCACGGCAAAATCGTAGAGATGACAGAGACTTATCTCGCGGTGGTAGAAATCGTGAGTGATGGTAGTGCAGACGGGTGGGTCGAGCGCCCGCGCACCATTAAATTAAGCGGCACATAAGCCGTCGGGGTCAATGGTGATTGCCATGCAGAATAATGAGCTTAATAAAAAAATGAATTTGGGGATCGGCGCAGTGAAAACAGGAATGCAAAATCGCGGGCATAATATAAGGCTGGGGCTTGTTGGACTGGCGTTGCTGGTTTTTAACAGTGCCACCCAGGCTGCGCCTAGTATCACTGATATCGAATTTAGTTCGCGTCCGGGCAGCAAGTTTGAGATTCGCCTGGAATTTGATGAAGTGCCAGAGGATATCAATGCTTATACTATTGAGAAGCCCGCCCGAATTGCCATCGATTTTCCCGACACCACCAGTAATCTAGAGCGCAAAAGATACTCTCTGCCCTACGGCAATGCCACGGGCGTATTGGTGCTCGAGGCTGGCGATCGCACGCGTATGGTCGTAAACCTGGTGAAACTGGTGCCCTACGAGACTAGAGTAGAGGGCAATAACCTGTACGTTGTTGTGGGCGAGGAAGGTGGCGCTGGGTATCTAAAGCCGACCTCTGATCCCAATCGACTGGAAACCAGTGTAGAACAAGTGACGAGTGTTCGCTCCGAGATTAGCGATTTACAGTTTCAGCGCACCGGTGCCGGCGAAGGCCGCCTGATATTGGAACTCACCGACCCCTCGGTTGATGTCAACGTCTTTAGCGAGGGCGGGAGTGTTAAAGTGCAGTTTGTGAACACCTCAGTCGCAGACGGTTTAATGCGTCGATACGATGTAACGGACTTTGCCACACCAGTAGAGAGTGTTGACGTCAATACCACTGAACGCGGTGCGGTGTTGACCCTGAAAACGGTGGGTGACTATGACTACTTGGCTTACCAAACGGCCAATCAGTATATTCTTAGCGTTAAACCACTGACTAAACGTGAGATCGAAGAGCGACTGGACGAGTTTACCTATGTTGGCGATCGCATCTCGCTGAACTTCCAGGATATTGAAGTGAGAGCTGTTTTGCAGCTGATAGCTGATTTCACCGAACTCAACTTGGTGGCCAGTGATTCGGTTGCCGGTAGGATTACCTTGCGATTGCAAAATGTACCCTGGGATCAGGCGCTGGAACTGGTGCTGAAAACCCGCGGGCTTGATAAGCGACAGGTCGGCAATGTGCTGATGGTTGCTCCCGCTGCCGAGATAGCGGAGCGAGAGCGCCAGCAAATAGAGGCGAATAAGCAAATTGCTGAGCTGGCACCTTTGTCTACAGAGTTCATTCGCATTCGTTACGCTGCCGCAGATACATTGGTCCCGCTGTTTGGCGCGGGATCGGCAGATGGCGGTAGTTTAATTTCTTCGCGCGGATCGGTGATTGTCGACCCGCGTACCAACTCGCTTATTATCACTGAAACTAACTCTAAATTGCGTGAGATACGAGAACTGATTGAGCTGGTTGATATTCCCATCAGACAGGTGATGATCGAAGCGCGTATTGTTATTGCGCAGTCAGACCTTAATAAAGAGCTGGGTATTGAGTGGGGGGGGGGTTATCTGAACCCAGACGCCAATAGCAATGTGCTATCAGTATCGGGCGATACCTCCAACGTGGTGGGCTTAAATACCTCAGTAATCGACGGTACACAGCCAGCGCTGTCATTTCCAGGCGCGCTGCTAGTCGACTTGGGTGTAGCGTCTGCCACCAGCGGCTTCGCCGTGGGCTTTACCAGTAACGATCTGTTTCTCAGCGCTGAGTTGTCTGCCTTGGAGGCTGCTGGTCAGGGTGAGGTCGTCTCTCAGCCCAAAGTCATTACGGGCGACAAGCAGCAGGCTACTATTGAATCGGGCACCGAGGTGCCCTATCAGGAATCTTCCGCCAGCGGCGAGACAACAACGTCATTTAAAGACGCAGTGTTGAAACTCGATGTGACACCAAATATTACGCCGGACGACCGAATTCTTCTCGACCTCATTATTACCCAGGACTCAGTGGGTGATTTGGTGCGTACCGGAACGGGTGGTTTTATTCCTTCAATCGATACCACTGAATTGACAACGCAGGTGTTGGTTGGCAATGGTGAGACGATAGTATTGGGAGGCGTTTTTCGTACCGAGGATATTGAGTCGGTTACCAAAGTGCCATTCTTCGGCGATATTCCCTACGTAGGTGGAATGTTTAGAAACCAATCTACTCAAAAAACAAAAACTGAAACTCTGATCTTTATAACGCCTCGGATTTTAGCCGATTCGCTGCTCGATTGAGGTAGCACTTTCATATCATGCCTGCACTGCATAGAGTATTTCTCGTCGGCCCCATGGGGGCCGGCAAAACCACTATCGGAAAGTATCTCGCGCAACGTTTGAATCTTGATTTTGCCGATACAGACTCCGAGATAGAGGAACGTACCGGGGCCGATATTCCCTGGATTTTTGACGTGGAAGGCGAGGAAGGATTTCGCGATCGCGAACAGCAGGTGGTTGAAGAGATGACGCTGTGGGACAATGTCCTGCTAGCCACCGGCGGCGGCGTTGTGAAGCGCCCTGAAAACAGACGAGTGCTGGCGGCGCGAGGTTTTGTTATTTATCTGCATGCCACGGTCGAGGAGCAGGTTCGGCGCACTCACAAGGATAGACGTAGGCCGTTGTTACAAGATGGCGATCCGGAAGAGGTGTTGCGCGCCTTGATGGAGCAGCGTGATGCGCACTATCGGGAAATCGCCGATCACGTGATTAACACCGACGATTGCAGTCCCAGAATGGTGGCGCAACGTTTAGTCAGAGAACTACAGTAATACCTCTTCAGGCGGTATAATGGGGTCTCCCATTCCGCCAGCACCATCTTCGAAAGGAAAAGCACCCGTGTCACTGCTAATGCATACGCTTCATGTTGACTTGGCTGAGCGCAGCTACCCGGTATATATCGGGCAGGGCCTGCTGGATGACCCTAAATTGCTATCGCAACATATAGGCGGGTCTCAAGTAGTGATTGTGTGTAATGACACTGTGGCCCCGCTGTACTTAGATAGGCTGAAGGCCGCAGTGGGAGAGCGCAGCTTGCTCACAGAAGTTATATTGCCTGATGGCGAACAATATAAAACGCTGCAGACCTTGGAGAGTATTTTTGACGCCGTGCTGAGTGATAAGCACAGTAGAAGCACAACATTTATAGCGTTGGGCGGTGGTGTGGTCGGCGATATGACCGGTTTTGCTGCAGCCTGCTTTCAGCGGGGAGTTAAGTTCTTGCAGATTCCCACGACCTTGCTGGCACAGGTCGATTCCTCGGTGGGCGGCAAGACTGCTGTCAATCATCCGCTGGGGAAAAACATGATAGGCGCGTTTTATCAACCCGAAGCTGTCTTTATCGATATCGATACGCTGCAATCTCTGCCAGCCCGCGAAATCTCTGCGGGCATGGCTGAAGTGGTGAAGTACGGACTGATATGTGATCAACCGTTTTATCATTGGCTGTGTCAGCATATGCCCGCTTTACTCGCGCGCGACGAGGCGGCGCTGGCAGAAGCGATTGAGCGTAGCTGCGCGACCAAAGCACAAGTGGTGGCAGCGGATGAGCGCGAGGGTGGTTTGCGAGCCACCCTCAATTTGGGGCATACCTTTGGCCACGCTATTGAAACCGCGCAGGGCTATGGTATCTGGTTGCATGGTGAGGCTGTGGCCATTGGTATGTTGTTGGCACTGGAACTGTCTTCGGCGCGCGGTTGGATAGAGCGAGAGGATGTTGACCAATTTCGACAGCTTTTGCTCGCGATGCAACTGCCGGTTGATATTCCACATGGCATGACCCCGGAAATGTTTGTCGATCTCATGGGGCGCGATAAGAAGGTCGTCGATGGTCGTATGCGTCTGGTTCTGCTCCGCGCTGTGGGCAAGGCCTGCATTGTTGATGATGTTGGTGAGCAAGAATTGCTGTCTTTTCTCGCCGGTCACTGCCCAGTCTAATAGCGAGTATTCTGCGGGTGTTTGTCGATGCCCCTTTTACTGTGTAAAATGACGGTCCGCGTTTGCTTGGCTGTGTGCCTGGCGTCGGCAGTATTATCGTATAACTTATTGTTTTTATTCATTAAATTGGAATGATTATGAGCGCAGGCCTATATAGACCTGAAGAGTTCCGTGACAATTGTGGCTTCGGATTGATCGCGCACACCGCCGGTGATGCGAGTCACAGGCTGTTGCAAACAGCTATAGAATCGCTGACTTGTATGACTCACCGGGGTGGAATTGCCGCCGATGGGAAAACGGGTGATGGCTGCGGCCTGCTTATGCAGATGCCGACACCGTTTATGAAAACGTTGGCGCGAGAATGTTTCAATGCCGATCTTTCTGATCGTTTCGGTATAGGCCAAATATTCCTCAGTTCAGATCCAGGCAAGGCAGCCGCTGCCAGGGCCGCGGTCGAGCAGGTATTGACCGACTTGGAGCTCAGGGTTCTCGGTTGGCGCGTTGTGCCCACAGACAGCACTGTGTGTGGCGAGATTGCACTGGATAGTTTGCCGGCCATCGAGCAGGTTTTTATTGACGCTGAAGGCCTGTCGGAACAGCAGCTGACCACCAAATTGTTTGTTGCCAGGCGTAAAGCCGAGATGGCGAATGAAGCTGATGACGATTTTTATATCTGCAGTTTGTCCGGGCGGGTCATCTCCTACAAAGGTCTGGTAATGCCGGTCGATTTACCCCGTTTCTATCAAGACTTGAGCGATCCGAGACTAGAAACCGCCATCTGTGTTTTTCACCAACGCTTTTCAACAAACACCATGCCGAAATGGCCGCTAGCTCAACCCTTTCGCTTGCTGGCGCACAATGGCGAAATCAACACGATTGACGGTAATCGCAACTGGGCTCAGGCCCGCACGTCGGCGTTTAAGACCGACCTTTTGCCCAATATTGCCGACATCGCGCCGCTGGTCAATCGCAGTGGTTCCGATTCATCGAGCTTGGATAACATGCTGGATGTGTTGTTAACCGGCGGCGTTGATATGCCCCGGGCGCTGCGCATGCTGGTGCCGCCGGCGTGGCAAAACATTGAATCCATGGATCCGGATTTGAAAGCTTTTTATGAATACCACTCTATGCATATGGAGCCGTGGGATGGTCCGGCCGGGATCGTCTTGACCGATGGTCGCTATGCCGTGTGCGTGTTAGATCGTAACGGCCTGCGTCCCGCACGCTGGGTGAGGACAAAGGACGGTTTTATTACCGTTGCCTCAGAGGTTGGTACGCATCCTTACAAAAATGAAGATGTTATCGCCAAGGGCAGAGTTGGTCCGGGACAGATACTGGTGGTCGATACTCACACCGGAGAAGTACTGCATACCGATGAAATAGACAAGCGATTGAAGTCGGCCCATCCCTACAAGCAGTGGTTGCGGGAAAACTCTTATCGCATAGAAGGGACATTTGGCGGCGAGACGGCACCCGGGATTGAGCCCGAGAAACTCGATGCGTACATGAAAATGTTTCAAGTGAGTTTTGAAGAGCGCGATCAAGTCATGCGCCCTCTCGCTGAGTCAGGTAATGAAGCGGTAGGCTCCATGGGCGACGATACGCCTATGGCAGTGCTGTCGCGAAGAGAGCGTTCCCTGTACGACTATTTTCGCCAAAAATTTGCGCAGGTCACCAATCCTCCCATCGACCCGTTGCGCGAAACAATTGTTATGTCGCTGGAAACGGACCTTGGGGGTGAGAAAAATATTTTTCATGTTGGTCCAGAACATGCGAACCGCGTCATTCTAACCTCACCTGTATTGTCGCAGGGTAAGTTTAATAGGTTGTTGCAGTTGGAGCGGCCGGGTTTTGCGGTAGGTGACATTGACTGTACCTATTACCCCGCAGAAAAATCTCTAAAACAGGCGGTTCAAGACCTCATTTTACAAGTAGAGCAGGTCGTGCGCGATGGCGCCACTATCGTGGTTTTATCAGATCGAGCTGTCGCCAAAGACAAGCTGCCTATTCATAGTTTGCTGGCCACCGGTGCTGTTCACCATCACTTGATAAAAGTCGATTTGCGTGTCGAAGCAAATATATTGGTAGAGACGGCCAGTGCCCGCGACTCACATCAAATTGCCTGCTTATTGGGTTTTGGTGCCACTGCGGTTTACCCTTATCTAGCGTATAGCGTGGTAGAAGACTTGATTCGTCGCGGCGATGTGTTGGCGGAGCCTAGTACTTGCTATAAAAACTATCGTAAAGGCGTTAACAAAGGTCTGCTTAAGATCATGTCCAAAATGGGTATTTCTGCGGTTTCATCCTATCGTGGTGCTCAACTATTCGAGGCGGTTGGGTTGGCCGACGAAGTGGTAGATCTGTCTTTTTGTGGCGTTGCTTCTCGTATTCAAGGTAGTGGTTTTGCCGAGTTAGAAGGTGACCAGAAAATCTTGTCAAAAGCGGCGTGGTCCTATCGCAAAACGCTTGAGCCGGGTGGGTTGCTGAAGTGGATACATGGTCAGGAATACCATGCCTTCAACCCCGATGTCGTTATGACCTTACAAGAGGCCGTTGCTACCGGCGATTACGCCGTTTACAAACGCTATGCTGCACTTGTTAACGAGAGACCCGTCGCTACCTTGCGCGATTTACTTAGACCTATACCGGGTTTAGAGCCATTGCCGGTTGAGCAAGTAGAGCCCATTGAAGATATTTTTCCCCGTTTTGATTCCGCCGGCATGTCACTTGGAGCGCTAAGCCCTGAGGCACACGAGGCTTTGGCAGCAGCGATGAATCGAATTGGTGCTCGATCGAATTCGGGCGAGGGCGGTGAAGATCCGAAGCGCTTTGGTACTGATAGAGTGTCCAAGATCAAACAAATTGCCTCGGGTCGCTTTGGCGTCACACCGCACTATTTGGTTAACGCTGAGGTGTTACAAATTAAAGTGGCGCAGGGCGCTAAGCCAGGGGAAGGCGGCCAGCTACCAGGAGCCAAGGTTAATGAACTCATTGCCAAATTGCGCTTTTCGGTGCCAGGTGTCACGCTGATTTCGCCGCCACCGCACCATGATATTTATTCTATTGAAGATCTGGCTCAACTTATTTTCGACCTGAAGCAGGTTAACCCCCAGGCACTGGTTTCGGTGAAGTTGGTGTCGGAACCTGGCGTGGGAACAATCGCTGGCGGAGTGGCGAAAGCCTACGCCGATCTTATTACAATCAGTGGTTACGATGGTGGTACGGCCGCCAGTCCGCTCACCTCTATACGCTATGCCGGTTCCCCCTGGGAACTGGGTTTAGCTGAGGTACAGCAAACTTTGAGGGGTAACCAACTGCGCGGAAAGATCCGTTTGCAAGCCGACGGTGGTTTGAAGACGGGGCTAGATGTCGTGAAAGCGGCAATACTGGGCGCAGAGAGTTTTGGTTTTGGCACCGCGCCTATGGTTGCACTGGGCTGCAAGTATCTGCGTATCTGTCACCTGAACAACTGTGCTACGGGCGTTGCAACCCAGAACGAACAATTGCGGGATGATCACTTCATTGGCACCGTCGAAATGGTTGTTAACTTTTTCACCTTTGTCGCCCAGGAGACCAGAGAGTGGCTGGCGTTGCTAGGTGTGCCATCGCTGGAAGCCCTCATTGGCCGCAGCGACTTGCTAGAAATACTCCCCGGTGAAACCGACAAGCAAGCGGGTTTAGATCTGAGCCCCATACTGTATAAGAGCCCAGACGCAGAGGGGCAGCCTGAGTTTTGTCAGGTGAAGTCGAATGACCCGTTTGACAAGGGCTTGAAAGCTGAGGAAATGGTCGCTGCCGCACTGCCCGCTATCGAACAAAAATCAGGTGGTGTGTTTGAGTTTGACGTCACTAACTGCGACCGTTCCATTGGTGCGCGGCTATCCGGTGAAATTGCCAGGCGCTATGGCAATAACGGCATGGAGGTTAGTCCCATCGTGTTTCGCCTTAAAGGCACTGCCGGGCAGAGTTTTGGGGTGTGGAATGCCGGCGGACTGCATATGTATTTGGAGGGCGACTCCAATGACTATGTCGGTAAAGGCATGGCCGGTGGAAAATTGGTGGTTTATCCGCCAAACAACAGTGAGTACAAATCTCACGAAACAGTCATTGTGGGTAATACCTGCCTCTATGGCGCTACGGGTGGCCAATTGTTTGCGGCGGGAATAGCCGGCGAGCGCTTTGCGGTCCGCAACAGTGGTTGTCACGCTGTGGTTGAAGGCGCCGGCGATCACTGCTGCGAATACATGACCGGCGGCAACGTCACGGTGTTAGGCACCACCGGGGTTAACTTTGGTGCGGGAATGACCGGAGGGTTTGCCTACGTTTTGGATCAGGACCGTTTATTTATCGACAAATATAATAGCGAATTGGTAGAGATTCATCGGGTGAGCTCTGAGTACATGGAGCCCTATCGTTATCATCTGCGTTCGAATATTGAAGAGTTTACCTTGGAGACGGGTTCCGAGTGGGGCGCGCATCTGCTCGCCAACTTTGAGGATTATGTGGGTAAGTTTTGGTTAGTGAAGCCTAAAGCGGCTGATCTCGATTTATTGTTATCGCGCTTGCGCAACACAGACTAGGATCGAGTTGGGAAAAATATATGAGTGAACGTTTGGCGAATAGTTTTCAGTTTATTGATGTTGGCAGGCAGCTACCTGACAAGAAGGATCTGACTGTCCGTAAAACGCAGTACGCTGAGATCTATGAAGAATACACGCCTAGCGAAGTAAACGATCAAGCGCATCGTTGTCTGGAATGCGGCAACCCTTATTGCGAGTGGAAGTGTCCTGTTCATAACTTTATTCCCAACTGGTTGAAGTTGGTTAGTGAGGGGAACATCTTTGAGGCGGCTGAGCTCAGCCATGCCACGAATACCTTACCCGAAGTGTGTGGTCGGGTGTGTCCACAAGACAGGCTGTGCGAGGGTGCATGTACCTTGGATGACGGTTTTGGTGCGGTCACTATCGGTGCATCCGAAAAATACATTACCGACACCGCACTCGCCATGGGTTGGCGCCCCGACCTTTCGAAAGTTATCCCAACCGATAAAAAAGTTGCCATTATCGGTGCTGGTCCCGCCGGTCTTGGTTGTGCTGATGTGCTGACCCGCGCCGGTGTGAAAGCGGTGGTATTTGATAGCTATCCAGAAATTGGCGGTTTGTTGACCTTTGGTATCCCCGAGTTCAAGCTAGAAAAGTCGGTTATGGTGCTTCGCCGTGAAGTGTTTGAAGGAATGGGTATAGAATTTAAGCTCAACACCAAGGTCGGTGAAGACATCGCGATGGCAGAGTTGCTAGCGCAGTACGACGCTGTATTTTTGGGGATGGGCACCTACAGCTATATGCGGGGAAACTTCCCGGGTGAAAATTTACCGGGCGTCTACGAAGCGCTGCCTTATTTAATAGGCAATGTGAATCACAATTTGGGATTCGAGCAAAATCCTGAAGATTACGTGAACCTAAAGGGTAAACGAGTGGTCGTCTTAGGTGGCGGTGACACGGCAATGGACTGCGTGCGAACCGCAGTGCGACAACAAGCTGAGGCGGTCATTTGCGCCTACCGTAGAGATGAGGAAAACATGCCTGGCTCGCGGCGCGAAGTTAAAAATGCACGCGAAGAAGGCGTTGAGTTTTTGTTTAACCGTCAGCCCATCGAAATTGTTGAGTACTTTGGCCAAGCCTGTGGCATCAAAATGATCCAGACAGAACTCGGCGAGCCGGGAGAGGATGGCAGAAGAAGGCCGCAGCCGATTCCGGGCAGCGAAGAAGTGTTGGAAGCCGACGCGATTATCGTGGCGTTTGGGTTTCAGCCGAATCCGCCTAAGTGGCTGGCAGATTTTGAAGTTTGCACCAACGACTGGGATGGCGTTGTTGCCGAAGAAGATCAAACCTATAAATTTCAAACCAGCAATCCCAAAATTTTCGCCGGTGGCGACATGGTGCGCGGATCTGATTTGGTGGTGACTGCAATTTGGGAAGGCCGGCAAGCCGCTGACGGCATACTCGACTATCTTGACGTATAAACTGCCCGCGAGTTTGGGCTGTGAGAAAAAATCCTATGACTGAACTAAAAAATGATCGATTTTTGCGCGCCATGTTGCGTCAGCCGGTGGACCGCACGCCAATTTGGATGATGCGGCAAGCCGGGCGTTATCTTCCCGAATATCGTGCCACTCGACAGCAGGCTGGTTCTTTTCTGGATTTGTGCAAAAACGCCGAATTGGCCTGCGAAGTGACGATGCAGCCTTTGCGCCGTTATGACATGGATGCCGCTATTCTTTTCTCTGATATTCTGACCATACCCGATGCTCTGGGTTTAGGCCTTTATTTTGAAGAGGGCGAGGGGCCCAAGTTTCGTAAAACGGTGCGCAGTGAAAGTGATCTCGCCGGCTTGCAGTCTTTTAAAGCAGATGATGATTTGGGCTATGTGATGAACGCGGTTAGCACCATTCGCCGCGAGCTTAACGGTAAAGTGCCACTGATTGGTTTTTCGGGTAGCCCATGGACTTTGGCTACGTATATGGTGGAGGGCGGCTCTTCCAAGGACTTTGCCAATGTTAAGACGATGGCTTATGACAAGCCTGAGTTGATGCATGCGCTGCTGAGTTTGTTGGCTGATGCAGTGGCGGACTATTTGTCTGCTC
>JBLHSI010000072.1:0-12947 GCA_047626655.1 Halioglobus sp.
AATCGCTGCGCCGAATTAATGTACCCGGGATTGGTATCTAAGAGAAAACTAGTGCTTGGACTTTTTCTCTCGCCGGGCTCTTTTGGTCAGTGGTTCGCCGTCTTCATCCACCTGGCTTTTTGGCTGCTCTCCCTTCGCGATCTTAGAGGCGCGGCTTATTTCGATGAGTTCCAGCGTCTCCCCGTCACGTAATTGAGTCGCATTTTTCTCGAGAGTATCCAGCTCTTCAAAGCTGTATATGTCATTTTTCAATTTTTGTATTCGGTTCATAGTGTGTTCGTCCCGCATTCACTAGGATAAAGCGTGAATCATAGTCTATAACGCAGACTAAAATAGTGTGTTAGAAGCGGCATTATGCCGTATTTATCAAGCTGCGGGTATCTTCCTGAGTTTGAGGAGTCTCACGTTCCATGTCCCGTGGTCCTCGCATCAAAAACAGGGCCAGCCAGACACAGACGCTGAAGTAGGCGCTGTGCCAAAGTACGAAACCAAAGCCCCAGTCATCATAATTGTGGGTGACGTTAACGATGGTGAATGCGTCCGCCACTGCACTAATACCTGTCTTGATGGGTGGTATGCCGGTTTCAATCTGGCTAAAGGCGCTGGCCCAGTATTCTGTGGGTAAGTGATAAGCCAGACCATAACTACAGTAGATAACACACCAGCTGAGATTGATGGCACTAAATGTCCTGAGCATCGAGTGTCTGGATGACAGCAAGGTCTGTTTTTTTACAAAGCTACGGTAAAATTGCATAACGGCTACGGGCAAAATACAAAGGAAGCCCACACTCCACAGTGTTTCTTCTATAGCAAACAATAAGCGACTCTTGGTGATCAGGCCGCCAGTGGCAAAAAACTGTGCTGTAAATATGCAGAAGAACAATATGTAAGGTGCGCGTCTTTCATACCAAGAATTGCTGTGATTGCGCTTATCGCTTGGGATATCAGCGCTAAACCTGAGCATTGCCAGCGCGAATAAAGCGGCAAATGATAGCTCTGCGGCCCAGGCAAACGTGCGAATTAGCAATGAACTGTTGGCAATGGTGTCAAACCATGCGTACTGGTAAAGATAGCGCGACACAAATACAGCGCGGTAAAGCGCTACCAGGGTGAATATTAGCCCCAAAATACGCATGCGCTTGAGATAAACGGTCTGGCCATCGGGGGCGCTGGCAGATTGTCTAAAAAATCGAACACACAGGGCAAGGTTGATAACGTTAATGGCCACCATCATGCTCCACCATGGCCAGGCCCAGCTCAATTCGGTCATATTCGTAACATCCGTTGGCCAGTTATAGTGGTGATCCGAGCAGAGTAGTTTTTTAACTCATACATGTCTATCACCTCGCAGTCTGCACTCATCTAGACCATGGTGCGACAGTCTAACTCAAGAGAATAGGCGTGCGCTGCACAAGCTAGAGGAGCCTAATAGTCGCACCTTACCAGCTTCCGCTGAGCAACAACAAGGCCATATTGGCATCGATAACAATACCGGGTATAGAATGCTTGAGGCTCGTTTTATCAACCGCCATTGAGTAGAAACGGGCGAGCAGTCCGAAGCTCCAAGCCACCCCGAGAGTCATGTACACCAGTGGCTCATTTAGTATCAGTGCCATAATGCCGCCGCCCAAGTGCAAGCCCCCGAATACGACTCTCGCCTCTGAAAGCGCCATAGGGCTTCGCAACTCGATTTGCTGGGAATTAGTAATCAGGTGCGGGCTGAAAAACCCTACCAGCCCAAACATTACTGTCAGGACTGCGCCGACGCGCGGTAGCCACTCTAAAATAATCTCCATTGACCTGTGACCTCAATCGTAAATTGTGGGAATGGGTACGCGCTTATGCTGTGTCTTTTCGTAAATTTCAACCAGCCTATTGGCGATCTTGGCGTCTACGTTCTTTCCTTCCAGAAAGTCGTCAATCTGGTCATAACTCATTCCTAGCGCTGTTTCGTCAGATTTTTGTGGCGCTAGAGTTTCCAGGTCGGCTGTTGGTGCTTTGCGCACAATGTGTGAAGGAGCGCCAAGATAATCTGCTAGCTTTCTCACTTGACGTTTGTTGAGACCAAATAGGGGTGCCAAATCGCACGCTCCATCGCCATACTTGGTGTAGAATCCGGTAATGTTTTCTGCCGAATGATCGGTACCCAATACTAGGCCGTCCAACATCCCGGCAATTTCATACTGGATAATCATTCGAGTACGCGCTTTTACGTTGCCTTTGACAAAATCTTGTTTGCTATCACTGTCGGGCAGCAGCCCACTTGTTTTCAGAGCAGCGCAAGTTTCGTTATGAATGGCATCGGCACCCGGTTGCACATTGACAGAAAGTGCTTTGCTGGGTTGGATGAAATCTATGGAGGTCTGCGCGTCGGCTTCATCCCGCTGTACATTGTATGGCAAGCGCACTGCGATAAATTGGTAGTCGCCATCCTTCTCGGCATTCAATTCGTTCACTGCCAGTTGTGCGAGTCTGCCTAGGGTACATGAATCGACGCCGCCGCTAATACCCAGAACCAGTGTGCGCATTCCTGCTGACTTTAGCTGGGTTCTAATGAAATCTACTCGCCTGACAACTTCTGCTCTAGCATCAATTTCTGGCAACACTCGCATTTCTGAAATGATCGACTGCATGACTCTAACTCTCCCAAGGGTGTTTTGAGGTACTGGTAAATAATCTTACAGGTAAATGTGGGGAGTTTGTAATTGCGCGCGTCAATTATCAATTACTGTTGGCTTCGGTGCACTGATGCAGTGCATTGAGATACGTAAGAGTCCGGTGGGGTTCTTTGGCTCCTCTCCAGATACAGAATCAGATATATGACGGCCAGCTGGCGAAGTGCGGGCTCAAGGCGGGTCAATATTCGATACTCCGTGTACTTAACAGGCTTAAACAGTCAAGTAATCGGGATCTGCAGGATATCCTTGTTATTGATCAGTCTACCCTGACTCGAGGCCTTAAGCCTTTAATACGCGACGGTTACATACAGAGTCGTCCGGGAAACGACCGCCGGGTAAAGTTATTGTGTTTGGCACCTGGGGGAAGGACCTGTGCAAAGAGACCACCAAACTACGGCAGGTAGCGCAGCAGGAGGTCGCAACGCGCCTGAGTGAAGGAACCATTGATCAGCTATTTGTTGAAGGCGACTTGAATATTTTCAATGGTTCTCTGATTGTTTCTTTGCTTGATGATTTTACGTTATCTGAAAATCAGGTTTTCAATATCGTCTCAATAGATGGTTGTTGACTGGTATGTTTCTAGGTCTTGGTGAGGGTGACCTATTTGGTTCAGCCCTACTCACCAAAGTGTGGTCATAGTGCTTTAGTCACTTCGTGATGGTCACCCCTTTAGCCCAGGGTAGACTTTTCTGGTTCATAGATAATCACTCGGGTATATCCTTCTACCCACTGGTAACGATCAATGTGCAGGGCAAAAATAACCACGGTGGGGTCTGACAGCAGTGGTTTCAGTGTCGCATTGCGCCGCAGCAGTAAGCGCAGTGCCGATCGAGCAGACTTGCCTGTCAGTTCGCGCGCCTGGCCGAAGCCGCTCATGGCCAAACCCGCAGTATGATCGGCATTGTTGCCTGTGCGGTTATCCCAAAGACAAGTGATATTGGGGTTAGCGCGCATATTTTTTACCTTTTGGGTATTCTCTAACGATGCGAGGTAGATTTTATCCAGCTGCATCGAGATAGCATAGGCCATCAGATGTAGCGCTAGTTCTTTATCACCCAGAGTGGCTAGCACACACTGGGCTTGCTGGTTTAGCAGAGACGCAACGGTATTTTTCATCGAATCATGTCCATTCACCGGTCTAGCTACCGAAACAGAATAGCTAGTCAGTCCTTATAGTTATTGCGCTTAGGCACGATAGCGCACCGATTTACTACTGAAAAATCTGTCTTTGAAAGCCACCGACCATGTCGCCGATCTGGGTGCTGGGACCGGTTACTTTAGCTTTCCCATCGCCCGGCAAGTGACTGCGGGCAAAGTGCTGGCCAGTGAACGGTCTCCGAATATACCCAATGCCAGTGTCGACGTGGTGTTATTGGTGTCGCAGTGCTTAGTTCATTCAGCAAGTGCTAAATCGTGCACAAACATAATATCTAAGACGATATCAGGATTCCAGGCTAGCATGGCATCACTGGTTGTTCGCCGAATATCATCTAACTCCCTAATACTGGTTATTGTAAAGTCATCGCTAACAACAACGTGTACTAAAATATACGTATTGCGGCCACGCTTGGTCACCCTCAACTCAATTAGTTGATGAGGAAGATGGCCTAGCAGCGCATTCAGTTTCACCTCAATTTCATCAACTATCTCAGCTTTGGGTGCCATAAGTACCACTTCACGCAGGCTCTCAAGCATAATGCGCCCCGGAATGGGTAAAGCAACTAATACCAAAATGGCCAGCAATAACGGATCAACATACGGGGCTAGGCTGGCGTATTCAGTTTGGCTAACTACCCAAGCGCCAACAAAACCCAGCAATACCGAAAAGCTAAACAAACCATCAACAAACCATGTTTTAGCTTCTACAGCCAGTAAACCAGAACGCGTATCGCGGCCCATTTTTTTTAAAATGCCGGCGACAATAAAACAACCGATACTAGAAATTACACCATAGACAACGGCCCACCCATATTCAGCCTCTGTGCCTCCATCCAATAAACGCATAATCGCTGCTACGCCAGCGTATACACAGGCCACGATCACGATCAGTGATTTAAATAAATTGAGCGTAGGTTCAAGTGAGGTATAGCCAAAATTGAACAGCTCGTCGTCGGGTTTTTCAGCCAGCTTTGCAACTTTTAAAGTCACCAAGACGGTGGCGAAAGCTATGAGCGAATAAATACCATCAAACAGTATTGCGCCTGAGTTTGTATATACGGCGAAGCCTAAGGCTAAAACAATAAAGAAAACGACCCCATACAGGGAGACTAATAGCGCTTTTTGCTCGCGTTTTGCTTGGCAGTGGCTGGGCATAAAAGGCTCATTGTTAAGGTGTTAATAGCGGTAGTCGCATAGCTAGCGGTTAGTCGATAATTTCGGTCATGATAATAGTGCCGTTTAACATAAACATAAAGTCGATGGGTATACTCTTTTTCGCTGTGTCTGCCCGCATAATCTTCTGCCATTATCATGGTTCCAACTTATTTGAATGATGGGCCGTCTTAGTCGTTGGTTTCGAAGCCCACCCAGCAGCATCTAGTGAGTCTAGTGGTTGGTTGCTGTTATTGCCCTGCCACTTAGCAACGAGCACATCATTGTGATTGGACAAAGGAATACCCACTTCAATAACTACTAGTCTATTTATACGAGGCGCAGTGGGGCTTCGTTCACTACAAAGTAGCATTTACGATATACATTATCGCAGTTAGACTTAGTGAGTCTATTTAGCAAAAGTCTAGTTGATGATTTTTGAGAGGATTCATTGAAAATCTACTCGCGAAATGGAGTAGTGCAATCACTGTGCGACTACCACTCAGGGTAACTAGAACCTATAGGCGCTCAGACCGGCGTCAAGATAGACGCTTGGAGAAGGGCCTCAAAGATTTAGAGGGTTTTCGGGATGAAACAGATAGAGGACGTTTGCCCTAGTGGTGCGGATGGGCCAATACCGAACGATCGTCTATGCATTGCGAACGGTAACACCACCGTCAACCAACAGGGTGGCGCCTGTGATAAAGCTGGCCGCGGGTATTACCAAACTCAGGGTGGCATGCGCTACTTCTTCCGGTTCGCCATAGCGTCTTAGAGCGGTGCGGCGATTAACAAAGGTCTGTTTGTCCTGCTCGGGAATAGCTTCGGTGATACCTGTGCGTATTGGTCCTGGGCAAACACAATTGACGGTGATTCCCTCCTTGCCCAAATCTACAGCCATCGCGCGCGTTAGTCCCATCGAGGCATGTTTGGCTACCACATAGGCGCTGTTAAAACGGGTAGCGCCATGCGCTTCCGTAGAGGCCACGTTGACGATGCGCGGGTTAGATGAATTGCGCAGGCTGGGTAGCGCGGCTCGAATAGCCCAAGCTTGTGCGGTCGCCATGACCGCTACCGAGGTATCCCAGGAGTTAGCATACGCGTCACCGTCGATTTCAGCCGGTAAAGCGAAGCCTGCGTTATTAATCAGTATATCGATTCCACCAAAGTGCGCGGCGATATCTGTGACGGCCTGCTCGACCGCTTCTCGATCTGAAAGGTCTACCACAACGCAATATACGTCGGCGCCAACGGCTCGCATCTCCTGCGCCACAGATTCTAGCCCCGCCTCATTGATATCAATGATGGCTACTTTGGCGCCCTCGTCGGCAAACAAGTGAGCCGTCGCGCGCCCCATTCCACTGGCCGCGCCGGTCACTATGGCGACGTTGCCGGCGATGGAGCGACTGAGTTTAGTTAAGCGCGGCATGCGTTATCCTCTTTAGTGGCTGACTGGAGATCGAAGTAGGGTCGATTCGTTGGGTTTAAACAGTTAGCGGCACGGGTTGACCGTCGGGAGCAACATTCACGAATGTAATTTTAGTAACGAACAGTGGCGCTTTCGTACCCGCCAGCTTCTCGCCGATAACTTCAATGCTATAAGTTGCGGAGGTGTTACCGCGGCGCACCAACTGCACATCGAAGCACAGTAGTTCGCCTGGCTGAATGGGGTTCTTAAAGTTAACCTCGCTCAGTGACACCGTTACCAGGCGGTTGCCGGGAAAATCCAAACTGGCGGTAATGTACGCCGATTCGTCTACCCACTTAAGCAGGTTCCCACCGAACAGGTAGCCTTGATCGTTGAGGAATTCTGGTAGTACGAGCTTTCTATGTTCCAAGTTAAGTCACCAAATTTTATTGGGTCAGGCTTTTCTCAAAGCCAACGCTGCCAGTGTTGCTATGGCGAATTCGAAGATCATGGCGCCCCAGGTGTAAGTCGATACTGGATCAGGGATCACGAGAGTTGTATAAGTTCGTGCTAGCGCTAGTAAACCAACGCATAAAACCAGCAGCGCCAACCCGGGCTTGTAAAAGTTGGGTTTCAGGGCTGCTATTAGGCAGAATATCCCAAACCCGGTTTGTAGCCCGCCGTACATGGCACTGATCTCGGCAATGGCGTTGCCATTATTCAAAGTGAGCCCGGCATAACCGGCAGGTACTTCAGGTGCGAACAGGCAGATCAGCCCATATGAAATGAATACAACAGCAGAAACCCACAATACAAATTTTCCCAACACAGACTCGCTCTCCATACTCATGCTTAACGACCTACAATGACGGTAGTATAAGGTGCACCTTTGGGAGCTGACAAGCTAACACCGTCGGCGCACAATAGCCCAGTAATGTCACTATGGCGTAGCCGTAATAGCGGGTATGTTGGCCGCAACCCATGTGGCTGCTATATTACTCATAATAATTCAGAGTGCAGACCCTGTTATGTCCCAGCACGAATACGTTTTTATCGCAGTTTCCATTATTCTGGGCCTGGCGATCACTCGCATGTTGCACACAGTGGCCATCTTGATTCGCGTTCACGACCGGGTGATCTTCCACTGGGCTACTGCTCTTTGGGCGCTCTGCGTGATGGCCTTTGTCCTGCAGTTTTGGTGGGTGGGTTGGGGGCTGCGCGATGTAGTAGATTGGCGATTTACTGATTTTTTGGTATTGATTGTCGGTGCAATCTTTGTCTACGGCGCTGCGGAGATGGCCTTGCCTGTGCCCGACGATGATGGCGATGACGATGAGCTCGATTTTCTTCATCACAGCGAGGGTTTTGGTAGGCTCTCTGTTCTTTCGATGCTGATTTATCTCTGTATGGGCCCCTATGTCAACCTTGCAGTCGCCATAGAGCGACCGCCGGTAGCGCTAGCATTACTGCTGCCGTCAATCGGGATTGGCTTGCTCCTGGCGATGGCTATTTTCCCTCGCGCCTTTCGCTGGCTCTGTCCAATATTCGCTGGGTATGCGCTGTTGATAATCTTTCTTACGGCATGAGCCGGAAGTTGCTGGCAAGATAGCCTGTCAATACCTCGCGGTGACCCTCATCGGTCGAGTTAGCTACTGCCCATTCGTATTCTCTGGAAGATAGTCTTGAAAAATATCTCCCAGACTTTCATCGTCATGAGGAGGTACACGATAATAGGTTCGAATATCAACCGAGCCATCCTCGCTAAACTGATACGTTTCAAGGCTGTATTGAACCTGCGCTCCGCCGGGACCATCAAAGTGATTCTCCAGACACCAGGCGACTTCATTGCCGCACACAAATAGGGTTCCGGGCTGTATCTTGAATCGGACGCGTGGCTGGAACAGATCCCAGGAGTCTTCACAGCAAGATTTGAATCCGCGTTTGGGTGGTGTGCCCACAGGATCGAGCATACGAAATTCGCCATCGGCCACGGTGCGCCAATTGTCCACCCAAGCCTGTTTGACACCAGCGTTCCAGAGTGTCGGATAGCTAGTCGCCCAAGTCAGAAGTGTATTTTTTTCAGGGTATGCCATTTGGTTGTCTCTCGCGTCAATTGAGGTCTGATTTATTGAGTGCCTTCATTAAAACTGACATAGTAATAAACAACACACAAACGGAAATAGGTAGTACATAGGATGACTGGTAGACGCCGGCTAGTCCAAATGCGAATAGTGCGACCACGCCTGTGACACCAGCGTAAGCTGCTTGTGTAGTGACATGATCTAAATGATCACATTGTGCGCCTACCGAGGCCAACACCGTAGTATCTGATATCGGCGACACATGGTCGCCAAAAAGCCCACCGCTTAAAACGGCAGCAATCGTTAAGTACATCGATGCCCCTAATTCATAGCCCACCGGTATTGCAATAGACATCAATATGGCAAAGGTGCCGTATGAAGATCCAGTGGCCAGAGAAATCATGCCGCCAAGAGCAAATACAATCATCGGGAAGTACTCGGGTGAAACACTTCCTGAGATAATTGAAGAAAGGTACTGGGCCGTGTGCAGGTCTTTTGTAATTGAACTCAAGGACCAGGCCAGTACCAGAACAATAGAAATATACACTAGTGATTCTGCACCCTTGATAAATACGAGGAGGGAGTCAGCGTAGGAGGTCGACTGGTGACGGCGCATCATTTCCATACAGGTTAACGATGCTGCAAGATATGAAATAGCCAGTGTTGAGTAAATATGTGTGCTGCTTATGCCGTCGTGAGTTGCATGCCAAGTGATTAGTCCCGCAATCAGCGACAGCATGACGCCCAGTGGGTACAGAAAAATATCAATTCTCTCGCTACTGGCTTTTAGCGCTGTTTCGAGTGGGGGTGTTGTACTTTCGGCCCGGTTTAAATGCCGCTGTTGAGCGGTTCGCATAGGGCCAAAATCTTTCCCAATAAAAATCACGATGGGAACCGTTGCAAGAGCCAGAAAAGCGTAAAACTGATAGGGGAAAACTTTGAGCAGCACGGTAAATGCGTCTTCGGTGAGACCGATTTCTGCATAAGATTTACCAATCAATGAAGTGATATACGCCCCCCATGCAATAAAGGGGACCAGAATACTAATGGGTGATGAGGTGGTGTCGAGAATATAGGCCAGTTTTTCGCGGCAAATGTTGAGTTCATCAAACACGGAACGGTAGAGCGGTCCAACGATCAAGCTGTTACCGGAATCTGTGAAAAATATTCCTAGGCCTGAAAACCAAACTAAAATTTGCGCTTTGGCCGGACTGGTAACAAAACGGGAAAGTCTTTGCGCAAAAGCAGCGGCACCGCCGGATACTTCAAGTAATTTAACGAAGCCTCCGATGACAAACACGATTAGGATCACCTGAACTTGCGAGCCGGTGGTCACTTCTTTCAAGACCTGATCTTCCATGGCATTTAAAATGGCGTAGAACGGATTGAAGTTCGTCAGAATCAATGAGCCACTTAAAATCCCGGTAACCAACGCAAACAAGACGTTCTTGCTATATAGGGCAACGGCTATTGTTAGCAGTGGTGGAACAATTGAGAGAAAGCCATAGTCATTCATAGCGCGACAAACCGGTTGGGGCGGTACGGTGCTATAGGCACGGAAGGTTCTCGGTTGGCGAAAAGATCGGCGACAATGCGCGCCGAAATAGCTGCCAGTGTTATACCAAGGTGTTGATGGCCAAATGCGTAAATAATGTTTTTAGACTTTCCTGAAAAGCCGAGCACCGGGAGAGAGTCGGGTAATGATGGGCGAAAGCCCATCCAAACAGATTCTTCTTGCGTGTCCATTGCAGGTAACATGCGTTTTGCATGGGGCAGGAGCTTGCGAATATTGCCATAGTTGGCCGGAATTTCCAGCCCGCCAAGTTCACTCAGGGCGGTCATTCGCAAGCCAGTTTCCATGGGAGACAATACAAACGATTTTTCCCCATTTAGCACCGGGCGGCTCAGCAATGTCTGCGTCGATTCAGGCAGTATTAGATGGTAACCACGTTCTGCTTCCAGAGGAACGTTGTCACCCAATTGGCTCGCCAGGTTGCGCGACCAGGAACCCACTGCCAGCACCACTTTTTTTGTATGTAAGCACTCACTATGACCTATAAGCTTGATTTCATTGGTTTCGATGCTAATGTGATCAACAGCGAACTGCCTATACTTACCGCCGCGGGTGGTAAATAGGTCAACCATTCCCGTTACCAGCCGCTCGGGATTGCTAATACTCAAGCTATCCTTTTGATACAAACCATGAGTAAAAATTGGCGCCAAATTGGGTTCCAAGTCATGGATCTGTGAAGTATCCAGCACATCATATGGGGTGCCCAGTGTGTCGAGTAAGTCGCGGGCCATTTGAGTGCCCGCAAAGCTTCTTTCCGATTCATAGACTTTTAGCCAGCCGGTAGATTTAAACAGCGACGCGAGTTCGGTTCGTTCGACTAGATTTTGCCAACTGGCAACCGCATGCTGAGATAACGCATGTAGGTTTCTTGCATTGTTGTTAACGGCTGATCTGCGACTCTGTAAAATGAAGCGAGACAACCAGGGTAATATCTTGTGAAAGTACGCTGGGCGTATTGAAATGGGAGAGTCTGGTCGGGCCATCAGACGTAAAGCATCGAGTAAGATTCCTGGCATCGCTGTGGGTGCACACGATCCGTTGATGATTGCTCCTGCATTACCGAAGGACGCACCAGAGCAGGGGGCGCATCGATCAATTAGTGTGACATCATGCCCGTCATTTTGCAGCGCCAAAGCGGTGGCCGCACCAATGACGCCAGCGCCAATAATGATAGTCTGGTCAGCCATTATAGGTGAACTTGCAGATTAATCATCATCCGTTTTGGGGGCAGTGATTGAGTTGTGCGGGTAGTGCGGCTCTCGATTTTGAAACGACAAAATAGCGATATTTTGAATCACCCCTCGATCGATATTGATAGCCTTTCGAATAGTCTCATTGCTCTGCCAGCCATCATGCCCCCCCAATACAGTGGGTAAATAAACAATGAGCGCAGCAGAGATAGAGCGTGTCGCGCTTTCCCAGAGATAGCTTGGAGTGTGATCTACCGCGTAATAGCTTATGGTTTTATAATTGAACATCGGATTTTGGAATGTGGTGGGCTTGGCAAAAAAGAATCCCATGCCCTCGTCACAACTGACATCAATTATCAGGCTGTTGGGCTTAAGACATGCGCTCTCCGCTTCAGTTACGTAGTGCATTGGGTTTTCGGTTTCCTGGAAAGTTCCGTTTACCATGATATCCGTTTCGCCAATCAGTTCAGCCAGCGGGCGCACGGCGCCATCGTTTTCCACCACTACCATTCGAGGTTCACCACTGCTGCCCGCGCGAATTTTGACGTATTGGCAATCCAGCACCTCCTCGCGCACCTCGTGATCAGGGCGCTGGATACAGATTGTGATATCTCTAAAGCCAAGCGCTTTAAGTGCAGATATTGCTCCACGACTGACAGCACCAAAGCCAAAAATGATCACCTTGCGTTGGTTGCCATAGTGCCCATCGATACCCTTAAGTTGCAGCGCATGCAGTACGGCACAATAGCCCGCCATTTCGTTGTTCTTGTAAAACGTATGTCGTCCTATGTGGCCATCAGGGCTCCACACAAACATATCCTCAAAGGCAATGAGTGTTTGCTTGCGATCTAGTGCCGCCTGCGTGATGTCTCGCTGTTGAACACAGTGCACATAACCCCACAGTATTCCCCCTTCTTTAAGCTCTTGCAGATCTGCCAATACCGGTTTGCACATAATAACCCTGCCCAGATCTGCCAGCAGTTCGTGGCGGGTGGCGATGCCGCCAGTTTGAGCGGCGATTTCTGAGTCCGATATATTAAATGGTGCGCCATAGCCCTCCTCAAATAGCAATTGCTTACGAAGCTCTTCGGGTATGCGAGACAAGTGCGCAGGGTGGATTGGAAGGCGCCGTTCATCCTGTTTTTTTGAGGTTCCAATAACGCCGATTACCAATTTTTTCATGCGGGTTCCTTTTTTCTAGAAAATACCAATGCGTGTGACGATATTGCCAATCTAAACGATCTATTTGTGGGGGGAGCTTGTTTACAGTACCGTATTATTAAGGACTTAGCTTGCTCAAACCAACGCCCTAAAAACACATTGAGCCCGAGTCAATATGTGTGTTTCTATAAGCATGATTAGAATAATAAAAAATAAAGTTACAATAACGAAGAAACACCGAAAAAATCATTCACTATTTTGACGGCGCCGATGGCCCAGCTATCAAGGACAAGCCCCTATGCAACTAAGCGACTTTGAACAGCATATTGTTACCGTAGTGTATTGCAGCTCTTTAATTCCACTCGCATTGGTTATTGTCCTGAGCTTTGCCAAAAAAATATCGAAACAAAACCTAGGTCTGTATATAGCGGGCTTTCTTATGTGCGCACTGGGTTGGGAAATATGGTTTACCTACGGTCTAGTTGATGGCCAGGCAGTCGAAGCTAGGCGTTCAGCCGCTCTAAATGCTGCTATACCTCAGAATAT
>JBLHSI010000073.1:0-12715 GCA_047626655.1 Halioglobus sp.
CCGCGCAGGGTGCCATAGCGTGGACAATCTCTCTGCTTACCTTTCCTTATCTCGCTGTACCGTGCTACTGGGTGTTTGGCCGCAATAAATTTGATGGCTACCTAGAGCAACGTCAAGAAATTGAGCAGGAGTCTCTCAGCCTCATTAGGCAAATCAGTGGTTCTATAGACCAACATATTGTGCCCGCTTCGGACGATAGCTCTTTTTATTCCAGTTTATATTACTTGGCTAGAATGCCCGCAACAAGTGGCAATAAGGTTGAGCTGCTAATCGATGGAAACGATACCTTTGACAGTATATTACTCGGCCTGAAGTCGGCCAAAAAATATATTCTATTCCAGTTCTACATCATTCGTGATGACGCGTTGGGGTGGCAACTGGGCGATGTTCTGGTGCAAAAAGCGCGAGACGGCGTCAAAGTAAAGCTGTTGTACGATGAAATTGGAAGTCGAGGCTTTCACAAAACTAAGCTATTTAAAAACCTGGTATCGGCGGGCGTTAATGTTGCCGCATTTAATACCACACAGGGTCGACGCAATCGCTTTCAGTTGAATTTTCGCAACCATCGAAAAGTTGTTGTAGTCGATAGCTGCGTAGCATGGATAGGCGGACACAACGTGGGCGTTGAATACCTGGGTTTAGACAAAAAAATAGGCCGTTGGCGCGACACGCACACCCGTGTTGAGGGGCCCGCCGTACTGGGTGCAGAAATTGCTTTCGCCACCGATTGGCGCTGGGCCACGCGCAAACCGCTCGCTATAGAGTGGGAGCCACCCACTTACCAACGCGAGGGCTGTAATGTATTGGTATTCCCTTCGGATCCCGCCAGTGAGTTCGAAGAAGCGAGCCTGATGTATCACCAATTGATCGTCGACGCCCGAAAACGCATATGGATAGCAAGCCCCTACTTCGTGCCCGACCGAGGCATAATTGCTGCGCTACAACTCGCTGCTCTGCGCGGAGTGGATGTCAGAGTACTCATTCCAGATGAACCCGATGGCCCTTTTGTGGCCATGGCTAACTGGTCTTACACCAAAGAATTGTTACCGGCTGGCGTAAAGCTGTACCGCTATCAGGGCGGCTTCATGCATCAAAAAGTGGTACTCATGGATGATCAAATTGCGGGGGTCGGTACCGCCAACTTTGACAACCGTTCATTTCGTCTCAATTTTGAAATAACGCTACTAGTCCACAGCCATAATTTTGCAGCTAAGGTTTCAGCAATGCTCGAGACCGACTTCTCACACGCCCATGAGGTCAGTAAGGATGATATTGAAAACAAACCCTTCTGGTTCCCCCTCGCCATGGGTGGTGCGAGGCTGATGTCACCTTTGTTGTGACCGAAAAATAACGATCCAACACTCAGTGTTTCAAACATCGGCGATGGCTGCTAATTCTATTTTTCTCAAACTGAGGTATAGTTTTAGCCCTTGATGTTCAACGTTGTTACAAACAAGCGCGACTCAATACTCCGTTACAATCAATTATAGGAATTCAATTATGAAGACATTACTGGCAATATTGGCAACAGCAGCTTCTATCTCTCTCGCTTCATCGGCGATTGCTCAAGATGTAGGGAAATTAGTAGAGGCCGTTGATACTAAAAAAGCAATGGAGTCTATCGACACAGGCAAAATGACCGAAGCTGTGACCCAAGGTGACTACAAAAAAGCGGCAGAAGCTGTGGACACGAAAAAAGCTGCTGAAGCGGTCGATATGAAAAAGGTCGGCGAAGCATTAACACAGTAGCCTTTCCGACTAAGCGGTTGCTTGTCCGCTAGGATTTGCAACTGCTATACCGCACAGCGTTCGTGCTATGCACATTTAGGGCCACTGATAATGCCACCCATCATACGCTAAGTTCGCTATTTCTCTGGCCAGGCTCGGGGATCAATATCGAGATCACTGTAATCTTCAGCCCGAAATTGAGGCGTTTTACCCAACTTTAGCTGTTTATCGTAGTCGCGCAGCAAGCGTAATCCAATTTTAGACATCCAGACCAAACCGATTAGGTTCACCACCGCGAGTAACCCCATAGTGAGATCGGCAAAGGCAAATACAGTTCCCAAATCCTGCAATGAACCCCAGAAGATGAGTGCCAATACCATCACGCGAAAAATATTAAACAGCTTTGTGTTGTCCTCGCTAAAAAAATTGAGGCTGTTCTCACCCAGGTAGTAGTTGTACATAATAGAGCTGAACGAAAACAACAACAGGGCCACACTTACGAAGCTGCCCCCCCATGCGCCCACATGGCTTACCAGTGCATTTTGAGTGAGCGTTACGCCTGAGACTTCTTCCGACCCCGGTTGATACACACCAGACAACATAATAATAATGGCGGTACAGCTGCACATCACTATGGTGTCGATAAACACGCTAAAGGCCTGCACAATACCCTGGTTCACCGGGTGAGGAACAGATGCTACAGCGGCGACATTGGGCGCACTGCCCAGGCCCGCTTCGTTAGAAAACAAACCGCGCTTAACACCCTGCATAATAGCTACGCCAATACCGCCTCCCACGGCAGAATCTAGGCCAAACGCGCTACTGACAATACGCGACAGCACAGCAGGTACTTCACTAATGTTCATACCTATGACCAATAGCGCGCACAATAAATAGCTTACGGCCATTACCGGAACAATAATCTCTGCCACTACAGCAATGCGTTTCATACCGCCAAAAATAGTCCCACCGAGCAACACAACCATCACCAGACCCGTGACCCAGGTAGGAATACCAAAGGAGGCCTGGACGGAAGTTGCCACAACATACGACTGCACCGCATTAAAACCAAAGCCAAAAGTCACTAGTAGCAATACTGAATAAATCATCGCGAGCCATTTCTGACCAATACCGTAAGTCAAATAGTAGGCTGGGCCGCCACGAAAATTGCCGGCTGCATCCACTCGCTTATATAATTGGGCCAGCGAACACTCGAAGAAACTGGTCGCCATGCCCATGAGCCCAATGACCCACATCCAGAAGATTGCGCCGGGACCGCCCAGAGTGATCGCCACAGCAACCCCCGCAATATTGCCACTGCCTACGCGTCCTGCGACGCTAACGACTAAAGCTTGAAACGAGCTGATCTGACCCTTTTCATGGTGTACCGCGCTGCGCAACACGCTGAACATGCGGCCAAAATATCGAAACTGCACAAAACGGGAGATAACGGTAAACATCAGCCCCACCGCTATTAACGCAATGATCAGTACCTGTCCCCACAAAAAATCATTAGCGGCAGCGAGCATCAATCAATCACTCCCATGACAAGGATCACCAACAATGCGGGTGGCACTACATATCGTATCAAGAAGCGCCAGATACTATAGCCAAGTCTGTTTAGCGACCCCAGCTCATCTCGAGTGGCATCCGCGGTGACAATCCAGCCGGCAAATACCGCAATTAGCAAGCCACCCAGCGGCAGTAATATCTTGGTGGAAAAGTAATCCATGCCGTCATTAAAGTTAAAACCTCCGACAGTGACATCGCTCAACACATTATATGATAGGTTGCTAAGTACGCTGAGCACCGCGATAGAGCCCACCACCAATATGGCACTTTTGTGTCGCGGCATTTTGAAGCGATCTTCAAGCCAGGCATTAACACACTCAATCAAACCTACCATCGAGGTAATCCCGGCAAAAGCCAACATTAAGAAAAACAAAACGCTAAATATATGCCCGCCCGGCATTTGCGCAAAAGCGACAGGCAGTGTCTGGAAGATAAGTCCGGCGCCTGCGGCTGGGTCGAGACCGTTGCTAAATACCGCGGGAAAGATAACCAGCCCGGCTAATATAGCCACACCGGTATCGGCGACCACCACGATAAACACCGATTGAGTGATTGAAATTGACTTGGGCAAGTAAGAGCCATAAATCATCATACCGCCCATCGCCACACCAATAGAGAAAAAGGCCTGCCCTATTGCAGTTAGCACGGTAGCTGGGCCGATCTTGCTAAAGTCGGGTGTAAACAGCCACGTCACAGCCTCGACAAATCCACCGGCAAAGTAATTGTAAACGGCCAGGCAAACCAGTAATAAAAACATCATGGGCATCATGATTACAACAGCCCGTTCTATGCCGTTTTGCACGCCCGAATAGATAATTGCACCGGTAATCGCCAAGCCGACCAACGTCCAAAAAATCATGCCGGTCGTGTCATCCAGCATACTGGCGTACTGCGCACTGGCAATAGCACCGTCGACGCCGACAAAACCGGTGCTTATGGCCTTATACAAATAGTGGAGCACCCAACCTACGATCACCGCATAGACGATCTCAATGGTGAAGGCAGCCAACAAACCCATGCCACCCACCCATTGCCAGCTGCGACTGCTGCCACTTTCTTTTGCGAGGTTAGCCATTGCCGTGGGTGGGCTGGCTTGGCCGCGCCGGCCGATCAGTAATTCGGCCATTAAAATAGGAATGCCAATACCAAAGGCACAGGCCAAATAAATGAGAACAAACGCAGCGCCCCCGTTTTCGCCCGTTACATAGGGAAAACGCCAAATGTTGCCAAGGCCGACGGCAAAGCCCACCGAGGCCATCAAAAATGCAAAACGAGACGACCAGTGTGCTTGAGAGGCAGAAGCCATGCAAAATTCTCCAACTATTATTATGTTTGTTCGCGTCTTATGCCGCACTACAGAGTTTACACACTATAGCGGGCCTACGCATGGCGAAAAAGTGTTGCGATCAACCAGTGACAGGTCTGGTGGCGTTGATCATCCAGCGTTTGTCATCGCCCTCCAACAGCGGCTCGAGCACATCTGCGACCCGGGCATGGTAGGCATCAAGCCATTCAACTTCGTGCTGTAGCAAAAGGCTGTGATCCAGTAGCCGGTTGTCAAAGGGCACCAGAGTCAGCACTTCAAAATGCATCATGGGCGTTTCCCCAAGGCTGCCCTCCAAAGGCTGTACGACGACCAAGTTCTCACAGCGAATGCCAAACTGCCCATCGCGGTAATAACCGGGTTCGTTACTAAGAATCATGCCTGAACGCAGTGCAACACCTCCTCCCGCCTTACTGATTCTTTGCGGGCCCTCATGGACACTAAGAAAGGCGCCTACACCATGACCCGTACCATGATCGTAGTCGAAACCTTCGGACCACAGAAACTGCCGGGCCAACACATCCAGTTGACTGCCGCAGGTTCCACTTGGAAAACGAGCGGTACCCAAAGCGATATGGCCCTTTAATACTCGTGTATACATCGACCTTATCTCATCGCCTGGATCCCCTATCGCAACGGTTCGGGTGATGTCTGTAGTGCCGTCGGTATACTGCGCACCGCTGTCTAGCAAATAAACAGTATTCATCTCCAGTGCGGCGGGGATGTTATCGGCATGATTGTAGTGGCACATGGCAGCATTGCCACCGGCAGCGGAGATAGTATCGAAAGACAGCTCGCGAAAGTGCTCGCCCACTTCGCGAAAGCTCAACAATTTGTCAGACAGCTGACCCTCGTCGTGCAATCGACCGACTGCAACTTCCGCGTCCAGCCATGCAAGGAACTTTACCTCGGCGACCGCATCGCGAATATGGGCATTGCGAGCACCCTGGACTTCGGTGTTATTCTTGCATGCTTTAGCTAGGGCGACCGGATCTGCAGCCACCAAAAGCGTAGCCCCGCTGCCCTGCAATATCAGTTGAGCCCAGGCGTTGGAGGCTGCGGGGTCTGCCAGTACGGTCTTGCCGCTATAATGAGATAGTTCAGCTTCCGCCTCTTGTTCGTTAACCACTCGGACGCCCTCGCCAACATGCGCGGCAAACCCTTCCGGAATGCGCTGCGGATGAACAAAAATCGTCACTTCACCGTTGGTATGAAGCACCGCAAAGCTCTGCACCAGAGGTAATTTGGGGACATCGGTACCGCGAATATTAAGCAGCCAACTGACCGAGTCCGGCGCGAATATAAGCGCCGCGTCGGCACCCAGATTTGCGATCGCAGACGCGAGTCGTTTGCGCTTATCAATACTGGACTCCCCAGTGTATTCGAGACCCAACAGAATTGCCGGCTCAATGACCGCGGCCGGTCTATCGGTCCAAGCAGCATCAATCAGATTATCGGTTTGCGCCACCAGCTGTATAGACTGCTTTGCCAGAACCGACTCAGTTTGACGCTGCCACTGCAAACTGTGCATCCGCGAGTCGTAGGCCACTTTTGCGCCTTCGGGGAGCTCGCTAGCCAACCATTGAGCATGAGGTTCTTCTATCAAATGGTGGTATTCAAAAAACTCTGCACTGACCTGCTGTCTTACCTGCACCGTATAGCGCCCATCAATAAATATCGCGGCCTTATCGCGCAGGACAATCACCGTCCCAGCGGAACCAGTGAAATCTGATATCCAACGCAACCGTTCATTGTGTGCGGGAATGTACTCGCCCAGATACTCATCAGCTCTGGGCACGATAAGCGCGTCACAGCCGCGCTCAACCAATAGTGCTCGGACCGCCGCAAGGCGACTCTCAATGGTCATCATCGGAATTACTCTCAGAGTTTATTTGGCGCAAGTTTACCTGATATCTTGCGGCTTGCTAGGTCTTCACCCAGAAGAATGTCATGCCTCTAAATCCGGGTATAGCAGCGCGCTGGTAACCCCTAGCTGAGTGCTGTAAGTCAGGGTATTTTTGCAACAGAGACAGTATCGCTTCCTGCGCCTCCAATCTTGCCAAATGGGCGCCCAGACACAGGTGCCGGCCGCCTCCAAAAGACTGGTGGTGGGTATCTTGACGCTCAATATCAAAACTATCCGCCTGCGGGTAGACCGCGGGATCGCGGTTTGCTGCAGCCAGAGAGGTGCCTAACGATTCCCCCTTCATCACTGGGCAGCCGCCCAGCTGAAAATCGCGATCGGAGATACGGCCACTATTGGTTACCGGCGAATCGAATCTCAGCGCCTCTTCCACCGCATTTTTTATCAAGGCTGGGTTGTCACGCAGTTTTTGCAGTTGCACGGGATGATCAAGCAATGCCTTCATGCAATTGCCTATCAGATCGGTTGTCGTCACATTACCGGCCACCAGTAAAAGAATGCACTGGGTAACGATCTCGGTAACGGTGAGTTTATCTCCCGCTTCTTCGGCTCGAATCATATCGCTGATTAAGTCGTCCCCGAGGTTTGCTTTTCGCCGTTCAATTTCGCTATCAAAAAAAGCCGTTAACCGATCAAAACCCGCGGTACCTGCTGCGGTTTCCTGCGGTGTGGGGAAGGGGTTAAAAGCAATTGCAATGGCAGCATCTGACCAAGGTTTGAACTGAGAATTCATACCTGGATCTATGCCTAACATTTTAGCGATAACCACAACGGGCACTGGACCCGCGTATTGAGCTATGAGGTCGAAGTCGCCCTCTTCTTCTAATTTGATCTGTGCTAACACACTCTGAATGATCGCCTGCGTGCTGGGACGCCATTTTTCTACCGCTGCAGGAGAAAACGGTTTACTCACCAGTGAACGCAACCGCCGGTGATCGGGTTCATCCATCATCAGCATAGACGGTTCACCGCCGTCTCGATTGAGAAACCGTTGATGAAAGGTATCGGGGTTGGCTTTGCGCGGATCAGTAAAGAAGGTTTTGTCGCGCAGCAGGTTCTTCACATCGTCATGGGAGGTGCACACGATACGACCGAGCTCCTCGTCGATAAAAACCGGGGCCAGCTCGCGCAATTTTGCTAGCGCAGGGTAAGGGTCTTCTTTAAATGACTCACTTAGCGGCGTAAACTCAATACCTGAGATCGATTTTTCGGTCACGCCAACTCTCCTCGTTCTAATCTTCCACTAGGTCAAAATCTGCTTTTGAAATTCCGCAGTCTGGGCACTCCCAGTCCTCCGGGACATCGGCCCACAAGGTACCTGGCGCGATGCCATCTTCCGGAAACCCCTCAGCTTCATCGTAAACGAAACCACAGATAACACATTCGTATTTCTTGAAATTACTGTCACTCATTTGTGCTCTATCTCCGTCAATTGACCTTTAAGTACGATACGATAACCTTCGGCAACCGGTTGCGCTATTAGCGAAAGGGCCTGTTTCAATTGTGAGTTCAAACCTCCAACGCTAGTCAGAAAAATATCCAAGTCATAGCTCTTCTGGGTCAGAGTAACGCCACCGCTCGCCTCCACCGGCCCGCTAATAGTCGTGACATTCCCCCGCAGGGGGGCGCTCTGTGCTTGTTTAAAGTCCAGAGCGTAGCTCCCCAAGGGCATGGTTCCCTGAGCGGATTGCCATCCTGCATTGCGCCATCGCAGTCTACCTTCACCCTCTATGGGCAAGCCATTCTCGATCTGTAAATGGCTCACGGTTGCACCAAAATTGCCGTCTACCGCTACCGGCAGGAAACGTTGTAAAACGCGTGCCGATACCGAGGCTTCAACATCTTCTAGTGAAAAACTCTGCCTGCCGTCGATTTGCACCTGGCCCGTTATTCGTTGTCTTCCCCATTGCGACTGTACTTTCAAGGAGGGTGAAAAAAGTAACAGCGACAAAGGGTCCAATGACCATTCAACAGTACCCAGATTGAAATAGCCGCTGTCTGTCGCCAATGCGCAACGAGCAGCTCGCCCATGCCACACAGTACCGCTATAACCGCTCATTAAGACCTGACCGGATGGCAGAACAAGGTTCAGTATTCTGGCGGGAACCGAGACCACAAAAGCAATAACAAACACACTTACAAGTAGCAGTCCTAGAAGAGGGCGTGACACGTTTATTTTCCCTGTGCCAGCCTGACCGATGCATTGACACGACCCGCAGCGCCAGAGCGTGTCACCGACACCTCACGCACTAGCAAACCGTGCACAAACTCCATATCGTAGAGCCACGCCAAAGTATCGTCGAAAGAAGCGTTCTCTAGGCGGACTTGCAATTCTCCCCGCGAATTGGGTTGCAACCGACTCACCTGCAATTGCCTGTCTGAGGTGGACTGGTTAATTAGCGACGTTAAATTTCGCCGGGAAGGGCTGCCACCGTTCGCGCGCAACTGGGTCAGCTCCGACACCATCGCATCGACGCGCTGCAGCGACTCTACCGTACTCATTTTACGCAGGGCCATTGAATCTCGACTGTCGACCAACGGCGACCAAACGACCGCGAACAGCAGATACAGTCCAACGGCAACAGCTAATACAAGAACACTGATCTGCTCCCGTTGAGTCAGGTCTAAAAACCACTTATTCATGATCCAGCTCCCACTCGCATACGAGCTCTCACCCGCTCGCCCTGAGCACTACTGCTCTCCATCACCGCTTCCAAACCTGCCGTATTCATCGCCGTGCGAATATCTTCTACCGCTTCAAAGTCTGCAGCGCTGATATTCATACGAAGCTCTTCGGCCTTATCGTTGTAATTAATACTGGCAATTTGAGTCCCGCTACTGCGGGATACAACCTCACCCACCCGCTGGATTAAACTGACAAAGCCACTGGTTTGGCCGGAACCACGCAGACCGCGAAGCTGTCGCTTGAGCTGTTTTTCGGCATCGACAATAGCGCCATCGGGATAGACTTCTCTATAGCTGTCGACTACGGCTTGCTGTAGTTGCGCCTGCTCATCTTTTAAACTCGCATAGTCGGCATAGGTCGCCGCCAATTGAACACAAAACGCTACCGCAATCACCGCCGCTACCGAACGCCACTGTCGCCACCAAAGCGCCAACGGCAAACGCACACCAAACTCGCCCTGCAGCAAATTAATCGGACTACTGGAGACCTGCCCGGCCAGCATCAAGGCCGCACTTAGATCGCCGCGCCGCCATTGAATTAGCGGCTGCAATTCCTCCGGAAGCAAAGCGCTGTCATGTGACTGGTTGTCACCATAGATAACGATCGCTGCAGGCTCGCTCTCATTGCTATGCAACGCCGCCTGCAAGGTGACAAGCAATAATTCCGGCTCAATACTGAACCCTTCAAAGGCACCCATTCGCACGATCACTTGGTGCGACTCAATAACCAGACACCACTCCCCCGCCTGCCAGGGCAAGAGCAAGGGTTCAGGTAGCCAGCGAGTAACATTGGGGTAATCTGCCACAAATGGCTGCCAGTCGAGCATTTTCTGCTGGCCACATATCGCGATATTAACGGAGTATTTATCTGCCATCTCGGTGGAAAAATGTACGTCATCAAGCTCAGATATCAGCTCATCTTCGAGCATAAAAGGCAGCGTTTTTTCCAGATGTTTCTTCTCTTGCGGATCAATTTCGCGCGTGCAAAGTCGCACATCGGCTCCCGGCACCGCAAAACAAATATGGGCTCCCGGCTGACTCGCTGCGGCAATCAACTGCGCGCGCACGCTCTCCTCACCCAAAGACCGAGGTGCATCGCCCGTGCCCGCCCCATACCAGACCAAGCCTTTATCAGTAAGCCGTACCACGGCGTTATCTTGCAAAACTACCCTCTCCTAAAGCGTTGTTCATAAATCTCCACTCGCTCGGCCGATGACCTCGATCAAACGCCCATTCCGATGCAACACACTGTACAAGCGGAGTGTCCTGTCGGCAACTTTAGCTTCCGCATTCAGTAAGAAATACGAAGACGAGATGCCTAGTTGACCGGACAACTCGGTCACAGTTTTGCCGGCAAGAACTGCATGGTCCAGCACATCCTGTTTGGAAGTGGGCCCACTCTCTTCAGAGCGTATATACGCCAGTAATTCAGCCGCTTCGATTTCATCCAGCGGCGTTAGGTTATTCTCGTCATTCAAAGTGCGCAACACCGCTGCTGACGCAGTATAAAGATTGATGGTCGTGTTATCACTCGGTAAAACGGTGAGGGCACCGAGTTGAGTTAGCGCGCTGTATATTTCGGGGGTTACATAGGCCACTAACCGCAGCTCGCTAACACTTGTCATCAGCTGATTGGCAGCGCGATAAGCGGGTATTTGCACCGAGTAATAGTCGTCCTCCGCGCCATTGTCCCGCGGCTGATTGTCAGCGTCCAACCAGTCGCCAATAGATTCGGTAATAAGCTGCGCATCCTGGCGGGACACCTCTATAGAGGTGAGCAATCGAATAAACTGCTTTTGAGCGACATCATAGCCCACCATACCTTGATTCTGACCCTGGGCCCTAGGAGGCTTATTCAGAGTATTTAGATTGAAGCGCCCCTGCAAGTCCACTAAGTTTCCCTTCCACCAGCCACCCTCGGGAAGCGATTGTGGAAGGGCAGGTTGCGCCCAAATCTCGCTCAAGTCATCTTGCTGGACTTGATTAGGGCGCAGTAGGTCGTTGTCGTAATCTTGCTGCAGCGCTATGGTACCCAACTGTTCCGCACCTCGCAGATAGGCATAAATTTGCTCGGATATCGCTGCATTTGCCCCGCGCTGATAATACAGGTCGAAATCGCTCTTCATGGCGACGATTAATGCCGTACACAAGGCAAAGATTAGCAACGCCACAATGAGAGCCGCCCCTCCTTGGGACTTGCCACGACTCCCGCCCCGACCTCCAAGCACTGCCCTAGTAGGGTGGGAGTGTATACAATCGCGTAATTTCACCTGCGCCCTCCACTAGTGTAAATCGAATTTCAATGGCCAGCGGCGGGTCAATGGCTGCGCCTAAGGTACCGGTATCGGCGATCCAGTTATCCGCCCAGTCACTTGTGTCTATGCCGCTGTCGTTATCACCGGCCTCTAATTGTGTAAAACTCGCCAAAAAGCCAATAGTGATTTCCTCGACGCCCTTCAGTAATCTCACGCGTTGCGGCTTGCTGTCACCCGCTCTATCCAAAACAGCGTAACTCTCACGCCACAACGCCTCATCTTCGACGATGTAATTGATCCGTTGCAGATTACTGCGCGGCCGCTGATTGGGATTGTGCCAACCGGTACGCGTAAAACTGAGTAGCGACCGCGACAACGGCCCACCCACCATCGCCGACTCTACCTCACCAAACTCATCGCGGATGGAGCGCGGAACAAATTGTCGTAAATCCCGCGATACAATCATTAAGGCGCGGTTTAATCGGTAGCTTTGGGCAGCGACTACCCGAGTCGATTCCACCCCGGATATCACCGATGATAATCCAGAATAGGCTATAGCACCCACAAAGGCCGTTATGGCCAACGAAATTAACACCTCGATTAAAGTAAAACCGACAGAGGAACGAAGCTTACGATTCACCTCACACTCCCGTACCTGGAAGTAAGTCGGGAATATTGAGTTCACCCAGGTCTGCAGGTCCTCCCGAGTTGCCTGACCCTTGCGTGTCTCCAGACCCTGACGGACTTCCCGCTGCCGGAGCACCAACATTCGCCAAATCCCCCGACAGAGACCCTATCAAGGTAAACAGCACTTCGTCGTCTTCTGCATCGGGTTGCGACACATCAATTTCAATACGGTAAAAATTGGGCACCACTGTTTCTGTCGTGGTCACGCGCCACAGCCACTCTCTGCCGGCCAGTTCGGAAGAACCCGTGTCAGTGCCCTTCTCTAACTGCTGGCGGGCCAGCGAAATAAGACGAATCTCATTTAATCTATTACTGGCAACCATACGGGCAAATGACTTGTCCCGCAGATAAGCCGTGCCATCAATCTGTTGGTGCATAGAAAACATAAGTGCCGGCAAAGCCACTGCGACAACTGCTAGAGCAACCATCACTTCAACCAGGGTAAAACCGTTAGCGCGTGAATCTGTCTTCATCGACGTCCTCTTCGCTCTCTTCGCCTTTGCGCTTCAAAACAAACCGCCCCAACAGGTCCCATTCTAC
>JBLHSI010000074.1:0-12707 GCA_047626655.1 Halioglobus sp.
TTATCTCCAAAATGATGTGCCGGCGCGCCATGCGACACCCCAGCCTCGCGCGCCACCTCTCTAAGACTCAGCGATGAAGCGCCCTTCTCGGCCAACAGCAACACCGCAGTATCGATCAATGTATCGCGCAGGGCCCCGTGGTGATAAGGGGGTTTGAATTTTATATTTTCAGCCATACACAGATTGTGTCGCAGAAACTTGACATTGTCTAGATTGAGTGCAAAATAGCCACATCTAGACAATGTCTACATACCTAACTCATGAGGCTGATATGAACGCACCCCTAAACAATCTGATAGACAATAAAGTTGTTTCACCGCAGGACAACCCCGTACTGCAGGGTAACTTCGGTCCCGTCGACAAAGAACGTACCTTGAGCGAGCTAGAGGTTATCGGTACGTTGCCCCCGGAACTGTGTGGCACATTGTTGCGCAACGGACCAAACCCGGTCGACCCACAAGATAATCATCATTGGTTTACGGGTGACGGCATGCTGCATGCGATCTCGCTTGCAGATGGCAAAGCGCTTGAATACCGTAATCGTTGGGTACGCACCGAAACACTGGAGGAAAAGACGGGGCTTAAGGCGGCGCCTATCACAGGCCCAGAAATGTTAGTACAGGGCAGTGGCAACGTAAATATCGTCCCGCATGGCGGCCGTCTGTTGGCTCTCCCCGAACTAGGATTACCCTACGAAATGAACGTATCACTGGAAACACAGTGTCTGTACGATTACAACGGCAAACTCGCCAGCAACATGACAGCGCACCCCAAGATTGACGGCAAAAGTGGAGAAATGCTGTTTTTCGGCTACGACCTAGTCGCGCCTTTCCTGCGCTACCATAAAGCCAACAAGGAAGGCGACCTCGTTCGTAACGTGGACATTGAGTTACCAGCTGGCGTTATGATGCACGACTTTGGCGTCACTGCCCGTCGAGTGATTTTTATGGATTTACCCGTCATCGTCGATTTGGACCTCATTGAACAAGGCATAGGCTTCCCGTTTCGCTGGGATGAAGATCATCAGGCGAGACTGGGTATTATGGATCGCGACGCTCACTCTGACACAGTAACGTGGATCGACATTGACCCATGCTATGTCTTCCATACACTGAACAGTTACGATGACGGCGACAAGATCATCATGGACGTTGTTCGTTATCGCAAAGCATTCTCCGGTGAAGCTGACCCCGGTTCTCAGTTGGTTCGCTGGACTATCGATGTAAATAGGGGCTCGGTAGACAGCCGTATTCTGAGCGATGAGAGTCAGGAATTTCCGCGGGTAAACCCAAAGGTAGAGTGCCATAAACACCGCTACGGTTATGTTTTACAAGCAGGCGGCAAGCACAGCTTTGGCGGCTTGTTTAAACATGACCTCGAACTGGGAACAACGCAGTATCACGACGTTGGCGAACGTTACGCTGCCGGCGAACCTGTTTTTGTGCCCACTGGAGACGGTGAAGATGAAGGTTACATTCTGTCAGTGGTATACGACGGGGAGACACAGCTCTCCGAGCTAAGGGTTATCGATGCACAAGATTTTTGCGCGCCAGCACTCGCCACTGTTAAACTGAACACACGTATTCCGTTCGGCTTCCACGGAAATTTTATTAGGGATTAAAATGCAACCCTTCGCTATCTTGTATCATGTTCACGATCCAATGTGCAGTTGGTGTTGGGGCTACCGAAAAACCTGGGACGAAATTCAAGCCGCTCTGCCCGATACTGTCTCCGTTGTAAATGTGGTGGGTGGTCTGGCGCCAGATAGCGACGACCCTATGCCTTTAGACCAGCAGGCGCTCGTCGCTAGCTACTGGCAACAAGTGGCAGACAGAACCGGGGCGAGCTTCAATTTCGATTTTTGGAAAAACTGCCAGCCGAGACGGTCTACCTACCCGGCCTGCCGAGCTGTACTGGCGGCCAAGAAACAGGGCCGTGAACAAGCTATGATTAGTGCGATCCAGCAGGCCTATTATCTGCGATCGCTCAACCCGTCTGACCACAGCACCCTCGCGCTGCTTGCAACTGAGCTGAAATTAGACGCAGAGCTATTTCGCGCAGACCTCACCAGCCAACATGTCCAGTTAGAGCTTGAGGAGAACTTTGCGCTGCGTCGCAGTTTTGATGTTCACTCTTTCCCGTCGCTGGTACTCATGAACAATGGCTCAGGTACGGCACTCACTATCGACTACAACAGCAGTGAGCCAACGCTGAACGAAATTGTCCGATTGCTCACACTCTAAGCGACATAACGTTCTTGGTTGTTAGAAATCGCCTCCTACGTATAAATTTGTGGAAATAGAGAACTAGTCATCGCTTTTACATTGCACCGCAGCACCCTCGATCAGTAGAATGGCGACTAACCCGGTTACTGGTAGCCTCCTTTGAACCCCCCTGAGTTTGACGACAGTTTTCTCAATACGCTCGACGATCTACTAATTTGGCGTCGCGATGTACGTCATTTTAAAACCGATCCGCTCGAAGCCGGTCTGTTGGACCAACTATTGGATCGAGCATGCCTCGCCCCATCGGTGGGTAACAGCCAACCGTGGCGGTTTGTTCAAGTGAATGCGGTCGCTCGTCGCGAGAAGATCATCCAGGATTTCAAGAACTGCAATAGTGATGCACTGAGCGATTATGAAGGCGAGCGTGCCAAGTTATACGCTTCGCTTAAACTAGCCGGATTACAAAATGCGCCCGTCCACCTGGCCGTTTTCACCGACATAACGACGTCAAGCGGGCATGGCCTGGGCCGGAAAACAATGCCAGAAATGCTTCACTACTCCACTATCTGTATGATCATGAGTCTGTGGCTTATCGCACGCGCCCGCGGCGTGGGTATCGGCTGGGTATCCATTTTAAATCCAGGTAATGTTACGACAATACTGGATGTCCCCGAAGGCTGGACACTGGGCGCTTATCTGTGCGTCGGTTACCCCGAAAAAACGGGATCTACACCTGAACTGGAACGTCTCGGATGGCAAACCAGAGAAAGCACAAACCGCTCGGTACTCGAGCGCTAATCATTCAAACAGAATCACCCATAAAACAAGTTTCAACAATAAAAAACAACAACACTGATGAAAGCAGGATCAATCAATGAATAATTTGTGGAATGACGCTGACGCAGCAAAGCTCAGTAGCGATCCGGTCAAGTTGCGCGTTTATAGTTCTCGCTTATTGGGGCAAGACCCCGATTTGGTGCTACACGGCGGCGGCAACACCTCGGTAAAAGGTACCGACACCAACCTCCTGGGTGACGAAACTGAAGTATTATACGTAAAGGGTTCAGGCTGGGATTTGGCCACTATAGAAGCGCCCGGGTTTGCCCCCGTTAAACAAGAGACACTAGAGCGACTAGCGCAACTAGACGACTTGTCCGACACCAACATGGTCTCGATGCAACGAGCCGCCATGACCGACCCGGCGGCCCCCAACCCCTCGGTGGAGGCAATTATGCACGCCATCATCCCCTTCAAGTTTGTCGACCATACGCATGCCGACTGTGTCGTTACTGTGACAAATACAGAAGGCGGCATGGACAAGATCAAAGAAATCTATGGCGATCGGGTGGTCATTATTCCCTATGTGATGCCCGGATTTATTCTCGCGCAGACGGTGCGTGACATTACAAAAGGTATCGACTGGTCAGTAGTAGAGGGCATGATTTTACTCAACCACGGTATATTTAGTTTTCACGATGACGCTAAGGTCAGTTACGAGCGCATGATTAATCTAGTGCAGGAAGCTGAGGACTACATCGAGGCGAAAGGCGCTTCGCAATTGCATACCGCTGAGGCGGGAAACATCGACCACCTGACCTTAGCACGCTTAAGAGAGTCTGTTTCCCACAAGGCCGGTCGCGCCATGATTGCCCGCCTGGATAATTCTTCGCAGGCTTGCGGTTTTTCTCAACTAGACAACGTAGCGTCGATTGCCACACGTGGCCCCATGACACCCGATCATGTTATCCGCACCAAACGCATCCCTCTTATTGTAGACACTGGCAGTACCGCAGAGTTAGACGCCTATGAAGCGGACTATACGCGCTATTTCGATGATCATAAGGATGATAGCCACACCTGCCTGGACCCCGCACCCCGCTGGGCTGTATGGCCGGGCCAAGGTGTTATAGGTTTTGGCAAGAATGTTAAAGACGCTCAGATCGTGGCCGATATCAATCAACATACACTGCGTTGCATTCAGCAGGGTGAGGCTCTGGGTGGCTGGAAGGCATTGCCAGCGGACAAAATATTTGAAGTTGAATACTGGGAACTCGAACAAGCCAAACTGAAAAAAACCGCAAGTGAGGCCTCACTCACTGGCAAAGTGGCTATTGTCACCGGTGCAGCTTCAGGAATTGGAAGAGCATGCGTTGACGCTTTTGTCGCCCAAGGGGCCTGTGTGGTGGGTTTAGACGTTAACCCCGACATTACAGATACCCTGCAGGGACCAAGCGCCAAAGGCATCGTATGCGACGTGACAGACAATAGCGCGCTGCAAAGCGCGGTAGAACAGACAGTCGCCACATTCGGCGGTATAGATTGTGTGGTATTGAATGCCGGCATGTTTCCTCCCTCAAGCAATATAGAGGATATGGACCCAACCATTTGGGAGAAAACGTTAGCACTTAATCTCACCAGCCCTATGCTGCTAATCAAACATTGTGCGCCCTACCTCAAGCACGGTATCGATGCGAATATCGTCTTTATCGCTTCCAAAAATGTGCGTGCACCCGGACCCGGAGCCTCGGCCTATAGCACCTCCAAAGCGGGCCTCACCCAACTGGCTAGAGTCGCGGCTCTCGAATTTGCACCTGATGGCATTCGAGTGAATACGCTGCACCCAGATGCTGTATTCGATACCGGTATATGGACCGACGAAATCCTCCAAAGTCGCGCTGACAGCTACGGCTTGACCGTTGATGAGTATAAAACCAACAATCTACTCAAAACCCAAATCGATTCGACTGACGTTGCCGATATGGCTGCCGCGTTGGCCGGTCCTTTATTTGCAAAAACAACGGGTGCTCAAATATCCATCGATGGGGGCAACATCAGGGTAATTTAGGGCGGTAAAGCGAGCGTCAGTTATTTTTACAACAAGCTCGAATTTCATCGCAATCTGGAGAAGAAGTAGAGTCAATATCTTAAGTATAGTGATATATATCAGTTAGATACAAAAACTGGACCGATAATTGCATTAGTATCGGCATACATGTAAATGCGGCGCTCGCCAGCGCCAGGGAATAATAGTTATGTTTAATCTAAATCTACGCAAACTCTTCAGCACAAAGCGATGTATTGCTTGCATTGGCGCTTTGGGATTTGCTGTCCTCAGTCAGGCGGCGTCAGCCCTGCCATTTTCCAATCCACTGCCAGCAGCTCTGCAGGACGATCTGGACAGCACTGGTTACTTCGATATCACCGGTGTAGCAAGCGCTGCCTTCGAGTTATTCGACGCAGGCGATACCATTGCTGAGTTTGGTTTTTACGAACAGGGAAATTCAGCCATCTTAAACCCCATCTTTGAAGCAGGCGACTTGGTAGGCAATGCTGCAGTGATTGATTTTGTGGCAGGATTTGTTATCGACTTTGACTTGGCCGCAGTACAAAATTTATTTACGGCGCCTACCAACCCAATCGGCTTCTACCTGAGCATACCCAGCCTGCCTACAGTTTTCTCTGACCCGACACTAAACCCGGGTGGCTTCGACTATACAGCAGCGCATGAATCGATTGCCGGTGATCCGCTGAATGTAATATTCTGGACACCACAACTTGCAGGTGCAGCGCATCCCACTTTATTGACCTGGCATCGAATCACGGGGGTTACAGGCGTACCGGTTCCTACACCGTCGTCAATCGCTCTGATGCTTCTCGGTCTTGCGGTATTGGCGAGACGCAAAATGCTGAATTAGCACTCTGTATCGATTAACACGTATCAATAAAAAAGGCCGCTAAACAGCGGCCTTTTTTTATGCCTGTAAAAACGCGACAATTGCACTCACATAAAATACAGGTACTTTGCTTCCACGGTATCGTGGCAGCCTCACTCCGCTATTTGATCTGCTCCGCTAAAGCGCGGTATATCCATTATGGTCAAAACTCCCGGCTTACCTTGATGGACGCCTGGTATAGCATTTACCAGCCAGTTGGCCGCTGACGCATTGCCGCCGCCACCTTCGCCGCTGGAAAAGTGATCCTTGGCATGCACCGATACATGTAAATCTGGATTGCCCTTTATAATCACCTGGTGGCAACCACCACCTTCAGGCGGATAATCCCAATGGGGCGCGCAAGCGTCATCAATGCGCGTGATGTGCTCTAGTATGTAGAGTGGCTTGCCGCCATGTAGGCCCTGAAGTTCGAACCTGAAGGCACCCTGCGTACCGGCTTTAAACTCACCCATACCCGGTACATTGATCGTTTTCTCTAACGGCAGTCGCTCCACTTCTATCGCGACCTCCTCTACCGGCTTACCAAGCGCGTCGCCTATGATTCTCACCATCGGTGCCCACACCATTTCTATCGCAAAATCGTGAAGCATCAGTGGCAATTCATCCATTGAACCGCCGAAACCAATCACTTCGCGAACCACATGAGGTTGATCGTATAGCGCGTAGTTAAAAATTTCTCGAGTGCGAATCTCTTGAATACCCGAGACCGCACCGCTCAAAGTCACCGGCAGCATATCCATCACCCAGCCCGGGTCTATTCCCGACACTAGCAACGATGCACCGCCTCTTTCACAGGCCTGGCGAACCGGTTTGAGAACTTCCTCGGCGGTCGATGCCGGATGCAAGTAGCTGTAAAAAGCAGAGGAGACCACGTCGATACCCGCCTCCAAGCAAGCCAGTAGATCGGTCATAGCCTCTTGCGGCCTAATATCTGCGGTTGCGGTATAAACGACAACATCGGGCTTGGAGTCAATAACCGCGCGCCAGTTGCGCGTAGCGGCAATGCCTATGCGATCCATCCCCACCAGTTCTCCTGCGTCGCGACCATCTTTATCAGGGTCTGCGACAATCACAGCAGCGAGATCCAATTTTGCGTGTGATAAAACAGCCCGGATAGCGGGTTTACCCACATTTCCCGACCCCCAAACTACGACTTTTAAATTCATACGTCCCTCCCTCCTTCCAAATTTAGTCTTTAAGCTCAGGTGCCAAGCCAGCCTTACGCGCAACGATCACGGCGCTACAGGCCCCCTCACAGTTGATAAAACATCAGCTTAGCTCGCGAAAGCGACGCTGCCTAGGGTGACAGAGGCCACAGCGGATGATATCTGCGCCGCACCATGCATGCCCACTCAATCTTTAACGCAATGCCTTACCAACACACCCAACTCGCATCTCAATTACTCTATACTCGCTTTGGCTGCCTGCGGAAATGCGTGAGCGACAAGTCGCCCAAATAGAGCCAGCCAAACAACGCATCAATCGTCACGAGGAAAAAAATGCAGCTAGAACATGCCAATATCACCGTCACCAACATCGATAACAGTCTCGAATTCTACAGTGCATTATTCCATTTCAAAGAGCGCTGGCGGGGCCAGGTACCGGGTGGAAATCAGCCTACCGTGCGTGCCATCCATATTGGTAATGACACTGTATATCTAGCCCTGTTCGAGGCGGAAAAACCCGGGCGAGCACCCATCGACTACGCAACTAGCGGCATCAACCACATCGGCTTCGTCGTGGATGATATCGAGCCCTATCGTCAGCGCCTGATTGACCTGGGCGTAGACATCCATTTTGAGCCCGGTTATAAACCGGGAAAACGGTTTTACTTCTACGACCCCGACGGCGTAGAAATAGAATTGGTTGCCTATACACACGAGTGAACCGATGAGTAACGGGGCCAGACAGGGCTTTGATGTTAAGCATCCCGAATGGGCGCAAGCCACTGCGTATTTGCGAGCTGGGAAGAGCGTTTTGGCCGACCCCCTGGTCCGGTTGGTGCTAAAAAGGTGCCCCGACGATGTATTGGCGTTACGCGTGTTAGCCGATATTGAAGTCAAGGCACAGCGTTACCGACAGGCAACAACACTATTACAACGCTGTATCAAACTCGACCCCGACTACGCCCTTGCACGCAGAAACTATATTGCTCTGCTAATTCGTAATCAGGAGGTTCAAGCGGCGCTCCGTGAAGTAACATTGCTACTAAAAGCACACCCCGAGAATCCCACATACCACTATTTGAAAGCTACAATTCTCATACGCTTGGGTGAGCATCCAACGGCTATAGGCCTATTTGAAGGCATTTTAACGAACCACCCACGCAGGACTAAGGTTCACTTAAGTTATGGTCATGCACTAAAGGCTGTGGGTCGTGTAGAAGAGGCCATTATCGCCTACCGGCGGGCAATCGATATAAATCCACGCAACGCAGAGGCCTACTGGAGCTTGGCCAATTTAAAAACATTTCGATTCACTAACGCAGACATCGGGGCGATGCGTTTAGCAATCTGCTCACAAAACGACACTGTAAATCAGCAGCCTTATCTAGCGTTCGCGTTAGCTAAAGCTCTGGAAGATCGGGAGTTGTATAAAGATTCGTTCAAGTATTACGAGCAAGGCAACGCAATGCGCCATGCTAAACATCGCTATAATTCCACTAAAAACACTGCCAATACGGTTAGCCATCTAAAGACGTGCACCACCGAGTTCTTTGCACAACGCGAAGACTGGGGTTGCCCTGCCACCGACCCCATTTTTATCGTTGGCTTGCCCCGTTCAGGATCAACATTACTGGAACAAATTCTAGCCAGCCATTCAGTGGTGGACGGCACCGGCGAGCGACCCGATATCATAGCCATTTCCCGTCAATTGAGATCCGCAGCACAGGGTGCTACCGCCATTGAGTATCCGCAGCACTTAGCAACACTCTCCCGTCAGCAGTGTGTCGATTTAGGCGAAAATTATCTATCGAGGACCAGAGTTCAGCGAGGCCAAGCCGCTTTTTTTGTCGACAAGATGCCCAATAATTTCCTCCATATAGGGCTTATCCATCTTATTCTGCCCAACGCTCGTATTATCGATGCCAGACGCCACCCTATGGCCAACTGCTTTGCCTGCTACAAACAGTTATTCGCTCAGGGACAAACATTTACCTACCACTTAAAGGACCTGGCGCACTACTACCGAAACTACGTAAAAGTCATGGATCACTGGGATAACGTGCTGCCCGACAAGATATTGCGAGTTGAGTATGAACATATGGTCAATAATCCAGAACGGCACATCCGGCGCTTGCTCGAACACTGTGATCTGCCGTTCGAAGATCGGTGCCTGCTATTTCACGACACCAAACGCACCGTTCGAACCCCCAGTGCCGAACAGGTTCGCCTGCCCATTTTTACCGGTGGATTAGAGCAATGGCGCCACTATCAAGAGCACCTATCGCCGCTAAAAGAAGGCCTAGGACCACCATTACAACACTATCGCTAACCTCACCAAAGCACGTTTTGATAGTGCCGCTCCACCATGCTCGTGGTGAAAAACACTAACATCGTTAAGAATTGCGCGAGAATGTGCTCAACTCGCAATAGCCCAATGTGTCAGTCAACAGAGTAAGCTGCATACAGGGGACCGCAAATTGGTACTACTGCCTTAACTGTGCGTTGGAAATGCGTATTGTTATCGCATATTATGAGATTCGTTGCGCATTTCAATAGAAAATGCCAGCTAGCTCTATAACTTATAAAAACGAACAATAAGAGGAACGCCCATGCCCTTCCCATTCAAGAAAGCGCCCCTGGTAGCTGCCATTGCTTTCGCCTCCGCAGCATCTGTCACGCACGCTCAGATGCTGGAGGAGGTCATCGTAACAGCACAGAAGCGTAGCGAGAGTCTGCAGGATGTCCCTATTTCTGTTTCCGCCATTCAGGGTGCCAAGCTCGAAGAGTCTGGTATCGCGAATATGTCGGCTCTGGCCGACTACGTGCCCAACCTCTATATTTCAGATGCAGCTGTAAACACCAATATTTATCTGCGCGGCACAGGTTCTGGTAACAACCAAGGCTTTGAGCAGTCGGTAGGTATGTACATCGACGGCATTTACATGGGCCGTGGTCGCCAGTATCGATCGCCTTTTGTCGACATAGAGCGAGTCGAAGTCTTGCGCGGACCTCAGGGCACACTGTTTGGTAAAAACACAGTGGCCGGTGCCATCAACGTGACGACCGCCTCACCCGATGTAGGCGAAGAAACAAACGGCAGTATTGCAGCCTCTGTTGAAGACAACGATGGCCTAATCACCGAGGGTTACATCAGCGGTTCTCCAACCGATAACCTGGGATTGCGTTTTGCCTTCAAATACAGCGAGAACGAGGGCACCTTCGACAACGACTATCTGAACGAAGATGAACTCAATCTGGAAGACACCATGGTCCGCTTCACCGCGGTATGGCAGCCTTCCGACAACTTAGACATCAACTTCAAGTACAGCCACTCAGACTTTGAGCGCCAGGGAGCGCCTTCCACCGGCACGATTTATCTCAACGCTGAGCAGCGTGAGGAACAGGTTCCAAACCGATCTGCTTTTGCAGGAATCGCCTACGGCGTAACGGACGCGTTCTACCCCGAATTTGCCAATGGCATCGGAAAAGACTTCACCACCTTTAAAGATAATAACTTAGGCGTCGACGGCAAAACGGTTAATATCGGTGATTCCCAAGACGGCACCGACACCGAAACCGACAATATTGCTGTTAAGTTAGATTATAGCGCGGGCGATTATCTGTTTACTTCAATCACAGGTTGGTCAACCTACAACGGGGTAGACTCAGTCGATGTTGACTGGCTGCCTTTGCAGTTTCTCGCGCGGGATGATGATCAAGACTTCGAGCAGTTTAGCCAGGAATTTCGTATCACGTCTCCGGGCGGCGAGTTCTTTGACTACGTAGCCGGCGTCTATTACGAGCAGAGTGAGTTGGATTTCTTCCGCCGGGTTACCATTGACACCAATCTGGGTGGCCTGACACCTTTACAATTGGGCGGCTTGGAAAATTTGCTTCCCATACTGACTGGCGGCCAATACAGCGCCAATCAGATCGCACGAAATCATGACTACAATCTCGAATCTGATGCCTGGGCAGTATTCGGCCAAGGTACTTTTAATATCTCAGATACTTTCCGAGTGACTGTGGGGCTGCGCTATACCGAAGAGAACAAAGATGTGAAAAGCAGCCAGTGTCTGGCCGATGATAATGGACCCGACAGAATCACCAGCTTGGGTCGCTGCATTAGCTATGAGGAAAACCCTTTCCTACATAATGTTCAGGCCGGAAACTTTAATACTTACGCCTACGACTACAGCGAGAAGCGCTCCACTGACAAGTGGCTGCCTGCGGCCAACTTCCAATGGGACGTAGGCGAGGACAGCATGCTTTATGTAAGTCTCTCACAGGGCTTCAAAAGCGGAGGCTTCACGGCGGCAGACGATGGTAACCCGGGTGGACTGGGTGTATCTGAACTTCCCAGCCCCGGCAATCTGCCTGTGTATACAACTGCTGCAGACGACTTTGAATTCGAAGACGAAGAAGTGGATGCCCTCGAGATTGGTGGTAAGCACACCTTACTCGAAGGCGGCATGACCGTGAACTGGGCCTACTTCTACACCGAATATGACAATCTGCAGACGTCAGTATTTAAAGGTGTCGGCTTTGGTGTAACCAACGCGGCCGCTTCCATTGTGCAAGGTTTTGAAGTAGACGTTGCATGGCAGGCGACCGAAGAGCTGCGCCTGGGCGCAAACGCCTCGTATTTGGATGCCGAGTTTGATGAGTACAAGGACGCTCCTTGTACTGCGATCCAGTTGGATGCAGACACTCTTTGCGGTACGGCAGGCGCCCCTACCAACAACGATCAGTCAGGCGAAACTACAACCTTCGCGCCTGAGTACAGTGCTTCTCTATTCGTAGATTACTCACTGCTGATGGACAGCGGCATGGAGTTCTTCGCCGGTGGCGAAGTCAACTACAAAGATGAGTTCTCTCCCGCCGGCGATAATGACCCGCTCGACATGATCGATGCCTTCACCAAAGTTAACCTGCGCTTAGGTTTCCGCGGCGAGGCTTGGGAAGTGATGGCTTACGGTCGCAACATCTTTGATGAAGCAGCATTTAGTAACCACTTTGACACGCCAGTGTTAGCCGGTTCACACACGGCTTACATGGACGAGGGAGCGGTATTTGGCCTGCGCGGCAAGTACTCCTTCTAGTTAAAGGATAGTATAGAAGCCCGCACCTCACGGTGCGGGCTTTTTTTTGGCCTTAAAAACCGCGAGCCATTCGCGGCGGAGCAACATGGAACGATTTGACAACATTTATAATCAGGCGTGCGAGCGCCAGGGTGGTGAGACAGAACTTGCCTCCCTTATGCCAGACACGCTGTCACAGCGCGATCTTAGCGCTACACCCAGCGACCGGTTTCTGTCGGAAATGACGCGCTGTGTATTTCAGGCGGGATTTGTATGGCGCGTAGTGAACTTAAAATGGGATGACTTTGAAGATGTATTTTTCGGTTTTCCGCCAGAGAAAATTGTGCTACTAAGCCCCGAACAATTAGAACGATTTGGCCAAAACAAGCGCATCATTCGCAACATGCAAAAGATAATCGCCGTGCAGCACAATGCCCGCTTTATCTTGGAAACAGAGCACGAGCATGGCCAATTCGCTTCATTTATCGCCGACTGGCCGCT
>JBLHSI010000075.1:0-12374 GCA_047626655.1 Halioglobus sp.
CTATCATCCCTCCAATCATAATACCGAGGCCGCCGAAGTTGGCGAAACCATCCCATGGACTTATCCAATAGCTTTGCCTGAGTCTTGATAAGAATGGGAATGATGCGCCAGTGCCAAAGTAGAGCGCGAAAAGCCAAAACGAAATTATTTTGCGGTGTACTAAGGTCAAAAGGGGGTGGCCCTCCGCCAAGATAACCAAATAGCATGGTGGTTCCGCGTTGGGTCGCAGCCTCTAATGTCAGCACCAGATCGTTGATGTGCATTAATGCGCTTTGCAATACAGGTAATTTAAGGAACGTGACAGCCAGTATCAACTGAGCAGCGAGACCGCTGAAGATGAGACGCCAAGGCGGCTTTGTACGGTCTGAGCTGAACAGCCAAGCCAGCAACAAAATCGCGGGTAAGCCTAGCAGGGCTTGTGGCATGTCATTGTGTTCTTGATTGGTTGCTATTGAGCGCTGTCAAAGCAATCGCAGGGCTAAGCGTATCCAAGAAATGCGTTTCTGTAGCGGAGTCTAATACAAAATGATTACCACCAGCGCAGAGAGTACCAAGCTCTGTGTAAGCTTTGATTGCGGTGCTGCGAGACACGATTTTTTTGTTAACTGTGATGCGAAGCAGTACCATTACATCTTATCTATGTTTATCGAGAGCAAGCAATGAGCAAGCAACGAGAGTATGAGCTTATCCTGTGGGGTGCCACTGGCTTTACCGGCGCACTGGTCGCACGCCATCTTATTGATACTTATGGAGACAGTCTCAACTGGGCTATCGCGGGCCGCAACCTTGCCAAGCTTGAAAGCCTTAAAACGGAATTGGGAAGCCCTGATCTGCCAGTGATTCAGGCAGATAGCGGTGACCGGGCCTCCTTGGATGCAATGGTAAATCGTACGCAAGTAGTGTGTACCACGGTGGGGCCCTATGCCAGTTATGGTACCGAGTTGTTGGCGGCTTGTGCACAGGCTGGCACTCATTACTGTGATTTGACCGGTGAGGTTCAGTGGATGGCCCACACGATCGATCAATATCAGAAAAAGGCCGAATCCTCTGGTGCCCGCATTGTTCATACCTGCGGTTTTGATTCCATCCCCAGTGATTTGGGCACGCTGTATTTGCAGCAGTGTATGCAACAGGAGTTTGGTGAATATGCCGATGTCGTTAAGGCACGCGTCGGCAAGTTTAGTGGCAGTGCCAGTGGCGGGACTATTGCCAGCATGATGGTGATGATGGAGCAGGCGAGTAAAGATTCCTCAGTGCGCGACATCATGGCTGATCCCTATTCGCTAAACCCCGTTGGTGAGCGAACTGGAGCGGATGGGCCAGATGACAATACTGCACTATTTGATGAAGACTTTTCCCAGTGGACCTCTCCTTTTGTTATGGCTGCGGTTAATACGCGGGTGGTGCGGCGCAGTAATGCCTTATCAAAAAACCTCTACGGCAAAAATTTTAGCTACGATGAGCGGCAACTCACAGGGACCGACGCTGGCGCAAAGCGCAAGGCGAAAGCCATTGCGATGGGCACCAAGCTGACTCCCACGGTAATGAGTTTTGCTCCGGTGAGAAACTTGGCGGCACGGTTCTTGCCTTCGCCTGGCGAGGGCCCGAGTCCTGAAGAGCAGCACAGGGGTCACTTCGAGTTGTTTTTCCACGGCACCAACAGCGAGTCAGGCAATGCACTCAAGACACGACTGGCCGGGGATAGAGATCCCGGTTATGGCTCCACTTCGAGGATGTTGGGTGAGGCAGCAGTGTGTCTGGCTCGAGATGACTTGAGTTGCCAGGGCGGAATATGGACGCCTGCAACGGCAATGGGCGACCTCCTTATCAAGCGGCTTGCAAACAGTGCCGGAATCACATTCGAAAGAGTGTGAATGCCAGGCCGTTTATCGATTGAGCCACGGGCGAGCTCTTTAAGTATCGCAATGCGCGAGTAACGCTCGCGCACGAGCAACGACAGGTGCATCAACCATTCCCATGTCGCCGCCGGTGGCTCCGCCATCGCCCGCCTGCGCCATCACTGCGATGGCCCATTGAATTTCTTCCTGGCTGGGTTTGAATATCTCGTTAGCGAGCAACACTTGCTTGGGATGAACGCATAAACTGCCGGTGAAACCTATGGTTTTTGCACGCAGTAACGTGGTCTCAAATAATGCCATATCGTGGTAGTTCCCCAAGGCACCGGGCAAGCCGTAGGCTGGAATGCCAGCAGCGGCAGCGGCAAGGGCAACCCATTGAGCGGGCATGGCAAGTGCCTCTATCTGTGTGCTCAGCCCCGCCTCGGCGGCAAAATCTTCGCTGCCAAATATCAGACCGCTCACGTTGGACGCAGCGGTTGCAATTTGTTCGGCACGAAACAAGCCTCTAGGGCACTCAATCATCGGTAGCAGTTGTAAGTCGGGCTGATCCTTATTCGCTGCGAGCCAGCAGTCCCGCACGGCCAGTAACTGTTCTGGATCGCTGACCTTGGGCACTAGCACCGCAGTGTTATGTGATGTTGCCATCGCTTGTAAATCTAGCGCACCTCCAGCTTCCAGGCTGTTGATACGGACCATGGTGTCAACACCGTGAGAGTGCAGTTTCTCGAGCTGCGAGTTGAGAGATTGGCGCGCTGCAAATTTGTCTGCTTCGGCGACCCCATCTTCCAAATCAAGTATGACCACATCCGCACCGCGCTGGTGCGCCCGATCGATCATGTCTAATCTGGACGCGGGTACAAACAGCAGTGACCTGCAGCGCTTAGCAGTCATCATTCTCAGCAAACTCTGCACTGGCGGTCATAATTGAAGCCTGTTCATGGTTTATGACTTCAAGATGATCCGTGCGCTCGCCACTGACCATTAGCTGCAATGTCTCACCTGCAAAGGCCGGCGCTGCACCTCGAAATTCGAAGCTTTGCAGTGTCTTATCAGCATGTCTGGCCTGCACTAAGTTCATTAGGAGTGCGGCCATTAGTGGCCCGTGAACGACCAATCCCGGGTATCCCTCTTCAACCGTTGCGTAGCGATCATCATAGTGAATTCTGTGAGCATTAAACGTGAGAGCAGAGTAGCGAAACAACAGCCTGCTATCGGGAGTGATGTTGAGAGAGCACTCACCTGTTTTGTTTGTGTATGATACGGGTCGTTTGAAGGTAGCGGAGTTTCTGTAGACAATAGTTTGCCTCTCAGTGAGCAGTGTCTCGCTGCTCTGTGTGGTTTTTTGTGTATACAGATGATCCACTTGCACAAATACCAAGGGGCCCGATGTGGCGCCCTGTTTTAGCATAACATCCGAGATAGTAGAGGTTCTCTCGATAGCGGTATTCAGTTGGGGTGCAGTAAAAAAGCGTAACCTGCTGGATGCCCACATTCTGCGAGACAGGGGAACCGGCGGCAGAAAGCCGCCTTTCGCTGGATGCCCATCAACACCTAAGTCGTTGTGTGCCACGGCAGGTGCCGTCAGGCACCAGTGAATACCCAGAGGGATGTGCGAGGCTCGCAGTTCAGTGTACCCGTTAAGCGTTGCTGTATAGCGCTTTAGCAGTTCCGGCGTGATGGTGTCTGTGGCCTGTTCTTGCTTGCCGATCCAGGTGCGCAGATAGTCTATATCTATCTCTTGTGGTGTCATTTATCAAAGTGGATAACGGTTCGTATGCTTTTACCTGCGTGTAATAGGTCGAATGCTTCGTTGATGTCATCCAAGCCCATGGTGTGGGTGATGAAATCGCTCAATTTAAATTCGCCGTCTAAATAACGGTTTACATAATCAGGCAGCTCGGTTCTACCCTTTACTCCACCAAATGCGGTGCCGCGCCAGACTCGCCCGGTCACTAGTTGAAAGGGACGAGTCGAAATCTCCTGGCCTGCGCCGGCTACACCAATAATGATAGATTCGCCCCAGCCTTTGTGACAGCACTCCAACGCCGAGCGCATTGTATTGACGTTACCGATGCACTCGAAGGAGTAATCTACGCCGCCGTCAGTCAACTCGACGATGACATCCTGAATGGGCTTTTCATAGTCTTTAGGGTTGATACAGTCTGTAGCTCCCAGTTGCCTGGCCAAATCAAATTTACTTTCGTTGATATCGATGGCGATAATGCGACTGGCCTTAGCCATAGTGCCGCCAATGATCGCCGACAGGCCTATGCCTCCCAAACCAAAGACCGCGATCGTCGCCCCTTCCTCGACTTTAGCGGTATTCATCACTGCGCCCATGCCGGTGGTGACACCGCAGCCCAGCAGGCAAACTTCTTCGAGAGGAGCGGCTGGGTTCACTTTGGCCAGAGAAATCTCAGGTAATACGGTGTACTCCGAAAACGTAGAGCAGCCCATGTAGTGAAAAATAGGCTTGCCATCCTTGTAGAAGCGGGTGGTGCCGTCGGGCATGAGGCCCTTTCCCTGTGTTTCGCGAATTTTTTGACAGAGGTTAGTTTTGCCAGACAAGCAAAATTTACACTCGCCACACTCCGGTGTGTATAGAGGAATAACGTGGTCGCCAATGCTGACACTCGTTACACCTTCACCGGTTTGCTCGACTATACCGCCGCCTTCATGCCCGAGTATGCACGGAAAAATGCCTTCGGGGTCTTCACCTGATAATGTAAATGCATCGGTGTGACAAACGCCGCTAGCCAGTATTTTGACCAGTACTTCGCCTTCCCTGGGCAGCATCACATCCACCTCTTCAATAGAAAGGGGTTGCTTGGGTGCCCAGGCAATGGCGGCTTTTGATTTGATGAACTGGTCTGTCATTGTGGTTTTCCTAGGCGCAGGGGCCGATATCGAGGTGTCCATTATATTTGTTTCTGGCAAGGTAACAATACGCCTATAATGGGATTTTTATCATGGTGATATGACCGTTGAGTAGTGAAAATAGATGACTAACAACGCTAATCTCTACGCTCACTTTGAGTCCCATTTCCCGGATGACCTCGAAACCCCTTTATTGACCACTGCCGAGGGTCGCCGCGTGAGTTACCGCGAAGCCGATCAGGCTTCAGCGCGTATCGCCACGGCGCTGCGGGGTCTTGGTGCCTGCCCCGGAGACCGAGTAACGGTCCAGATAGAGAAGTCAGTCGAGAACCTGTGCTTGTATTTAGCCTGTTTGCGCGCCGGTCTGGTTTTTCATCCGCTCAATACCGCGTATACGGCCGCGGAGCTTGCCTACTTTTTAGGTAACGCAGAGCCCAGTATCGTCATTTGTGACACCAGTGCTCTGGCCTCTATGCAAACGGTGCTTGGCGAAATCACGGTCAAGGCATTATTGACGCTCGATGCCAACGGTAGTGGCAGTTTGATGGCCCTGGCCGATGGGGCCATTGCCGACGCATATATCGCCCCTCGCAACGGCGCGGACATGGCGGCTTTGCTCTACTCCTCAGGGACCACAGGGCGGCCCAAAGGCATCATGTTGAGCCATGATAACCTTCGCAAGAGTGCCGAGACATTGGTTGCGGCTTGGGGGTTTTCTGCCGCCGACCATCTTTTGCACATGTTGCCGATTTATCACGTTCACGGACTATTTGTTGGAGTCAGTTGCGTATTGATGTGTGGCGCTAGCATGTCGTGGCACCGGGGGTTCAATGACACAGCAGCTGTTGCAGCGATGCCCGACTGTACCGTGATGATGGGCGTTCCTACTTACTATACTCGACTGTTGAGTAACCCCAGTTTCGGCCCCAAATGTTGCGCCAATATGCGCTTGTTCATATCGGGCTCGGCTCCGCTGTTGATTGAGACTTTTGCTGAATTTGAAGTGCGTTGTGGCCATACCATACTGGAGCGATACGGTATGTCCGAGACCAATATGAACACGTCTAATCCGCTGCATGGCGAGCGCCGTGCTGGCACCGTGGGTCCTGCATTGCCGGGTGTTGCGTTGCGCTTGGTTGATGATGCGGGCGTACCAATGTTGGATGCCCAAACGACTGGTGGAATAGGCGACTTGCAGGTGCGAGGACCTAATGTGTTTGCGGGCTACTGGCGGATGTCGGAGAAGACCGCTGAAGATTTTACCGCCGACGGCTTTTTTGATACAGGCGATAAAGCCACTATTGACGCCGACGGCTATGTTTCTATTGTCGGGCGCGCCAAAGATTTGGTTATCTGCGGCGGTCTCAATGTTTACCCTAAAGAAATTGAATTGGTCGTTGACGACATGGCGGGCGTTAGGGAGTCTGCCGTGATCGGCGTTCCCCACGCTGACTTTGGCGAGGCGGTGGTCGCGGTAATTGTTGCAGATGAGCCTGAGAAATGCGGCATTGTGTTATCACAGGAGCAGATTATCGCTCACTGTCGGACGCAGTTGGCTAACTTTAAGGTACCCAAGCGGGTAGAATTCATTGATTCATTGCCGCGTAACACAATGGGTAAGGTGCAGAAAAACCTGTTGCGCGACCGTTTTGGGGGCGTTGTTTAGTTCACCTTGCGAAAGGTTGGCTTCAGGCAGCGGTTAGTCGAGTCGAAAAATCGATTATAAACATCGGTTGGCAGCTATACTGATAACCCGCATCGATAGCGCCTCTTCGGCCGCGCTAAACACAGTAACAGGAGAACACAGTGCCCGGATTCGACAAGGTGGTAGACAGCTACGAGGAAGCTCTGGCTGGTCTGGAAGACAATATGACGATCATCGCCGGTGGGTTTGGTTTGTGTGGCATCCCGGAAAACCTGATCAAGGAAATAAAGCGCAGAGGTACTAAAGGCCTGACAGTGGCATCCAATAATGCCGGAGTAGATGGCGCTGGGTTGGGATTGTTGCTGGAAGACAAGCAGATCAAAAAAATGATTGCCTCCTATGTTGGCGAAAACGCATTGTTCGAAGCTCAGATGATGAGTGGCGAACTGGAAGTGGAGCTCACTCCGCAGGGCACGCTGGCAGAAAAAATGCGGGCGGGCGGTGCGGGTATTCCTGCGTTTTATACGGCTACGGGTTATGGCACACCGGTGGGAGAGGGTAAGGAAGTACGAGAATTTGATGGGCGACATTACATTCTTGAAGAAGCGCTGGTGGGTGATTTTGCTATCGCCAAAGCGTGGAAGGGCGACCGCTATGGCAACTTGATGTTTCGTAAAACTGCCCGTAACTTCAATCCAATGGCTATTACCGCGGGTAAGATCGCTGTCGTTGAAGTGGAAGAAATAGTCGAGGTGGGGGCGTTAGATCCAGATGAGATTCACCTGCCTGGCATTTACGTTAATCGCCTGATCAAAGGTACGTTCGAAAAAATCGTAGAACAGCGCACTGTGCGCAGCGCATAGGGAGTAATTGATATGGCTTTAACTCGCGAACAATTGGCTCAGCGTGTCGCTCAGGAATTTCAGGATGGCTTCTACGTTAATCTCGGTATAGGTATTCCCACCCTCGCAGCCAATTATATCCCCGACGATATGCAGGTTATGCTGCAATCTGAAAATGGGTTGCTGGGCATGGGGCAATTCCCACTGGAAGAAGAGTTGGACCCCGACCTTATTAATGCCGGTAAGCAGACCGTAACGATGGTGAGCGGGGCATCCCTGTTTTCGTCGGCCGAGTCGTTTGCCATGATCCGTGGCGGTCATGTTGATCTCACCGTGCTGGGCGCATTCGAAGTCGATTGCCATGGCAATATTGCCTCTTACATGATTCCCGGTAAATTGATTAAAGGGATGGGCGGAGCGATGGACCTGGTGGCGGGGGCCGATAATATCATCGTCACAATGACCCATGCCTCCAAAACAGGGCAATCCAAATTGCTGTCAGACTGCACCTTGCCACTAACAGGGAAGGGTTGTATCAAGCGTGTTCTAACTGATCTGGCTCTGCTCGATATAGCGGAAGGCAAGTTCATTTTGCGAGAGCGTGCCCCGGGCGTAACCGTAGAAGATATCGTCAATCTGACGGACGGGGAGCTACTAGTACCCGATAATGTGCCTGAAATGGTTTTTTAGAGCGGACAAGTGTGGTTTCATGTGCGCTGAATTCTTTAGGAGATAAGAGATGGGCGATGAGCCGACGATATATTACACACTAACCGATGAAGCACCTGCACTCGCCACCTGTTCGCTGCTGCCCATTGTTAGGAGGTTTACGAAGGCAGCGGGCATTGATGTAAAAGTCACCGATGTGTCGCTAGCGGGGCGTATTCTTTCGGCCTTCACCGATACACTACCCGAAGACCAGCGCGTTGTTGACGGCTTGGCTTTCCTGGGCGAACTGACCCAGGACCCCACGGCTAATATTATCAAACTTCCGAACATCAGCGCCTCGGTGCCGCAATTAAAAGATTGTATTGCTGAACTTCAGGCGCAAGGTTATGGGCTGCCAGATTTTCCCGATAACCCAAGCAGCGACGAGGAGGAAAACTCCGCTGAGCGTTATGCCAAAGTTTTGGGTAGTGCGGTTAACCCAGTACTGCGCGAAGGTAACTCTGATCGGCGCGCTCCGGCCGCTGTAAAGGCGTTCGTCAGAAAATTCCCTCACTCAATGGGCGCCTGGAGCAAGGCATCGCGAACTCACGCTGACTATATGCGTTCGGGTGATTTCTTTTCTAGTGAACAGTCAATCACGGTCGACCAGGCGACAACCGTTCGTATTGAATTTGTCGCCGAAGATGGCTCCGTAGACGTTAAGAAAGAGCTGCCACTGGAAGCAGGCGAAGTACTCGATAGTATGTTTATGAGCGGTGTGGCGCTGGAAGAGTTTTTTGAAGAGAGTTTGACCGACGCGAAAGAAACGGGAGTGATGTGGTCTCTGCACGTTAAAGCCACCATGATGAAAGTATCGCACCCCATTGTCTTCGGGCATGCCGTGACTGTATTTTATAAGGATGTGTTTAAGAAGTACGCCGAGCTATTCAAACAATTGGGAGTAAATCCCAACAATGGCTTGGGCAGTGTCTATGACAATATAGCCCACCTGCCGCGCTCTCAGCGGGAAGAGATTGAGCAGGATATTCAAGCCTGCTATTCACAACGCCCAGAGTTGGCCATGGTAGATTCGGTGAAGGGTATTTCCAACTTACATGTACCCAGCGATGTGATCGTCGATGCGTCGATGCCGGCAATGATTCGCAGTTCTGGTCAAATGTGGGGTCCGGATGGCAAGCTTAAAGATACCAAAGCGGTTATGCCGGAAAGTACTTACGCGCGTATTTATCAGGAAGTCATCAATTTCTGTAAAACCAATGGTGCCTTTGACCCCACCAGAATGGGCACGGTGCCCAATGTCGGTTTGATGGCGAAAAAGGCCGAAGAATACGGTTCGCATGACAAGACTTTCGAAGTGGCAGCAACTGGCACCATGCGTGTTGTTGATGCCGATGGATCGGTGCTCATGCAACACCAGGTTGAATTGGGCGATATATGGCGTGCCTGCCAAACCAAAGATGTTGCTGTGCAAGACTGGGTCAAATTGGCCGTGCGTCGTGCGCGTCAGTCAGATACACCCGCGGTGTTCTGGTTGGACGATGAACGTGCTCACGATAGGCAGCTCATTATCAAGGTCGAGCGCTATCTCAAGGATCATGACACCGACGGCTTGGATATTCGCATTATTGGTTACAACGAGTCGATGCGGTTCTCTTTAGAGCGGATGAAACGCGGACAAGACACTATTTCGGTGACGGGCAATGTACTTCGCGACTACCTAACTGATTTGTTTCCCATTATGGAACTGGGCACTTCTGCAAAGATGTTGTCTATAGTGCCGATGTTGGAGGGGGGTGGAATGTATGAAACAGGTGCCGGTGGCTCCGCCCCTAAACACGTGCAACAAATAGAAGAGGAGAATCATCTGCGTTGGGATTCTCTGGGTGAATTTATGGCCCTTGCTGTGTCGTTGGAAGACATGGGTATAAAGCAAGACAATCCCCGTGCGTTGCTACTGTCCAAAACCCTGGACCAGGCCACGGGAATATTATTGGAGAACAACAAGTCGCCTTCACGCAAGACCGGAGAACTGGATAATCGTGGTAGTCACTTTTATTTGGGGCTTTACTGGGCAGAGGCGGTGGCCGCTCAAACTGAAGACATTGAGCTAGCCGCCGCGCTTGCGCCTTTGGCAAAAGGCCTGCGTGATAATGAAGAAAAAATCATTGCTGAACTAAGCGCGGTACAGGGCGAACCTGCGCAGCTAGACGGGTACTACCATGCCAGACGCGACACAGTGAAGAAGGTTATGCGTCCCAGTGTAACGCTTAATGAGATCTTGGCCGGGTAGTCAATTTTTGGCGGTTCCATCGTATGATGGAACCGCTGACGCTTTGACTTTGGGAGTGCCGCGAGTAAGGTGATGAGAGACAACTCGTTCTTTAAACGCTACGGCTTCCGGCTGATATTGCTGGCTATATTCATGGCGACCTGGTCTTGGGCCGCCTGGAATCCTTTGCACCCTAAAGACTGGTTGCTCGAAAATTATTTGGTCTTCTTTTGGGTGCCGGTACTACTGCTTACCGCGCGGTGCTTTCAGTTATCGGATATTTCCTATGGTTTGGTGACACTGTTCATGTGTTTGCATGTAATCGGGTCACATTACACTTATGCAGAAGTACCCTTTGGCGTGACCTTGCAAAATTGGGCGGGCGCCGACCGAAATATGTACGACCGCTTGGTTCATTTTTGTTTCGGCTTATTGCTGGCTTACCCGGTGCGAGAAGTGCTGGTCCGCATTGCGCAATTGCGAGGATTTTGGGCCTATTTCTTCCCGATAGACATTACTTTTAGTTTGTCGGCAATCTACGAAATAATCGAGTGGAAAGCGGCAGGAATAGTCGCGCCACAGCTCGGTCTAGCCTTTCTCGGCAGTCAGGGCGATATCTGGGATGCCCAGAAAGATATGTTTCTGGCCGGCTGCGGAGCCGTTCTGGCCATGCTCATCGTCTTCTTCTTGAATCTGTGGTTAAACCCCAATGTAGGCTCTGAATTGCGAGACAGTGTGCGGGTGCCCGAGGGGGATCAACCGCTGGGGGAGGCCAAAATAGAAAAATGGTTGGAAGATAAAAAGGAGTAGATGGCTAGTGCGAGAATGACATGCTTACGCAATAACAGTTTGTGCGGGGAGCTGGTCCATTAAGTGTTTTGTCCATGCATAGAGTGCTTCGATATTTGGCGTTTCATCATCGCGTTTAGGTGACACTAGCCAATACGCTGAATGGTTGTGGTATTGGATTGGTAGAGGCGCTAGTAGTTTTCCATTTTCAATCCACAAGTTTGTCAGCGGGAAAATGCCAATGGCAATTCCCAGTCCTTCAGCCGCAGACTTAATCACTGACATATATGAGTCACATACGATGCGGTTCTGGTCTTTGACGATACGCGTGTCTAGCAGGGTGTTCCAGTCGTCCAATTCGGGTGAGAGAGTAAGCAGCCGATGGCGACTCAGATTATGGATGTCTAAAGGGTCGTGCTGTGACATGTAATCCACACTGCATACCAGTGACATATAGCAATCCCCCAGTTTTCTACATTTAAGCCCAGGCCAATTTCCGTCGCCAAACCGAATGGCGGCATCTAGTGACTCGTTTTCGAAGTCAACTAGAGACATACGCGCTTCCAGTCGAAGTTCTAGGTCGGGGGCATAGTTCGCAAACGACAAATAATTTGGTATTAACAGCTCCTGTGCCAAAAAGAGTGGTGTACTTACGTTTAGCGCCTTAATTTTAAAACGTCGTTCTAGTTCCAGGTATCCTTGGACATGTTCGACTAACACTTTCTGGGCCACCTTTAAGTAGTAGATTCCCTCTGGCGTTAAGCTCAGTTTGCGTGCCTGACGTTCAAACAAACTGAGGCCCAGCCAATGCTCCAGGGCACCAATTTGTTGGCTTATAGCAGGTGGAGTGACATGCAGTTCTGCGGCGGCAGCCTTAAAGCTCAGCAGTCGAGCGGCAGCTTCGAAAACGGGCAACCATTGTATTGGCGGTGTCTGTTTATAATTCATAAGTGACTCATAGATAAGTTTTAGTTACTTATAAGACATTATTATTGAGTTGAAAAGAATTTTAATGTAGATAAGCTTATTTATGAGGGTTCGAGGCGGTGGAGTAAAGCTCGTTATGACCAGAAATACAGAATCACCAGTCGCCTTGATTATGGGCGCAGGCGATGCAATTGGCTCGGCGATTAGTGAGTGTTTCGCCGAAAATGGCTACACCGTATGTATGGCTAGGCGTAATGGTGATCAGCTCACAGGGCTGGTTGATCAGTTGGCTGCGCGGGGCCTTAATGCCCACGGTTTCAGCTGCGATGCCCGAGATGAAGACCAAGTGGTGAAGTTGTTTCAACTGATAGAAGATACCATAGGAGAACTTCAGGTAGTGGTGTTTAACGTAGGCGCAAATGTTCCTATGAGTTTGCTCGATACGTCCAGTCGTAAGTTTAAAAAGATATGGGAAATGGCTTGTTTCGCGGGATTTC
>JBLHSI010000076.1:0-12305 GCA_047626655.1 Halioglobus sp.
TGTTACCTACCGACTACGACCCAACGGAAAACTCTGGTGTTTGCACTCAATTCAAACCTAAAAGGCCTACTCATCATTCGCTCGATTGTCATTGCCCTACAGGCATCGGCGGTACTGTACAGTGATCGGGTTTTACAGCTAGCACTACCGTATAAATTACTGGTGTTTGTTCTAGGTCTATTTGTTGTGATTAACGTGGGTTTGTATTGGCGACTGCAATTACAACGAGATGTAACCGAAACAGAGTTTTGGTCTTATCTCGCCGTTGATGTGATTGGCATAGGCGTATTTGTGTACTTTACCGGAGGCGCTAGTAATCCTTTCATATCGTACCTGTTAGTTCCCATAATGATTTGTGCTACAACGCTATCCCGACTCTACACATGGTGTATCACCGGCTTGGCACTAGCGGCTTACACCACGTTGTTATTCTGGTTTATACCAATGCCTGAGCTAATGCCCAGCAGTTCGGGTCATATACATGATCAAATGAACGCTGGTTTTAATTTACATATTTTAGGCATGTGGCTAAATTTTCTGGTGAGCGCGGCGCTAATAACATGGTTCGTAGTAAAGATGGCTGCGGAATTGAAACATCAGCAGCAGCAACTCGGCGTCTTGCGAGAGTCGACCCTGCGGGATGAGCAGATTATGGCGGTCGCCACGCAAGCGGCCAGCACAGCCCACACACTTGGCACTCCACTATCTACCATGGCTGTGATACTCAAGGACATGCAACAAGAAACTAATGAACCAGAAAAGCAACGGGAAATACACATACTGCAGCAACAACTTGTTTTTTGTCGAGACGCTATAAGGGCACTAGTATCCGACAGCGACCCCCAGTTAAAAACGGAGCAACTCGGCCTTCATCTGTTTTTCGAGCGTTTACTGGAACACTGGCAACTGCTTAAGCCGGAAGTTGAGATCGTGGTTAAGCGGAGTAAAAGCGAATGCAACGCCCTGTTGCTGAGCAATGAGGGCCTGCAACAAGCGATCATCAATTTATTGAACAACGCGGCCGAGGCAGGTGGAAGCTCAGTAGCCATATCGAGTGAAGTATCTGCTGATCAATGGATTTTGGAAATTGCGAATAAGGGGCCTCGAATCACACCCGAATTAAAAGAGAGATTGGGACTTGAAGTTGTGTCAAGCAAAGACAACGGTTTGGGTGTAGGTTTCTTGTTGAGTCATGCAACTATTGAAAGATTGAATGGCACAGTGAGTATAGGCAACGCCACAACTGGGGGGACCTTAACTCGCATTCACCTACCCATTAGGCATGACAGATGACGCAGGAAAAAATCCTAGTTGTTGACGACGACATACTGTTTTCCAAGACCCTCGCCAACTCGATTCAAAAAAGAGGTTTTCTAACGTTCGTGGCAAACGACATTGAAACTGCCGTTGGGCTTGTGGCAGAGCATATGCCTGACAAAGCGGTTATTGACCTAAAGATTGGTCACGACTCTGGACTATCGCTACTCGCCACGTTTAAAGAACTAAACCCGGCGATAAAGATGTTGATATTGACCGGATATTCAAGCGTTGCCACAGCCGTTTCTGCCATTAAACTAGGTGCGCATGACTATGTTTGTAAACCTGTAGATGCAGATGAAGTGTTGGCAGCCTTTAGTCCTGAAGGACCACTGAAGGGCCCAGCCGTGATTCGCAATAACCCTCCGTCGGTTAGGCGATTGCAGTGGGAACATGTACAAAAAGTGCTCGAAGAAAATGATGGCAATATATCGGTTACGGCCCGTGCTCTGGATATGCATAGGCGCACGCTACAACGCTTTTTACAGAAAAGGCCGGTGGCGCGTTAGCCATATTTGATCGATCTTGATAGAGAGTCAACATGAGGTGCGACAATTTGTCACACTCGCTTCGCCTAGAGTTTTTATACAATGGCATTCCTCATCATAGACATCATACGAGTTATTTATGTTACATCGCGTTCTTCTAGCCACCACTATGAGCTTACTGCCCATGACACTATTGGCACAGCACTCCGCTCCTGATGCACATGCCCCCATTGGCATAATGAGCGATCATTTACATGAAGCCGGTGAGTTTATGTTTTCCTATCGCTTTATGCAGATGAATATGAAGGACAATCTAGCAGGTAGCGATAGTATCTCACCCGATGAAATCGCGACCACTGTACCCAATCGTTTTTCATCTGCCCCGATGATGCCTCCCACATTAAGAGTAGTGCCTCTGGAAATGAAAACCACTATGCATATGGTGGGAATGATGTATGCGCCCACAGATAGATTAACCGTGGCTCTAATGCTTAACCTAGTTGAAAAAGACATGGACCACCTTACTTATCAAGGTGGCATGGGAACCAATACGCTAGGCGAGTTCAATACCAATACAGACGGCATGGGGGATACCAAATTCTCTATACTGTATGGCTTACTAAAAACCGACTCAAGTGAATTAATTCTTAATATGGGTTTGAGCATACCCACCGGTGATATAGATGAACGCGCTCAAATACTTACCCCCATGAACATGACTCCCTCACCCCGTTCGCCCTATGCCATGCAACTGGGTTCAGGCACCTATGATCTAGAGCCTGGACTGACCTGGAAACACCAAATTTCTCAACACTGGCAGTGGGGCGCGCAAGCTAGATATTTGGCTCGATTAGAGGACAATGACGAAGACTACAACTTGGGCGATAGGTTCAGCTTGGCAAACTGGGTGAGTTATCGGCTAAATAAGAATGTCAGCACATCACTACGAATTACCTATACCGATCAAGACAATATCGATGGCCTAGACCAAGCAATCATGGCGCCCGTACAAACGGCAGACCCAGATAACTATGGCGGTGAACGCTGGGATCTGGGCTTTGGCGTAAACTTTATCTTACCCGGCGATCATCGCATTGCACTCGAGTATGAGACCACCATTGATCAAGACGTTAATGGCGTGCAGCTAGAAATGCAGGATATGTTAACCCTAGGCTATCAACTAGCGTTTTAGTGGCGCTCTATACGAACCGGCAGAAAAGTGTCTCTGAGACAATGGGCGAAACGGTTCCAAATGGTCTAACGACGGACACCTTCTTGGTGTCGCCGCCCAGCCGTTGTTTGATACTGAATTATTCCTGCCATTTATTCCAATGGGTGATTTCTTCCGGCGGCTGGCGTGTCGCGATCTTGAAATCGGTACCCAGCGTATACGCTACGGGCAACAGTGCCACTTGCATAACGTTTTCGGGAATACCAAATAGCTCTGCCACTTCTCGCTCCCACGCAAGGTGCAACGTAGTGTAAGCCGAACCAAGCCCCCTACTGCGTAGCGCCAATTGAAAGCTCCACACCGCCGGTAAAATTGAACCGTAGATTGAAGCCTGCTCAATCTGTAGGGCGTTTTCCCTAGGCCTACCGATCACACAGGGAATAACTAATGCCGGCACCTCCGCGATATGCTCTACCAGATAGTCAGCTGAATCATAGACACGGGTGGTTTGATGATCCTCGGGCGCAACATTTTTCTTCGCCTCGTCTAGATATTGAGCCCCGCGCGCGTAAATTTCTCCAACCGCTCTGCGTTTGTCTTCATCAGTAATAACAAGCCAACGCCACAACTGAGTGTTAGATCCGGTTGGCGCCTGTTGTGACAGCCGTATGCAGTCCAGCACCACTTCTGCGGGCACCGGCTTGTCTAAGTCGAGACGTTTACGCACCGCTCTGGTGGTGCTTAATAGCTTGTCGGTTTCCTGCAAATTGAAAGGCATGTTCATGGTCTCAATATCCGCTGATCTGAACTAGATTATGTGTCGACTTCGGCACCACCGATCCAGACCAGAAGCGATCTTTTCAATTTGTTGAATTTAACCCGATTTACTTAAATATCAAAACATAAACTGAAGATAATTGAATGCTAAAGTTGGCTTCGAACAGCTTTACTGCATAGGTAGCGCTTGAGTATTCTAACTCAATAGTGGATATAGCCATCCTCGAAGTTGCGCCTGAACCAACCCCCACAGCCTAATGGAAATAAGATAATCAGCAGCAGACAGAGAGAGACTCACTGGCCAAGTTGACCTAAAGTTGCGGGATGGTCTGAGCTCACAAAAAATGCGAGCGCAGTCATTGCAGCTCGCATTAACGTATTACAGTGCATTCCGCTCATGAACGAGACGCAACTGCGGAGTCCCCACGCTTTTCTAACGCATCAATGTTTCTTAGAGAGGTGTCGCTGAATTTCGTACTCCTGCCCCCTGCGCGTTCAAAATACTTGAGGGCCTCTTGAGTATGGCCCTGCAATGCCAAAAGTACTCCCAGGTTATTGAGGGCCAGAGCCTGTTTATCCCTTTTAGTCGAATGCACGATAAAGCCGGAGCGCTTACTCAGACGCTGCGCCGCCTGACATTGTTTAGCAGCATTGGTATATTCCCCCTGCGCTGTATACGCCACGCATAAATTGGTTTTCTTTGCGTACAATTCTACATACTTGCCACTATCACGAATTTTTTCTACAGCGACCCCCATATCGCCAGACACTATTTCATCTACTGCTATGGTGCCCTGAAACACCTGCAATTCAAATTTATGAACGTCGATATCTGACCGCTCGGCAAAACTACTACTAGCGAAGCCCAATACCGCCGACAGGCACAGTCCAAAATTGGCTGCGCCGCGTGCAATACTCACTGGTTTTTTCATCTTCATACTCCTTGGTAAAACTGATGTTTTTTTGCACCGCGGACATTTTCACCCGGGTACAATTAGCAATCTACAGTTGACCTACAGCATGAACAAACGAAAATAACTTACTGCTGTGCTGAAAATAATTCATCACGGGTGACCAAATTCTTTCAATATCCACTGACGAAATATCCGCACTTCGGAGCGCTCTCCCTCGTCGTCTCTGGTAACAACAAGATAGCGATCGGGAGTGTCTAACTCGAATTCTGACAGCCGCACAAGCTTTTGAGATTTAAACCAACTCTCACTCAGCGGCAGTGGCACGAGAGCAACACCCAACCCCTGCTCCGCCGCTCTAGCAACCGAAATCATTGTCTCCAGACGAATTACGCTGCTTCTCTCATCCATATCGACACCGATGGCCTGGTGCCAGTCGCGCCAGGCATTGGGTCTTTTTGAATGGACAATGAGTGGCAGTTTACTCATGGATAGCTTGCACACTCCGGGATTTTTTTCGAGAAATGCGGGAGAGCAAGCAGGCACCAGACGCAGGCGAAACAGCTCATCGGCTCGCAGATCTTTGGGAGTTTTTCGAAATAGGCGAATCGAAATATCTGTTTGAAGCGGATGCGCCGAAGCCGTCTGGGCCTCGGTATCGAGGCTAATCTGCACATCGGGATTGTCACTAATGAAGGTCGATAAGCGCGGCACTAGCATTTCAGTCGCAAAAAATGGCTGCACCGTGACATGTAATGGACGCTGCCCATAGCGCGTATGAAATCGGCTGGCAACTTCATCAAGTTCAGCAATAAGACCTTCTGACTCGCGAAAGAGCATATCCCCGGCCTCGGTTAATCGCAAAACCCGCGTCGACCGATCAAATAGCTTAACGTCAGCTTCGTCCTCTAGCACCTTAATCTGATGGCTTATGGCAGAAGGTGTTAGGAAAAGGTCTTCGGCTGCCAAGCGGAAACTCGCACGTCGTGCCACAATGCAGAACGTACGAAGTCCGCGCAGAGAAATTCGTTTTTTGGCTTGTCTCATTAAACTTCAAGGATATTACGAGATAAAAGAGAAGCGCTATATGTGAGGCTCCAAGAGAACACAAATAGCGCGAGGTGAAAATTCTCCGACCAATAAAGCCCGGGGCTATTTCATAAACAACATCTCCCGATATTTCGGCAGTGGCCATCGATCATCAGCAACCTCTTGTTCTAATTTGTCGGCATGAAGGCGAGCTTCCAGCATCAGTGGACAGATGACCTTGGCACAGTGTTGCAGATGCTCTTCGGTACTGATAAATCCTTCTTTCGCCATAGCGATACCAAGCTCGCCAACCGCTTTCATCATCGCGGCTACCTCTTTTGCAATAGACTGAACAACCTGGTTATCGAGAATAATATTTAGGCTCGCTGCTGCTGTAATCGCTTGCGCAAGCTCTGCCAGGTAGCCGGTGGCCGCCGGGTATATCATAGTACTGGCCATTTCGATCACCAGCCTTGCCTCGACCTCAATGGATAACACATATTGTTCCGCGTAAACCTCAAAACGGCTCTCGAGCTCAACGGCTGACAATACGCCCGTACGAGAAAAGAGTTCTTTTACCGAGGCTTCGCGGAATGCAGGGAGCGCGTCGGCGCTCGTTGGGATATTTTTGAGTCCACGCTCTTCAACTGCCATTTTGTGCCATTCGGCCGAATATCCATCGCCACCAAATACAACATTGCCATGTAATTCCATCAACTCCTGCAGCACACCAACAACAGCTTCTAGTTGGCTTGCGCCGCCCTCAAACCGAGTTTCCAGTTTTGCGGCTATCCACTCTAGAGAATCAGCCAGTATTGTGTTCATCGCAATGAGTGGCCCCGAAACCGACTGAGAAGAGCCTACCGCACGAAATTCAAATCGGTTACCGGTAAAGGCAAAAGGTGATGTGCGATTACGATCGCCCGGATCTCTATCAAATTTTAGAATTTGACTAAGACCTAGGTCCATTACCCCACCAAGCTGGGAACCCGTTAGCTCACCACTTTTGATATCCTCAAACACCTTTTCAAGTTGGTCGCCAAGATATACCGATAAAATGGCCGGTGGCGCTTCGTTGGCACCCAGGCGGTGATCATTCGCTGCCGAAGCAATAACCGCTCTGAGCAGCGGTCCATGAAGGTGTACACCACGAATTACAGCGCCGCAAAACAGCAGGAAATTCAGGTTTTCATGAGGCGTGCTACCCGGGTCTAGCAGATTTCCTTGGGTAGAATTACCCACCGACCAGTTAACGTGTTTGCCCGACCCGTTTACACCAGCAAAAGGCTTCTCATGTAGTAGCGCCATGAAGCCATGCCGCTTGGCGGTGCTCTTGAGTAAGGTCATCAACAGCTGCTGATGATCGGCGGCGACATTAGCCGCTTCAAAATACGGAGCGATCTCGAACTGCCCCGGAGCCACTTCGTTATGGTGCGTTTTTGCGGGAATCCCAAGACGATACAGCTGGTCCTCCCAGTCCTGCATAAACACCTGCACGCGCTCGGGTATCGCACCAAAATAGTGGTCATCGAACTCCTGCCCTTTGCCCGGCGGTGCGCCAAATAAAGTTCGCCCCGCCAGTAATAGATCAGGGCGGCTACTGGCAAAATTAGCATCAATTAGAAAGTATTCCTGCTCGGCACCGCAACTTGAGTTGAGTGTGGCTATGTTGGTTTCCCCCATGAGAGAAAGCACCTTCTGTGCCGACTTGTTCATCGCGTCGTTAGATCGCAGCAGCGGAATCTTTTTATCAAGTGCCTCTCCGGTCCAGGACATAAATACACTGGGAATCATCAAGGTCGCGCCATTCGCTGTTTGCATAATATAGGCAGGGCTTGAGGGGTCCCATGCGGTATAGCCTCGAGCAGCGTTGGTCATACGAATACTACCGTTGGGAAACGATGAACCATCAGGTTCACCCTTGATCAACAGGCTGCCAGTAAACTCGGTAATCGCACCCCCTTCGGGGCTGGTTATAATAAAGCCGTCGTGCTTTTCGGCAGTGGCATTGGTCATCGGATAAAAGATGTGTGAGAAAAACTTTACCCCCTTACCAAGCGCCCAATCCTTCATGGCAGCCGCGACGATATCGGCCGTCGCTTTATCGAGTTCCACGCCTGTTTGAACCGTTTTCTTGATACCTTTGAAGGCATTTTTTGATAGTGATTCTTCCATAGTCGCCAGAGAAAAAACATCGCAGGCCCATATTTCAGAGAGAGGTTTTGGCATGGTGACCTCGGTGGGCTTTCGGTTAACCACCTGGCTTATCGCATGCAGTCGAGATTGATTTCCAGTCATTTTAGAATCCTAATTATCAAGTTAGTTTAAAAAGCCCCGCATTTTTTCAGGGATTAAAAAGCGGCTACACAACGAGATGTTTACCGACTTCGATACCGGATAACAACAGATCGGATATACGTATCTGGCCTGTTGCCTCCTCTCACAACTAGCAAAGCAATAAACGAGCCAACTCTCCTTATCGCTACACTTTTTAAGCGTGCCAACAATTTCGCACTACGGGCGTATGACGCACTCTTGAAAACCCAATGACAAAGACTGCATTCGCTTCGTTTTGGTGCAGATCAAGCACAACCAAGGTGCGCGGTAAGAAGATAACCCTACATAACGCCTATTTCACGCGCCCTCCGGCAACTGGCACGGATCTTGATAGGTAAGTAATTAGATGAGCACGAACCGGCCACTGGTGGCATTGCTCATATCTCGTTCAAGCGACGGAGTATTAAGTCATGAATACAGCAAAGATTGAGAATAGTTATGGAATATCGCGAATTGACGATGACAAAAGTCGGTCACATGCATGGCGAGTGAGTCTGCGACGCCGGGGCGAGCGGCACATCAAAAATTTTCCGGACAAGAAATGCGGGAGCCGCGAGCAGGCCTTAGAGAAAGCCAAACGCTACCGAGACCGCATTGTCGCTGAAAACCCACCCATTACGCGCAAAGAAGTCTGCTCAATTCGCCGTTCCAACAACACCGCTGGGATAACCGGTGTTTGCACCTATGCCAAGCGCTATCAGCTCAGCACTGGCGGTATCAAGGAAAACTGGTACTGGGAGGCGAGCTGGCCCACTGAACAAGGAAAAAGTAGCAGGGCGGTCTTTTCGGTGAACACTTATGGCCCCGATTTAGCCCGGCAAATGGCTATCAACGCAAGAGCTAAAGGACTAGAGACTGTTGAAGGGGTATTTTGGCGTTCGGAGCAAGGAGAACTACCCCATTACGACGCGCCAAAGCTATTAGAAAGAGAACTAGATGCTGAAGTAGCATAGCAACGTAAGGATGAGTGAAGTGCCGCGAGCTGCTTGTGGCACTTTCTCGGTTCACTTTCTTGTGCGGGCTTACTAACCCATACCCTCTTATACCGCGGTCAGCTGCCGTTATAGCACAGCCTCGATACATCGGAATTCCCGATTCACAACTACAGATAATCCGTCTTTTATAGCAGCATTGCGGGCAGTAAACTTTAGTCGATAGAAGCATAAGCGCCAAAACTTACGCTACCAACAGCCATTCAGATAAGCCAAGGTGTAACGATGTTTTATGTTTTCGGCAGCACGGGAAGAACGTTTCAAGGGTCTCTGGAAGCACTGCGCCGCGTCAATAAGACCTCAGATATTCGCTCTGAACGCACGTTAATCGACCCATCTGACCCTGGCGGCCTGCCGGTAATACCGCCTCAACCTGCAAGTACCTCAACGACTATGGTGTCGAACAAGCGGGCCGCGCAATATAGCGACATGCTGGTAAAGCAAGGCAATCTAGAGGTTGTTTATCATGCCTATCAAATCATGACGCAGCCACCCAAATGTATTTCGTCGCATTGGTCTTTGTCACATGTAACCGAGTATTTTCGTAATTTCCCGTTTCAAGTATTCCCTATTGTCGACGAACGTCAGCAATTGATTGGACTTTTATCAAGAAGACATTTTTACGAATATTTGCTCAGCGAAAATGCTCAGCGCCTTGGCTCCTCGGGCTCCGTCGCTGATTACTTCATAAGTGGTAATAGCCGTGTTTATTGTGCTGACCCCATTACAGATGTTCGACGCATAGCAACGTTGTTAGTTGAGAGCGCACTAGACGCCGTTCCGGTAGTGGAAGAGAGCGGCAGGTTGGTGGGAATTGTCTCCAGAACCGATATTCTGAAATGCACAACCAGTGATCCTCCGCTATCGCTTTGGTGCTAGTAACGCACCGCGCTCTCTGTTCAGGAGAGCATGGAGTACCCAAACCCGGCTAATAGTTTCTGCTAAACACATAGAGTACACATTGCTCTAACCCGTCATTTCTTCCAGTTCCAGACCTCGAGTCTCGTGCACCATTTTAGATACAAAAATGGCAGACAGACGGGTAAAAAAAGCATAGATACCATGAGCACCAAACAGGCCAATAGACGCCAACATAAAAGGAAAGCTCATCGTAATAAGGACGTTAACATTCCACTGACTCAGTCTGGCTATTGCCAGGCCAGAGCCGCGTATTTGGTTGAGGAAAATTTCGCCCAGCATTACCCACATAACTGGCCCCCAGGAGCCATTGAAGATCATCACATAGGCATTAGCAGCCAGCAGGGCCAGAACACCCATGTTGTCAGACAGGGTGAACTGACCATCAACCTGAGTTGCAGTAGAAAAAGCAAATGCGATCAGGCCGAGTGTTAATGCCATACCCAAAGAGCCTACCCATAAAATAGGCTTACGCCCGACTTTATCGACCAAGGCGATAGTGACCAGACAAGTGGCAATACCTATCCAAATAATTCTTCTAACTCTTCCGGTGTTGCCATCGCGCAAATCGCTGAACGTAGGCCGATGATCATCGTCTGCTAGAGAGTCAAAATTTCATCCACTTTGTATTGTGCTGAAGTGGCTCCATAGAGCCGGCTCATGACGATAAGCGTCCGATCTTTGTTTCCAGATGCAACCAGATATCGGGGAGTCTCGGGAATGAACAGCAACGCTACAAAGAAAATGGCCGCTGGCAATATGTCAACCCAGAACATCCAGCGCTAGGTCTGATACTCCAGCCAAAATTCGGCCGTGGATGAGCCCGCGATATCGGCCAATCGGCCAGCAAAGAAAGCACCCGCCGCACAGCCCAACAACATCGACGCTAGATTTAACCCGGTTCCTATGCTGTGTGAATCAAATGCCTGCTGCAAACCATCCGCTAGATTTTCCCGAGCACCCAATGCCTCGACCTGAGTAATACACTGCTGGGGTGTCTTAAGATTGATCTGTTACTATCGATATCATGCAACCCTCTGATCTAATCAAAACGCAGCTACCCGCTATTTCACAGGCTGGCCGTAAAGGTCCAGTGCTCGATCTCGCCTGTGGCAGTGGGCACAACGGTATGTACCTATTGAAACACGGACAGCAGGTAGTTTTTGCTGATCGGCGACAAGCAGTACTGGATGGTATTGCGCAAGAACTTAAGGGTAATAAGCTAGCTACGTTCTGGACTGTAGATCTGGAACACCCCGACAGTGATCCTCTGGCAGGACAATCATTTGCTGCGATTGTGGTGTTTCGCTACCTGCACCGGCCTCTATTTGATTCTCTTAAGGCCTCCGTGCAGCCCGGAGGGCTAGTGGTCTATGAGACATTCACCACTGATCAGCCGCGCTTTGGTCGCCCTAACAACCCAGACTTTCTCCTGCGCCCAGGCGAACTAGAGGGCACCTTTTCCAACTGGAAAACCCTTCACAGTTTCGAGGGTGTCACCCGCAGTGAAACCGGTGAGCGTGAGCAGGCCATTGCGCAAATAGTCGCGCGCAAACCAGATTGATACTAATCGAATTAACTCTCCATCGGGTACTGACAAGTTAAGTCATCGATTTTGGTAGTATCTTCGAATGAATACATACAAACGCCACCGATTCCCGCCTGACATAATTTCTTATGCTGTCTGGCTCTACTATCGTTTCAACTTGAGCCATCGCGAGATAGAAGACCTCCTCGCCGAACGAGGAATCACTGTCAGCCGCGAAGTAATCCGTCTCTGGTGTATCAAATTCGGAGCTATTTATGCTCGTCGGCTGAAGCGAAAGAATCGAGGTTATGGTGGCACCTTCTACATCGATGAAGTCTTCATCAAAATCAACGGTAAGCAGCATTACCTGTGGCGCGCTGTCGATCAAGACGGTGAGGTGGTTGATGTTTATCTGCAGGCAAGACGTGACGGGGCAGCTGCAAAGCGGTTCTTCACCGTTTATTGCGAAGTCATGGAGCCGAATCCTGCAAGATCGTTACCGATAAACTGCGCAGTCGTGGAGGCGCTCATAGAGAGTTGATCCCCAAGGCGATCCACAGTACTGGGCCGTATGAAAATAATCGGGCTGAGGGCACAGACAGGCTCGAATGGTAGATTGGCAGAGCACCAAAATCCGGACAAAAAAAGGGCTCCCAAAGGAGCCCTGATTGATCAAGTTAAGAGGTTATTTTTTACGTCTAGCAACACCTACTAAACCCATAAGAGCTGAACCGAACAACCATGCCGCTGCAGGTACAGGGACGGCTGACGGCGACATGGTGGGATTGCCATCTACATCAATGTCTACGTTAGTTACCGCTCCAGGTGTGCAACCCA